>CAMIVR010000008.1 GCA_946402065.1 uncultured Brevibacillus sp. | reverse complement strand
ATGAAATTAGTTCCCGCTTTTGCTGGCAAAATATCAGCGATTTTTTGATTTTTGTTAGCAAATTAGCGGAAGTTGTTTCATCGCGATGCCTAAAATGCCGACCGGTGTCATAGAGTGTCCTATGAGGAGGGACGTGCATGTTCGAAAAGGCGATAATCGGGATGGCTGCGCTGCGATTGATGTCGGGGTCGATTGAGATACTGGCCGCACTGTTTATTCTAAAGCTCAACCAGGTCGAAAAAGCGTTGCTGGTCAATTCGGGTCTCGCCATCGTCGGACCGGTGATCCTGCTGACGACGACGTCGATTGGCTTGCTCGGCATTTCGGATCGGATTAATTTGTGGAAAATCGTCTGGATCTTTGCCGGGATTGCATGCATTTTTGTCGGCGTTCGCAAATAGAGACACTCATTCTTTCGGACAAGATTTCCACTTGTAGCGCTCCGAAAAACGGGAAGACTAGAAGACGTATCTACATAAGGGAGGGTTGCTCATGGAGGAACTTGGCAGGCGGATCACCTATTTGCGAGGCTTGGCGGATGGACTGGACATCGGAGAGGCAACCAAAGAGGGGCGCATTGTCGTGGAGATGGTTCAACTGCTCGACGACCTGTATGCCGAATGCAGGACCCTGCAGCTGCGGATTGAGGAGACAGAAGACTACGTCGAGGCGATTGACGAGGATTTGAACGATCTGGAGCTGTTGATGTACGACGATGACGATGAACTGTACGAGATGGTAGACGATGATGACTTTGTCGTGCTGGATCCGGATGACGAAGGCGAGTATTACGATTTGGACGACAGTGAGGATGCGTATCTGTACGACCGCACATCGTCCGAAAACATGCCAGTCAACGAATCGTATGAGTTTGAATGCCCGAATTGTGACGAGACGCTGTTGTTTCACGAAGAAGTAGACGAGGAGGGCTACCGGCATTACATCATCGAACGGTCGTCAGACCTGCAGGAGCCGATCAATCCGACCTGAGTGACCGGGAGATACCGAAATCGGCAGTGCCAAAACGAAGAGACGCTTGAATTCGCCGTGCTTGAAACGGGAGTTCGAGCGTTTTCTTTTGCATCTGGGAATGCCGACTTCGCTTCGCCATTGTAGACCGATGACTGCCACGTACTTTTTCCTCTGTAAATTTCTGCCAAACGAACGTACCCTGCGAGGATTTTCCTGGAATAAATCTCGTCCACACGCGCATAGGATGAGATAAGTCTGAGTGGACAAAGGTGTGATCAAATGAAAGAAATCATCCCCCTTCTACCGGCAGCGCTGCGCAATCTTCTGGCCGCTCTACCGCCTGCTGTGAGCGAGCATGTGGAAGAGATTCGGCTCAGACAAAATCTGCCGCTGGAGATCCGTTACGGGCAAAAAGCGAGTTTCGTCACCGCCTCGGGTCAATTAACTGCCAATGCACGAAACGGTTTCATCGTCATTGAAGAGTTGATCACCAAGCTGTTAAACCAGATCAGCCAACATTCGCTTTACGCTTTGGAAGAGGAATTGAGGCGGGGGTATATCACGATTGTCGGCGGACATCGCATCGGCATAGCCGGCAAGGTCGTCCTGGAGCAGGGAGAGGTGAAAGCGATCCGAGAGATTACCAGCTTTAACATACGCATTGCCAGAGAGAAAAAAGGCGCTGCGGATAAGCTGCTCCCCTACTTGCTGCAAGGCGGGCACATCCACAATACGCTGCTCATCTCGCCGCCGCAGTGCGGAAAAACCACCATGCTGCGCGATATCGCCCGTTCTTTGAGCTATGGCAGTGAGTGGTCGTCCAGCCGCAAGGTCGGGATCGTCGACGAACGCTCGGAGCTGGCAGGTTGTCTTGCCGGGGTGCCCCAACGGGATGTCGGCCCCCGTACCGATGTCCTCGACGCTTGTCCCAAAGCAATCGGAATGATGATGCTGATTCGCTCGATGTCCCCAGATGTCATCGTCGTGGACGAAATTGGCCGCAAAGAAGATGGGGACGCTGTCTGGGAGGCGATACACGCAGGTGTCGCAATCGTCTGTTCGGCGCATGGCTACGATGTGGCTGAGATTGCCCAGCGGCCGATGATTGGCAGACTGATTCAGCACGGCGCTTTTTCGCGTTATGTCGTGTTAACCCGCAGCGGCGGCGTCGGAACGATTGAAGGCATCTACGATCGGGAGCTGAACAGGGTGGGCAAGGAGAGACTCGTATGCTCAAAATAATCGGATCCATCATCGTACTCTTCTCGGCGACGATGGCGGGCTGGCAGGTGGGCAGGTACTACGCGGTGCGACCGGTTCAGCTGCGTGCCATGCTGATGGCTCTGCAAATGCTGGAGACCGAAATCGTCTTTGCTGCGACACCGCTGTATCGTGCATTTGTCAAAATCGGCCAACGCGTGCAAACAGATATCGGGCAAATCTTTCTCGCGGCAGCTGAGTTGATGCTCAAGGAGGAAGGGTATGGAACGGCGGAGTGCTGGCGGCAAGGAATCGAGCAGAAATGGTACCGTACGGCACTGCGCAAACCGGAAAAAGAAATTCTGCTGAATCTCGGATATGTTCTCGGCAGTTCGGACCGTGAAGACCAGCAAAAGCATATTCGCCTGACAGTTGCACATCTCAACAACCTGGAACAAGAAGCGCGGGTGGAACAGACGAAGTACGAAAAAATGTACAAGAGCTTGGGCTTTCTGGGCGGACTATTGGTGGTCATCTTGATGTTCTGAAGAGAGGTGCTGGAGAGTGGACTTTGATTTAACTCCCGTCTTTCAAATAGCCGGTGTCGGGTTTATCACGGCAATTATCCATACGGTGCTGAAAGCCTCCGGGAAAGAAGAGATTGCACACTGGGCGACGTTGGTCGGGTTTATCATCGTTCTCTACATGGTTGCGCACTACTTGGGTGATTTGTTTACTGAGGTAAAACGCGTTTTCCTGTTTAACTAGGGAGTGTGGACTGCCTATGGAAATCGTGCAAATTGTTGGTTTGGGCCTGGTAGCAACCATCCTCTCTTTGGTCATCAAAGAACAAAAGCCGATGTTCGCCTTTTTGCTGGCCGTGGCCAGCGGCGTCCTGATATTTGCCTTTCTCATCCATAAAATCTCAGATGTGATTCGCGTCCTGGAGCACTTGGCTGTACAAGCCGATCTGAACATGGTGTTTCTCGAAACGATTCTCAAAATCATCGGAATCGCCTACATTGCCGAATTTGGCGCGCAAATGACGCGCGATGCTGGACAAGGGGCGATCGCCTCCAAAATCGAGCTTGCTGGAAAAGTGTTGATTCTGGTGATGGCCGTACCGATTATCCAAATCATCATTGAAACCGTTATTGGCTTACTGCCCGCGTAGAGTGAAAGTGGAGGGATGCTTGTGTCACGCATGGGATGGATCTTGCTCTTGTTTGCCTTCCTCTCTGCATCGCCCTTTTACGTTGCCGCAGAGCCATCCCAACCGAATCCACAGACCAATTCACAGGTCAATCCGGTCGAACAGCTCGTTCGCCAGCAGGTAGACAATCTTCCGACAGAGAGGGTGGAGCAGTTTTGGCAAAAGACCTTGCGCGAGTACGAGGGCTATCTCCCTGACATCAAATCGCCCGGATTGGTCAAGATGCTGGTGGAGGATGGCGAGCTTAGCTTTCTGGGCACATTGAAAGGACTGTTGAAATTCGTCTTTCACGAAATCCTGATGAATGGCAAGCTGCTCAGCTCGATTATCGTCATTACCGTCTTCGCCATGATTCTGGAGACGATGCAAAATGCGTTTGAGCGCAATACCGTTACGACGGTCGCCTATTCCATCGCCTATATCGTCTTGATGGTTTTGGCCATCAACAGCTTTCACGTAGCCATCAGCTACGCCAAAGAAGCGATCGGCAGCATGTCCGACTTCATGCTCGCGATGATTCCGCTCGTGATCGCTCTGCTGGCTTCCATGGGCAATCTTGCCTCGGCCGCGATGTTCCATCCGTTGATCATTTTCATGGTCAACATCAGCGGAACCGTCATCGCTACCGTGGTGTTTCCGCTCCTGTTCTTTTCGGCACTGCTCTCGATCGCCAGCCTGTTCTCGGAGCGGTACAAGGTAACCCAGCTGGCTACACTGCTGCGCAACATCGCGATGGGGACGCTTGGCTCGTTTTTGACCATCTTCCTGGCCGTGATCAGCATTCAGGGAGCGACGACGGCGATAACCGACGGTGTGACCATCCGGACAGCCAAGTACGTCACCGGCAATTTCATTCCCGTCGTCGGCCGGATGTTCTCAGACGCCGCCGATACCGTCGTCAGTGCCTCCCTGTTGGTCAAAAACGCCGTGGGGCTGGCCGGAGTGATCATCCTGCTGATGATCTGCGCGTTTCCCGCACTGAAAATTCTCGTGCTGGCGATCATTTACAACATTTCTTCCGCCGTTTTGCAGCCGCTGGGCAACAGCCCGATCATCACGGCACTGGGAACGATCGGCAAAAGCTTGCTGTTTGTCTTCGCAGCCCTGGCAACCGTCGGATTGATGTTTTTCCTGGCCATTACAATCCTGATTGCAGCGGGCAATATTTCGATGATGGTGCGGTAGGTAGGTGACGAGCGTGGAATGGTTGTCAATCTGGCTGAAAAAGTTGATTCTGCTCGTGTTGCTGGCGGCGTTCCTCGATTTGATTTTGCCGAATACCAATCTGCAGCGCTACGTCAAGATGGTCATGGGACTGATTATCCTGATCACGATCATGAGCCCGCTGTTTACGATCTTCAACCTGTCACAGGACGATTTGGCGCTCAAAATGAGCCGCTACCAGGAGTCGTTGGACAATCCAGCTGATCCGCAGTGGAAGAAGCTGACCAATCAATTGCTTTCGACGCAGGACGGACAAGTCACAGGCTACGTCAAGCAGCAGATGGAAAACCTGCTGCGCGCCCAGGTATCGAGTCAATTCGGGGTAGCCGTCGGCAAAGTGGAGGTGACGATTGCACCGGATGAGAACCAGACGCCTGTGGTCAAGCAAATCTACCTGGCAGTTGATGAGACAAAGGACGGATCGAAGGGGAACCGGCAAGCACAATCGCGGATCAAGCCGATCGAGCCGGTCAAGATCGAGCTTGGCCGGACAGAGGCGGCGAGCGTGCAGGCCACTACAGATCAGTCCAAGCCGCTGTACAAACAGATCGCCAGCGCAGTTGCCCGCGATTGGCAGATCGGCGAGGCCCAGGTCGAAGTGACTGGCCTTGCGCCTGATAACGAAAAGTACTGAAAGGAGGCAGCGTACATGTTCGCCAGGTGGAAGCAGCTCTGGGACAAAGAATCGAAGTCTAAAGACCAAAAGCTAAAGCCCATCCATTATTTGATCATTCTGCTCGGCATTGGAATTGCGTGTATGATTCTCACAGATTTCCTCCGCGTGGAACCTGATCGGCCACTTGGTTTGCAAATGTCCGTGGCGACAGATTCGCCTCCAGCGAATCAGGACAATGCCGTTCCTGCTGCCTCCGGATCGATGGGCAAAGACGAGATTGCCGAATACGAGCATCGCTACGAGACGCAGCTGGCCGAGATTCTGGAAACCGTCATCGGGGTCGGCAAGGTAGAAGTGATGGTCAATCTCGATTCGACGCCAGAAATCGTTATTGAGAAAAACCGCGAAGCCCGTTCCTCTACTACGCAGGAAACGGATAAAGATAAGGCAACACGCAACCAAAGCGACCAATCGCATAATGAGCAGGTGCTTGTTGTCCGCGGACCCAAACAGGATCAACCGGTCATCATCAAGACCTTGAAGCCAAAGGTAAGGGGGGTGCTCGTCGTCGCCAAAGGGGCAGAGAACATGCAGGTAAAAGTGTGGATTACCGAAGCTGTACAAAAAGTGTTGGATGTGCCGGCTTACAAAATCTCGATTTTGCCAAAAAAAGGGTAGGGGGTTACTGGTATGTTATTACGCAAACAAACGGTCTGGTTATTGACGATGCTCGCCGTCATGGTTGTGCTCTCCGGGTACTATCTGGTCAAAGGGCCGAACCAGCACGTGCAAAACGAACTGAAAAAACAGGAAGATCAACTGATGGGCGTCGAAGTCAAAAGCAAGCCGAGCAACCAATCGGCAGCAGGCGAAGACTCAAAGCCGGTCGAAGGCAGTACGCTGGCGCCTGATCTCGGCTCGACTGATGAACTGGGCAAAGCGACGCCGACCAACGATGTAAACAAGAGCACCAATCAGGGCACTGACGCCAATCAGCCGCAAGCGGGTGCCATGCCTTCGTCCAACGACTTCTTCCAGGGCTACAAAATGAAGCGGGAAGCGATGATGCAGCAGCAGAAGGACGAGCAAATGGCGATCATGACGAACGAAAATTCAACGCCGCAAGCCATCGCCGATGCGAAAGCTCAACACGAGGAACTCTCTACTCAAGAGAGCTCGACCCTCGCTCTGGAGGAGCTGATCAAGGCCAAAGGATACAATGACGCAGTCGTCTATTCGCAAAAAAACAAGGTCAACGTCATCGTACAGGCGCCGAAGCTCTCTTCACAGGAAGTAGTAGACATCATCGCCCAGGTGAAACAACAGCTGCACGTCTCCGGCAACGATGTTACCGTACAGTTCAAGCCGTAAACGAGAATACGATTTATCGCAATCGCGAGAGGATTTCAACTATTTGCCTGCCATGGCAAGAGGGGAAATCCTTTCTTGACGTTGCCAGACTGAAAAGCTACCATGATTATTATGATTTGTTACTCGTACTTAGTAAAATATGTACATACTTCTATTCAGAGCCCATGCAAAATGACATGGAAAAGCAAACAATAAAGGAGTGCATACCGTGTTTAAAATCCACGAGATTCGAGAAATTATCAAACTTGTCGACCAATCGTCGATCAAAGAGTTCGAGCTGGAAGTAAATGGGACAAGAGTCAGCATGAAAAAAAGCGGCGGCGCAGCTGAAGCAGCTCCGGTCGTGACCCAAGTGGTTGCGCCGCAGGCGACAGCTCCTGCCCTAGCAGCTGTTCCGGCGGCTGAAGCAGCCCCTGCCGTCAGCCCGGCTCCTGAAGTAGCTGCAAAACCTGCAGCCGCAGCTGTAGCGACTGCCGATGAGGCCAATCTGCTGAAAATCGTTTCCCCGATGGTTGGGACGTTCTACCGTTCACCTGAACCGGGGGCTGCAGCGTACGTGCAAGCCGGCGACAAAGTGACGCCAAGCAAAGTCGTCTGCATCGTCGAAGCAATGAAGCTGTTTAACGAAATTGAGGCGGAAGTGTCCGGCGAAATCGTCAAAGTCCTCGTGGAAGACGGGCAATTAGTCGAATATGGCCAACCCTTGTTCTTGGTAAAGCCTGAGTAGGCTTGCTCAGCCTGCGCAAAGTGAACGGAGGAGAAGAAAATGTTCGAGAAAATACTGATTGCCAACCGTGGTGAAATTGCGGTTCGAATCATCCGCGCCTGCCGCGAAATGGGAATTCAGACAGTAGCCGTCTACTCGGAAGCCGACCGCGAATCACTTCACGTCAAGCTTGCCGATGAAGCCTACTGTGTCGGTCCCACTGCATCGAAGGACAGCTATTTGAACATGGCCAACCTGATGAGCGTGGCGACGAAGGTAGGCGCCGACGCGATCCATCCCGGATACGGATTCTTGGCTGAAAACGCGGATTTTGCGGAAATTTGCGCAGCGTGCAACATCACGTTTATCGGTCCGGACCCGGAATCGATTACCAAAATGGGTGACAAATCCACGGCAAAAGACACGATGAAGCTTGCCGGCGTGCCGACAGTCCCCGGTACAGACGGGCTAATTGACAGCATCGAGGATGCCTTGACTACTGCTGAAGCCATCGGCTATCCGGTCATCGTCAAGGCTACGGCGGGCGGCGGCGGACGCGGGATGCGCGTCGCGACAAGTCCCGAAGAACTGGAAAAGTCCATCCGCCTGGCGCAAAATGAAGCCAAGACGGCATTTGGCAACCCGGGTGTCTATCTGGAAAAATTCGTCGAGGGACCTCGCCACGTCGAGATTCAGGTGATGGCCGACAAGCATGGCAATGTCGTGTATCTCGGCGAACGGGACTGCTCCATTCAACGCCGTCACCAAAAGCTGATCGAGGAAGCGCCGTCGCCTGCACTGAGTGAAGCGCTGCGCCAGGAGATGGGTGCGGCTGCTGTGGCCGCCGCCAAAGCGGTCAATTACCACGGTGCGGGTACGGTTGAGTTTTTGCTGGACAAGCACGGCAAGTTTTACTTCATGGAAATGAACACGCGCATTCAGGTAGAGCATCCGGTAACCGAGCTCGTCACCGGCTTTGACTTGATCAAGGAACAAATCAACGTAGCAGCAGGCAAACCGCTTTCGTTCGCGCAAGAAGACGTGCAAATGAACGGATGGGCAATCGAATGCCGCATCAACGCAGAAAATGCGGCCAAGAACTTCATGCCTTCGCCGGGGCGCATTACCGAATACTTGCCGCCGGGTGGCTTTGGCGTGCGGATTGACAGCGCAGCGTATGCGGGCTATTCCATTCCGCCCTATTACGATTCGATGATCGCCAAGCTGATCGTCTGGGGCAAAACACGTGACGAAGCGATTAACCGGATGAAGCGGGCACTGAGCGAGTTCGTCGTTGACGGCATCCACTCGACCATTCCGTTCCATCTGAAAGTGCTGGAACACGAGGTGTTCGTCAGCGGCCAGTTTGACACCAAATTTTTGGAAACCTACGATTTGCACCTGGAAGAGCGGAAGTAGCTGGTTTGTAAATACTGGACATTATTGCTATAATGGTAGGTAAATGATATGGGAGGTGCGAAATATGGAAGAATTTCAGCCAGATATAGAGAATTCAGAACTTGGAAAAATCCAGATCGCTCCCGAAGTCTTGGAGGTAATTGCTGGTATGGCTGCATCGGAAGTCGAAGGTGTAGCTCAGATGAGTGGAGGATTTGTCGGGGATATCGTGGAACGGTTAGGCCGCAAAAATATCGCTCGCGGCGTTCGCGTTGAAGTCGGGACAAAAGAGGCGGCAGTCGATGTCTCCATCATCGTCAAGTTCGGGCACCGCATTCCGGAAGTCGCACGCAATATTCAAGACAGCGTTCGCAATGCAATTGAAACGATGACAGGTCTGTCGGTCGTGGAAGTGAACGTGCACATCGTCGACGTCGAGTTGAAAGCTGAAGAGAAAGCGCAGCCGTTGCCTCCCGTAGGTGCGGAAGAATATCAGCGGGTACGATGATTGAAATGATTGCCTCCTTTTTGGAGGCATTTTCCTCATAAAGGAGGCGATGGAGTTGAACTTGTTTGATCGCTTTATTCTTACCATCTACAGTCTTGCCTTAATCGTCATTTCGATCGCAGCGCTCGGCATTCTGCTTAATTACATACCGCTCGCAGTCGTTCAGGATACGGTAGCCGACATCTACGGCAGCACGGCTGTGCACATACCGTATGTCATCGTCGTTGTCATTTTCTTCCTGATCAGCTTGCGTTTCTTCTTCGGCAGCTTTATTCCGCAGAAGTCGCGCCAGGAGAAAGCCATTCGCCAGCGCGGGGAATACGGCGAAGTACATATTACGCTCAATACGATTCAGTCCATCGCAGAACGCGTCGCGCGAAAAGTCAAAGGCGTGCGCGAGCTGCGGACGACAGTCAAAGCATTGGAGAGTGGCAATATCATCTCCTTGCGCGTGACGGTCGACGGCGAGACCTCGATTCCGGAAATGACGCAGGCGCTGCAGTACGAGGTAAAGACGAACGTCGAGACGATTGCCGGCGTAGATATTACCGAGGTCAAGGTGATTGTGGCGGAAGTGGTTACCCAGGATACACCCCCTGTCCGTACGAGAAGGGTAGAGTAGAGGATGAGACAGATGATATGGGAGTTACTGTGGGAGCATAAGGGAAAGCTGTTGGGTATTGTTGCGGGGTTGTTCTTTGGCTGCATTTACTTGCTCGTCGGCTTCTGGCATACGCTTGTCTTCCTCGTTTTTGTCGGAACCGGTTTTTACATAGGGCGAAAGTTGGATCAGAAGGAAGATTTGCGGGAAATTCTCGATCGGATTTTGCCTGGGAAATTCAAATAGTAGGTGACTTTTAATGAAACGTAGAACAGCTCGGGAAAAGGCAATTCAATGTTTGTTTCAAATGGATCTGGCGGAAGTCAACTTTCAGGATGCCTATGATCTCGTCATGGAAGATTCAAAAGAAGACGGCTCCTTTATGGTTCATCTGGTGAAAAAAACGACCGAGAACAGGGAAGCGATTGACGCTGAGATTAAAAAGTATTTGCGCGGGTGGCAGCTGGAGCGGATCGCCAATGTCGATCGCGCCATTCTGCGTCTGGCCTTTTACGAGATGATGTTTGAGCAAGACACCCCGCCCAGGGTGATCATGAACGAAGCGATTGAATTGGCCAAACTGTTTAGTGATGAGCAGTCCAGTCGCTTTGTCAACGGTGTTTTGTCAGCCTACGTGCAAGCGCAGGAAGCCTCACAGGTATGAACGGAATAGGGGAGCTGTGATGAAAAAGGTTTTGTTGGGAATTGATACGAGCAATTACCGGACATCGCTCTGCCTGGTCGACGAAGACGGTGAGATTGTCTCCGAAGCCAAGCGCCTCCTGCGGGTAAAAGCAGGGGAACGCGGGCTTCAGCAATCGGCAGCCGTCTTTCAGCATGTGATGAACCTGCCAGAGCTGAGTGATGCAATGGCCCTGCAAGATTGGGAAGTAGTCGCTGTGTGTGCCAGCAGCACGCCACGCCCGGTAGAAGGCTCCTACATGCCTGTATTCAAAGTCGGCGAGGGCTTGGCTAAGTCACTTTCCATCTATCACAAAGTACCGTATTATTTGACGAGCCATCAGGAAGGTCATATCGCTGCGGGCGAATATACGGCTGCCGAGCGGCCGAGCGGCGATCGTTTCCTCGCCGTACACCTTTCCGGCGGAACGAGCGAGCTATTGGCTTGCACGCGCCTCGCCACTGGGTATGGGATCGAAAAAATCGGTGGAACCGTAGATTTGCACGCCGGGCAGCTCGTCGACAGAGTCGGCGTGGCGCTAGGGCTGGGCTTTCCGGCAGGACCGGAAATCGAACAGCTTGCCAAGCAGGCGGAGGGAACGTACCGGGTGCCATCGGCAGTAGACGGACTGGCCTTCAGCTTGTCAGGTCCGGAAGCCGCCCTGCTGCGGACGATCAAAAAAGCGGACGTGCCTGCCGCAGAAATCGCCAGGGCGACCGAACAGTGCATCGCCAATACGCTCGAAAAGGTGCTGCGCACGGCAGTCGAGTCGGGGTATCCACAGGAAATCCTGATCGTCGGTGGCGTTGCCGCCAATCAGTACATACGCGAACGTTTGATCAAACGCCTGGAGCATCCATCTGTGAAAGCGAAATTGTACTTCTGTGATCCAGTGTATTCCGGCGACAATGCCTACGGGGTTGGGATCCTGGGCTGGAAACAACTAAAACACGAACATTAATGACGGTATTACAAATAAAATTCGCCTTTACACAATGACCTTTACCCGATACACTAGATAGTAGGTTATCCAAATCAGGGAGGGTTAAGCGAAAATGACAGCTATGATCATAGATGGGAAAGAAGTAGCCAAGACAATTCGCGAACGATTGACACAGGAAGTGAAGATGATCATCGATCGCGGCGTTACACCGGGGCTGGTCGTCGTACTGGTCGGCAACAACCCGGCGTCAGAGTCCTATGTAAGAGGGAAAATCAAAGCGTGCGGCGAAGTAGGGATACGTTCGGAAGTCATCCGGATGGAAGCGACGGTCAGCGAAGCCGAGCTGCTGCAGACGATTGAGCGGTTGAATCAGGATCCGGAAGTAGACGGCATCCTCGTGCAGCTTCCACTGCCCGCGCACATCTCGGAAAAAGCCGTGATCGACACGATTCATCCTGACAAAGACGTCGACGGCTTTCACCCGGTCAGCGTCGGCAACATGGTGATCGGCAACGAAACGTTCCTGCCCTGTACGCCGCACGGCATCATCGAGCTGATTAAATCGACCGGAACAGACATTACAGGCAAGCACGCTGTCGTCATCGGGCGCAGCAACATCGTCGGCAAGCCGGTCGCACTGCTGTTACTGCAGGAAAATGCCACGGTGACGATCTGCCACTCCCGTACGGCTTCGCTTGCAGAGATCACGCGTCAGGCTGACATTCTCGTTGCAGCGATCGGCAAACCGCAGGTGATTGGCAAAGAGCACGTCAAGCCGGGAGCGATCGTCATTGACGTAGGTGTAAACCGGATTGAAACCGGCAAACTGGTGGGCGATTGCAAATTTGACGAGCTTGTGGACATAGCCAGTTACATAACACCGGTTCCGGGTGGCGTTGGTCCCATGACCATCACCATGCTGCTGCAAAACACGGTGCGTTCAGCTGCCAGTAGAATTGCACGATAAACGTGCAAACAGAGCGGCACGCTAAACATAGCGAAGGGAAGGGGATGAAAATGAAGGCTAGCGAGATTTGGTCGGTGAGTCAGGTCAACAAGTACATGAAACAACGGCTGGAACGCGATGAGCAGCTGTCTGATCTGTGGATCAGGGGCGAGATTTCCAACTTCACGCATCACAGCAGCGGACACATGTACTTTACCTTAAAAGACAAAGATTCCAGGATCAAAGCCATTATGTTTCAGAGCTATAACCGCTTTCTGAAATTCGTCCCCAAAGATGGAACCAAGGCAATCGTGCGTGGTTCCATTTCTGTCTTTGAACGGGACGGGGCTTACCAGCTGTACGCCAGAGAGATGCAGCCGGACGGATTGGGCTCGCTGTATCTGGCGTTTGAACAGCTAAAAGAAAAGCTCAGCCGAGAAGGCCTGTTTGCGCCCGAGCGGAAGCGGCAGCTGCCATTGTTTCCGCGCAAGATCGGCATCGTCACCTCGCCGACGGGTGCAGCCCTGCGCGATATGTGCACGACGATCAAACGCCGACTGCCCCAGACTGCCATCGTCGTCATTCCGGCGCTCGTCCAGGGGGTGGAAGCACCAGCCTCGATCATTCGTGCCATTCAACAGGCCAATCGACAGGCGGATCTCGACGTACTGATCGTCGGTCGCGGCGGTGGCTCGATTGAAGAGTTGTGGGCGTTCAACGATGAATACGTAGCGCGTGCCATCAGCGCTTCAGCAATTCCGATCATATCAGCCGTCGGACACGAAACCGATTTTACGATTGCCGACTTTGTCGCAGACGTGCGGGCAGCGACGCCGACAGCAGCAGCAGAGCTCGCCGTCCCGCATTACATGGAGTATCTGGGAAAAGTGAGACAGACGGAAGAGCGGCTGCACCGCGCTATGCACGTACACCTCCAGACAGAACGCAAGCGTCTGGCCCAACTGCAAAATTCCTATGCCCTGCGCAAACCGCAGCGACGGCTGGACGAATCGCGGCAGCGGATCGAAGACGCCCGCCTGCGCCTGGAGAGCACGCTCGCGCTCAAAGTCAGACGGGAGCGGGAAAGAATCAATTACCTGCAGCAGCTGGTCAAACGGACGCGCCTGCCGGAGCAGCTCGGACAGAGACAGAGCGACTTGCGGAGCACGTTGAAAAAGCTCGACCAGTTGATGGAGAAAAAAGTAACCGAGGCACGCTATACATGGAACCATGCGCTGGCCCAGCTGGATGCACTCAGTCCGCTAAAAATCATGCAGCGTGGGTATTCACTGGTTTATCAGGATGGCAAGCTGATGAAGTCCGTCGATGACATTGCCACGGGGGACAAGCTCGTGATACGATTAAAAGATGGAACAGTCGGCACCGAAGTCAGGGAGATCATTCGGGAGGGAACAGAGGATGGCTCGTAAAAAACCGGAACAAGAAACGGAACTTACATACGAGGAAGCAATGAATCGCCTGGAGGGCGTCGTACGCCGCCTGGAAGAGGGCGACGTCCCGCTGGAAGAAGCGATTGTCCTGTATCAGGAAGGCGTCAATCTCGCCCGTCTCTGCGGCAAGAAGCTGGATGCGATCGAAGCGCAAATTACGCTGTTGCTGGAAGAGAACGGCGAAGGCAAAGAAAAACCGTTTCAGTTGGAGGGAGAGCTGTAATGCAGAAGGCCCTTTCCGATTACCTCCAGGAGAAAATTCAGCTTGTGGAAAGCAATCTGCCGACGTCACTGGAACAGGCCGGTGTGCCGGATAAATTGTTCGAGTCGATGTCGTATTCGCTGCTGGCTGGCGGCAAGCGGCTGCGCCCGATTCTTGTCCTGGCCACGCTGGAAGCGCTGAACCAGCCGATCGAACGGGGGCTGCCCTACGCGCTGGCACTGGAAATGATCCATACCTATTCCTTGGTCCACGACGATCTGCCAGCGATGGATGACGATGATCTGCGCCGCGGCAAGCCGACGAACCACAAGGTGTACGGGGAAGCGACAGCGATTTTGGCAGGCGATGCCCTGTTGACGCGGGCCTTTTCCTATATTGCCGAAGCGTACATGCAGCACCCCGAGGTGGAGGCGGCGACCACTGTCAAGCTGATTGCCGAATTGGGCCGGCGTGCAGGCGCCCGCGGGATGGTCGGCGGCCAGATGGCAGATATTGAAGGCGAGGGTCAGGCGCTCTCCCTCGATCAGCTCGAATACATTCATTTACATAAAACCGGGGACTTGCTCGTCGCGGCATTGCGTGGCGGCGGTTATTTGGCAGAAGCGGACGAGCGGCAGCTAGAGGCGCTGACTCGCTACGGTGTATGCATCGGATTGGCCTTCCAAATCCAGGATGACATCCTGAACGTGGAAGGAGACGCTGTTCTGCTCGGCAAAGCGGTCGGCAGTGACGCCAATCGCAACAAAGCTACATATCCTGCGCTGCTCGGGATGAATGCCTCCCGCGACAAGCTGCATTCACTCGTGGCTGAAGCCAAACAAGCGCTCGAGTCGATCGACATCCATGAGTCGATGCTGCACGCCCTCGCCGATTACGTCATCGAGCGGCTTCATTAAAAGTGTACCAATTGCATCAGGAAGCGTTCAGGCACCTAATCAGGTGTCTTTCTTTTTACCCATGGCAAGACCGTGACGATAGACAAAGTGGAGATTTCTGCGGAAAACGTTTATAATGAATCAAGGTTTTAGTAGTGCCATTGCATCATCAGGCGCGATTTATTTGAAAGCGAGGGGTTTTCTGTTGTTATCAAACATGAATAGCCCGGAAGATATCAAAAAGCTAACGATTCCGCAGTTGACGCGATTAGCGGAGGAAATACGCGAATTTCTCATCGTCAATCTGGCCAAAACAGGCGGACACCTGGCACCGAATCTGGGTGTCGTCGAGTTGACTCTGGCCCTTCATTATTACTTCAACAGTCCTCGAGACAAGCTCATTTGGGACGTCGGGCATCAGGCTTACGTACATAAGCTGTTGACCGGGCGGCGCGAGCTGTTTCCGACGCTGCGCCAGTACAAAGGCTTGTGCGGGTTCCCGAAAATGTCGGAAAGCGCCCATGACGTCTGGGAGACCGGGCATAGCAGCACGTCGCTGTCTGCTGCGATGGGAATGGCCGCGGCACGCGATCTCAAAGGCGAGAAAAACCATGTCGTGGCTGTGATCGGCGACGGCGCACTGACAGGCGGTATGGCACTGGAAGCGCTCAACCACATCGGCCATGAGAAAAAGAACGTAATCGTCATCCTCAACGACAATGAAATGTCGATCGCCCCGAACGTCGGCGCCCTGCACAACTATCTCGGCAAGCTGCGAACAGACTCGACGTACAAACGGGCAAAGGACGAACTGGAGCATCTGCTCAAGTCGATCCCCTCGGTCGGCGGCAAGCTGGCCCAGCTGGCGGAGCGGTTTAAAGACAGCATGAAGTATTTGCTCGTCTCCGGTGTGCTCTTTGAAGAGTTCGGATTTACCTACATCGGTCCCATCGACGGCCATAATCTCGACTTGCTGCTCGACGCCCTGAAAACGGCATCCCAGACAAAAGGCCCCGTGCTCGTCCACGCGATCACGAAAAAAGGCAAAGGCTACGCTCCGGCCGAAGCAGATTCAGTGAAATGGCACGGAATCGGCACGTACAAGATCGAGTCAGGAGAGTCTGCCAAGTCAGCACCGACCTATACGTCTGTCTTTGCCGATACGATGATCCGCCTGGCCAAGGAGGATAAGCGCGTCGTGGCGATTACTCCGGCGATGCCGGCCGGTTCGGGCCTGATCAAGTTCGGAAAAATTTTTCCTGACCGCCTGTTCGACGTCGGAATTGCCGAGCAGCATGCTTGTACATTCAGTGCCGCGCTCGCCCTGCAAGGGATGAAGCCGGTGTATGCGGTGTACTCGACGTTTTTGCAGCGGGCGTACGACCAATTGATTCACGACGTCGCCCGCCAGAAGTGCAATGTCGTCTTTGCGGTCGATCGCGCCGGACTCGTCGGGGCCGATGGCGAAACCCACCAGGGAGTCTACGATATCGCCTTTATGCGGGCGATTCCCCATATGGTGATCATGGCGCCGAAAGACGAAAATGAACTGCAGCACATGATGAAGACGGCGCTTGTCTACGATGAAGGACCGATCTCCTACCGCTACCCGAGGTTGAATGTGCGCGGCGTGAAAATGGATGAGGAGCTGAAAGTCCTGCCGATCGGCAAGGCCGAGATCGTATCCGAGGGCAAGGGCGTGGCAATCCTTTCGTTCGGCCACATTTTTGAAATCGCCGAGCAAGCCGTACAGATGCTGCGACAGGAAAGCATTTACCCGATGCTCGTCAATGCCCGCTTCTGCAAGCCGCTGGACGAGGAGCTGTTGATTCAGCTGGCCAAGGAAGGCTACGAGCTGATCACCGTGGAAGAAGGCTCGGTTTCAGGCGGCTTTGGTAGTGCTGTCATGGAATTCCTCGCCCAGGCAGGATACCACGATACGGTGGTTACGCCATTCGGCGTCCCTGACTATTTCGTCGAGCACGGCAGCGTAAAGGAACAGCGCGCGGAGGTGGGACTCACGGCGGACGCGATTGCCGCCCGTGTACGGTCCAGCATCCTGCCAAGTAAGCAGAGGGCATAGGAAACGATGAAAAAAGAACGAATCGATGTATTACTGGTCGAACAGGGCCATTTCGCTACGAGAGAAAAAGCAAAAGCGGCGTTGATGGCCGGTCTCGTTCTGGTCGCTGGCGAGCGCTGCGACAAAGCCGGGACGAAAGTGCCTGTCGACGCTGCCATCACCGTGAAAGGCGAAGTTCACCCGTACGTCAGTCGCGGCGGGGTAAAGCTGGAGAAGGCGATTCGCCAGTTCGGGATTGATTTAAACGGCAAAGTGATGATGGACATCGGCGCTTCGACCGGTGGCTTTACCGATTGTGCGCTACAGCACGGAGCGAGGCTGGTCTATGCGATTGACGTCGGCTATGGCCAGCTGGCCTGGTCCTTGCGCCAGGACGAACGCGTGGTGGTGATGGAGCGGACCAACTTTCGCCATATGGACCCGGATGAATTTCCTCACGAAATGCCCGATATGGCGTCGATCGACGTATCCTTTATTTCATTGCGCATGATCTTGCCAGTGCTGTATCGCTTCCTGAAACCGGACGGCGACGTGCTGGCATTGGTCAAGCCGCAATTCGAGGCAGGCAAAGAAAACGTGGGGAAAAACGGAATCGTCCGCGATCCGGCGATTCATATCGAGGTGCTTGAGCGGATTGTCGGGTTTGCCCAGTCGCTTGGCTTTACGATCAAAGGGCTGCATTATTCCCCGATCACGGGAGGAGAAGGCAACATTGAATTTTTGCTGCACGCGAAAAAAGCCGCCAGCGGCCCGGAGGATGCCACGGACTGGCTGCAGGAAATCAGGCGCACCGTCGAGCTGGCTCACCAAGCGTTGAAATAGCTCGATTGCCAAATGCGGCAGCATCGTTGTAGATCACTGAATTGACAAAGGTTGCGAGATGTTTTCGATGAGCGCTACCATTTGAGTACGATCATTCGCATTCGCTGGGGATTGTGAAAGCGGATGAATGATTACGACTATAGATGATATGTATGCCCAGAGTCTTGATGGCTCTGGGTCTTTGTGTTTTTAATCTTTCCCCCAACTCAAAATAATAAAAAAACTCTTTCTTTTTTCGCCACAAGCGATTATGATAGGTTTATTGGATACAATGTTGTATACAATAAAGTATTCATTGAAGGTGGTGGTTTATATTCAATTGAAAATTCAATAAATGAACATGGATCGTGGCAATTCATCGTAGAGAAAGCGAGGACGAGGAATGGAGAAGGTTGAGCTGCTGTATCTGTCACAGGAAGAGGTAATACAGCTAGGTTTGGGCATGGCCGATGTTATTGACATCATCGAGCAGGTGCTGGCTGAGCACGGGAAGAAAGCGGTTGAGCTACCGCCAAAACCGGGCGTGCATCCGATCAAAAATACATTTATTCACGCTATGCCCGCTTTTATCCCGGCAATGGATGTATGTGGAATCAAATGGGTAAGTGGATACCCGGAAAATTACAAGTACGGACTGCCGCAAATCCTTGGATTGCTTGTTCTGAATGATGTTGAAACAGGTGTGCCGGCGGCCATTATGGACTGCCGCTGGATTACTGCGGTCCGAACGGCAGCCGTCACAGCGGTAACGGCCAAATATTGTGCCCGAATGGATTCGGAAACAGTGGGCGTCATCGGTGCCGGTGTGCAAGGTCGCTTCCACATTCTGGCCCTGAAAGAAGTGCTGCCAGACCTCAAAAAAGTGAAAGTGTATGACATCAAGGAAGAAGCGGCCGACGATTATGTTGAGGTTATGAGCGAGAAGACTGGTTTGGAAATCGTTAAGGTAGCAAGTCCAGAGGAAGTCGTTGTCGACAGCGATATTGTGATTACCGCATCGCAAAGCCTGCCTAAGCCGATCATTGAATTTGAATGGCTGAAGGAAGGGGTATTTGGGGTAGGACTGGAGTCGGGGAAAGCATGGGGCGAAAGCATCCGGAAAATGGATAAGTTCATTACCGATGACTGGGGCCAAACCCAATTCTTTGCTGACCGGGGCGCGTTTCCGGGTGGATTGCCGGAGAGTTATCACGAGATAGGTGAAATTGTTCTCAGCAAACGAGCGGGACGCGAGAACAATCAGGAAAAAATCATCGCCTGCAATGTTGGGATGGCGACAGAGGATGTGGCGGTTGGCAAGAAATTGCTGGAATTGGCTGTCAACAAAAAGATCGGAATAACACTGTCCTTGATGGAACACCAAACTTCACTGATTTAATCTGTTCAAAACTGAATAAGCGAGGTTTGACAAGCGCAAGTCCCGGGCTTTACACTGTATTTGAAAAATTGTATCCAAAAATCAAATACAGGATTGTGTAAGGAGCGGTTCACAATGAAAAAAAACGAAAAGGTCTCTTTGGAAGATTACGTTTATGAAGAAATCAAAAAAGCGATCTTAAATCGCAAAATCCCACCGAAAATGCAACTGAATGAGGAACAGCTTGCAGAGGTTTTCAATGTAAGCCGCACCCCAATCCGCAACGTCCTGCGCAGACTTCAATACGAAAAGCTGGTTCAAATTATTCCCAACAAGGGTGCCTATATTTATGAGCCGACAGTAGAGGAAATTGAAGAGGTTTTTTACTTGCGAACGATACTGGAGCTGGAAGCGGTCAAGCTTGCTTGCAAGGTGGCTACCGCGGAGCAACTGGACGAGCTGGAAAAGTTGACCTACCTCGAAGAGCAGCTGTACAAGCAGGGAGAGTACGGAGATGCTCTGCCTGTCACGACCAATATTCATCTTGGAATGGTGGAGATGAGCGGAAACAAGCTGATGTTGGAATATTGCAACGAGCTGTGCAACCTGACCAACGTGTTTCTTGCCTTTTACGATAGCGTTCAGACGGAGAGTCCGTTAGCTCCTTGCGAGCACCGCAACATCATAGCAGCGATTCGTGAAAGAGACGAAGAGAAGGCGGTCAACATGTTTATGGAGCATTTTTCACGGGTGAAAAGCTATTTGCGCTACAACCATAAAGATATTCCGATTAATTTGGCAGATATTTTTCAGCCTTACAAACAATAACCAACATATTTTGTTTAGGCGGGTGTTCATACATGAAAAAATGGAAAGCAGTTCTTGCAATTGCGCTCATCGTCGGATTGGCCTCTGTCATCACGGCTTGCTCCAGCGAATCAGCTTCTTCTCCGGGAGGAAAAGCTCCAGAGGCAGGCTACTTACAAAAAATCAAAGCTGCTGGCGTCATCCAGGTTGGTTCGACGCCAACCGGGCCTCCCTTTACTTTCTTGAATCCGAAATCGAATGAGATTGAGGGTTTGATGGTGGACGTTGCCAACAGAATTGGTGATGAGCTTGGCGTCAAAGTGCAAATCAACCCGATGACGTTTGCTACCCTGATCCCATCTCTTGAAGCGGACAAGATTAACATGATTTCTGCGGGCATGCAGAAGTCAGAGGAACGGGCGAAGGTTATCGATTTCTCAATCCCGGTCTACTCATATGGGGAAACGATTGTCGTGGCTGCGGACAACAATTCGATCAAAAACCTGGACGATTTGAAAGGGAAGAAGGTAGGCGTCCAGGAAGGTGGCCTCTACTTCCAGAAGTTGAAGGAGCATCCCGACATTGTAAGCCAGGGCTACAAATCTACAGCTGACATGGTAGCTGAGTTGAAAAATGGCCGAATCGATGCCTTCCTCGGTGACTATCCGATCATTATGCACATGCTGAGCGAAAACAAAGACCTGAACATCAAGGTTGTAAGCGGTTACCAGTCGCAATGGGTCGGGGATGTGTGTATCGGCTTCCCGAAAGGTTCAAAGGATTTCCAGGACGCTGTGAACGCTGCGATTGAAAAATTGCAGAAAAGTGGAGATATTACCATCATCGTTTCCAAGTGGGGACTGTAGTGTAACAAAACAATGAAGGTAAGACGGCTTCGCATGAAAGCATGACACTCCTTTACGCGAAGCCGATTGTCACGAGTGATGGAAGAGAAGAGGGGGGGACCTATGTTTGGATTTGTCGAGTTTTTGCCGCTTTTGCTGAAAGGGACCATCATAACGATTGAGCTAACAGTTTTTTCTCTGGCCATCTCGTTGGTAATCGGTTTGTTTGTTGCGTTTGCACGTATTTCCGACAACAAGCTGCTGAATAAGGCAGCAGGCTTCTATATCAGTATCATTCGAGGAACACCGCTGTTGGTTCAGCTCATGTATGTTTATTTTGTCTTGCCCGAAATCGGCATTAAATTAACCCCGTTTATGGCAGCCTTGATTGGTTTATCGATTTATGAGGGGGCTTATCTTGCAGAAATTTTCCGCGCGGGTATCCACTCGGTCGGCAAGGGACAACTGGAAGCTGCCTATTCAATCGGAATGAACTATTCCACTGCGATGCGACGGATCATTTTGCCCCAAGCGATCAAGAACGTGCTTCCACCTATGGGGAATTCGGCAATCTTGCTGTTGAAGAACTCTTCGCTGGCTGCGGTGATTGCAGTCAACGAGCTGATGCATACAGGCGAAATGCTGGCTTCGTCCACGTTTCGCAACCTGGAAATTTTTACACTTGTTGCTATCATTTATTGGCTGCTGCACTTCCCGATGGCCAAGTTTGTCGATTCTCTGGAGAGGAAGATGAGCTATGATTCAGGTTCGCGACATTAAGAAGAGTTTTCAGAATCTTGAAGTATTGAAAGGCATCTCTCTCCATGTCAAAAAAGGAGAAGTAGTGGTCGTCATCGGGCCGAGCGGAAGCGGAAAAAGTACGTTTCTGCGGACGATGAACTTCATGGAGCTTCCAGATGAAGGGGACATCTATATAGATGGAAAACAGGTTCATTTTGATCGAAAAAATAAACATACCCGCACCGATGAAGAGATTTGCAGCATTCGCAGGGAAGTGGGGATGGTTTTCCAGAACTTCAATCTTTTCCAGCACAAAACCGCGCTGGAAAACGTAATTGAAGGCCCCGTGATTGTTCGGAAGCTGGAGAAATACGAAGCAATAAAGATAGGGAAACGTTTTCTGGAAAAAGTAGGTTTGTCCCAGAGGGAAGGGAACTATCCCAATCAGTTGTCCGGGGGACAACAGCAGCGGGTAGCAATTGCCCGAGCGTTGGCCATGCAGCCTAAAGCGATCCTCTTCGATGAACCGACATCCGCTCTGGACCCGGAGCTGGTCGGTGAGGTTTTGAGCGTCATCAAGGATTTGGCGGACGAAGGAATGACGATGGTGATCGTGACCCATGAGATGGATTTTGCCCGAAAGGTTGGCAATCGGATCGTCTTCATGGATGGCGGACACATTGTGGAGCAGGGAGAGCCTGAAGAGGTTTTTCTCAAACCTCAATCGGATCGATTAAAACAATTTCTGTCAAGTTTGAACGCAAGAGGAATATAATCGATTCCAAATCGGAATGGAGCAGACAAGGTAATTTTGTCGCTCCATTTTTTATCGTGATCTTTTCTTTTCGCACGTTGATACTGAGCGGTCACTCCCGCCGCAACACCGCGTAGCCAAGAACGCTTTTCCAGGCAATTGGGCTTCTGCTCTTTGTTTCATGCATAAAAAGATGTATACTTGTATAAGGATTTCAACCGATTTGGGGTGGCAAAGTGAAATCAATCGGTATCGTGACGATCAAAGGCAAACCGGAAGCACGGATTATCGCAAGAGAGCTTATGCACCTGCTCGAGGAAAAAGACGTACAGGTCATCCTCGAGGAGAGTATCGCAAGCAAGCTCGGCAGGCCAGATTTGGCTGTGCCGCTGCAAGCATTTGGCGAGAGAGCCGAGCTTGTCTGTGTGCTCGGCGGTGACGGAACGCTTCTGGGAATCGCTCGGACACTGGCAGGCCATTCGCTGCCGATACTCGGCATCAATCTGGGGACGTTGGGGTTTTTGTCCGAGGCTGAGCCGGATAATCTCAGGCAGGCTGTGGACAATCTGCTGTCCGGGAAATACTATGTAGAGCAGAGAAGCATGCTCGATGCCAAGCTGATTCGCCGTGGAGAGGTGCTTGCCGAATTTACGGCGATGAACGATATCGGCATCGCCAAAGGGGCGTTTTGCCGCATTATTCAATGCACGGTGTACATAGATGAGACATATGTCGCGACGGTTAACGGGGACGGTGTTATCGTGTCCAGCCCGACAGGATCGACAGCCTATTCGCTGGCAGCAGGCGGCCCGATCGTAGCGCCCAATGTCAACATGCTGCTGCTCACGCCAGTCGCTCCGCACTCATTGACAGCAAGACCGATCGTTTTCTCCGGAGAGCAGATGATCCGGATTGACGTCGATGCCAAGCATAAAGAAATCGGCCTGTCCATCGACGGGCAGCTCGGATACGCACTGGAAGGCGGAGACCAGATTTTCATTCAGAAGTCGCGGTACAGCACGCCGCTTGTCAAATGGAAAACAGGGAGTTTCTTTGCAACAATTCGCACAAAACTACATGGTGAATGGGAGTAAACAGTATGAACAAAGGGCATCGGCATATCAGAATTCGGGAAATTATCGGCAACCACGAGGTGGAGACACAGGATGAATTGGTCGATCGGCTGCGGCAAGCCGGATTTAACGTGACGCAAGCGACCGTGTCACGCGACATCAAGGAGCTGCACTTGGTGAAAGTCCCGTTGATCGACGGACGCTACAAGTACTCGCTGCCGGCTGACCAGAAGTTCAATCCGCTGCAAAAGCTGAAGCGTGTGCTGATTGAGTGCTTCGTCAGTATCGATTTTGCCGATCATTTTATCGTGATGAAAACAATGCCTGGCAACGCCAACACAGTGGGCGTGCTGTTGGACAATATTCAGTGGTCGGAAATTATGGGAACGATCTGCGGCGATGATACGGTGTTGATCATTTGCCGTTCAAAAGAATACAGCAAAGTAATATCGGAGCGTCTGCTGGACATGCTCTAATCAAGCCTGCTGAACAAAGACGAGTGAGCAAAGAGCCGCTGGAAAAAGGTAGGGAAGACAGATGCTGCTTGAACTATCCATTCGCAATTTCGCCATTATCAAGGCTGTAACCGTCTCCTTTCGCAAAGGACTCAACATCCTGACCGGTGAGACGGGGGCCGGTAAATCCATTATCATCGATGCCCTTGGCTTGCTTTTGGGCGAGCGCGCCTCTGCCGATTTCGTCCGCTACGGCGAAAAACGGGCGGAAGTGGAAGGGCTGTTCGAGCTGTCCCCGGGGCATCCTGCCATCGCAATCTGCGAGAGCTTCGGAATTTATGTCGAGCCGGACAACATGCTCGTCGTCAGGCGCGACATTTCCGCTCAGGGGAAGAGCGTTATCCGCCTCAACGGCCAATTGATCACATTGGCCATGCTGCGCGAGCTCGGGGCCTGGCTGGTCACCGTGCATGGGCAGCACGACACGCACGATTTGATGCAGGCCGACAAGCACATCAACTGGCTCGACGCTTTCGGCGAGGACGTCCTGCACCACGCCAAAAAGGAGTACAGCACCCTGTACGCAGCGTACAGGAAAATACGGCAGGATATCGAGCGCATGGCCAAAAACGAACGGGAATTGGTGCAGCGCATCGACCTGCTCAGCTATCAGTTGAATGAAATCGAGTCTGCCTCGCTGCAGCCCGGTGAAGATGAGAAGCTGGCTGCCCAGCGCAAGAAATGGATTAATATTGAAAAAGTCAGCACCGGTGTACAAGCTGCCTATCGCGCGTTGTCCGGCGACCAGCGCGGAATGGACTGGCTGAGTCATGCGATGAGCGAGCTGGAGCGCCTGCAGCAGTATGACGAGTCGCTCGTGCCGATCGCAGAGACGATTCAGACTGCGTTCTACCAGATTGAGGACGCTGTCAGTCAACTGCGCTCCTTTGGCAATCGGCTTGATTTCGATCCGAGGGAGCTGGCGGAATTGGAGCATCGGCTGGACCTGCTGCAAAGCCTGAAGCGCAAGTACGGGAAAAGTGTCGATGACATCCTGGAATATGCAGCGACGATTCAGGATGAGCTGGAAACGATGCAAAATTACGAAGAACGCCTGCAGCATATGCAATCCCGCATGCAAGAGATCGCTGCCGACCTCGCGCTTGAGGCGGTAGAAGTCAGTCTGCTCCGCCAGGAATGCGCCGCGAAGCTCGCCGTGCTAATTGAGCAGCAGCTCAAGGAACTGTTTATGGACCGCGCCCGGTTCGCCATTGAAGTGCGGCAGCAGGAGGATGAGCAGGGGATCGAAATCGACGGGATCAAGCGTTATCTTGATGCGTCGGGAATTGATCAGGTGGAATTCATGATCGCTCCGAATCCCGGCGAACCGTTGCGTCCATTGGCAAAAATCGCATCCGGCGGCGAGCTGTCGCGGATCATGCTGGCCATTAAAACGATTTTGGCGGACAAAGAGCAGGTGGGTACATTAATTTTTGACGAGGTTGATACGGGGGTGAGCGGCAGAGCGGCACAGGCGATTGCCGAAAAGCTCGCTCGCGTCGGGCAAAATCGTCAGGTGCTGTGTATCACGCACTTGCCGCAGGTAGCAGCTCTTGCCGATGCGCACTATCTCATCCGCAAAGAGATGAACGACAACGCCACGGAGACGATCGTACAGTATTTGCCGGAGGCCGAACGCGTGGTCGAGCTTGCCCGGATGCTGGGAGGAGCGGAAATTACGGAAAAGGCAGAGGAGCATGCCAGAGAAATGCTGCTCATGGGAAATCAGCGGAAAGCAGCCAACCTCCATTGATATGCGCTTGATTATGGAAAACCCCAATCGTTTTGGGGTTTTTTTATTGTTATAATCCACACCGCGCGAGGTAACTCTATAGATACACAAGGTGGAGGTGTAGCAAAAGGTGTAGGTAGGGAATGTAGGAGTGATTGCTGGTGAATCGACAACAGAGAAAATGGATAGGTACTTTGCTATTGCTCGCAACAGCGCTCATCGTAAGTTCAACCCCGTTTCAAGACTTCGCATCCTTACCTAACGAACTGCGGCTGCTGGCAGGAAGCCAGCAACAACTGCGCGTTTCCATGCCTGTCATGGGTACATTGGTCAACAGCAACCCGGACATACTGAAAGTAAACGGGGCAACTGCTCGAGAGGTCAATGTTGATCTTTCAAAGCCACTTTCCGTTGAACCTTCGAAGGCTGGCGAAGCACAACTGGAGCTAAAGTGGGGAAACATCCCGTTAAAAGCGGTAAAAGTAAACGTCCTGCCTGACTTGCGAGTCATTCCCGGCGGCCAATCGATCGGGGTGAAGCTGCAGACGTCAGGAGTTCTGGTCGTTGGCCATCATCTGGTGAACGATGGAAAAGAGAAGTATTCACCTGGTGAAAAGTCAGGTATTCATGTAGGTGATACCATAATCAAAATGAATGATCTGTTCATCAACGATATGAACGATGTGAAAAAGCTCGTCAATGAATCAGGCAGCAAAAAGCAACCACTGCAGCTTCTGGTCGTCCGCGGCAAGGAAAAGCTCAACCTGTCGCTGACACCGGTGAAGGACACCAAGGACAATGAATTCCGGATGGGGCTCTACATTCGCGATTCTGCCGCCGGAGTGGGTACGTTGACTTTTTTCGACCCTAGGACAAAAGCATATGGTGCGCTGGGCCACGTCATTTCCGATGTTGATACCGGACAGGCGATCGTTGTCGGCGACGGCCAAATCGTACAGGCGAGTGTAACCTCGATCGAAAAAGGCCAAAGCGGCAATCCGGGAGAAAAATTCGCACGGTTTTACAATGAAAGCCACACGCTCGGCTCCATTTCCAAAAACACGCCGTTCGGGATCTTCGGCAAAATGAAAGAGACTCCGAAGCGCAGCCTGTACAATCAGCCGATTCCCGTCGCACTGGCGGAGCAAGTGGCGGAAGGGCCGGCGAAAATTTTGACGGTCGTGGACGGGCAGCGCGTCGAAGAATTTGATGTGGAGATCGTCAATGTCGTCAAACAGCACTTCCCTGCGACCAAGGGAATGATCATTCGCATTACCGACAAGCGATTGCTGGAAAAGACAGGCGGCATCGTTCAGGGAATGAGCGGCAGCCCCATTATTCAAAAAGGCAAGCTCGTCGGAGCCGTTACCCATGTGTTCGTGAACGATCCTACGTCGGGATACGGCTGCTTCATTGAATGGATGCTGCAAGACGCCGGACTCAGTGTGCGTGAGACGAAAGAAAAGGAGCTAAAGGCGAGTTAGCGGCCTTTAGCTCTTTGCATTGATTGTGCAGCGAGGCTGCAGTGGAGGCGAGGGGAATCGCCGGGAAGACTGCTGTAGCTCGTACCATGCCCATTCTTATCGACAGCCGTGCTAAGCCAACCAGCGTTCGACTGATAAAACAGGCATGGCGAAGAACAAAAAACAAATACGCGTAACGTCTACTGCCTTTTAACCGTCTAATCATAATAGCGGGGCATTTACCCAAAACGGTCTATATAGTTTACATAATGTTAGGAGGATTCTGTGCGGCCTGTCAAGAGAAGTGCATTGAGAATGCATGCAGGGATAACCTATTATCGATGGAAGCGATATGCCAAGTGGCTGCTCGGGCGAAAAACATTTGCCACAAAACGCGAGCAGAAACCATTGCCGTACGTCGTTTTCCGACACAAAACCCCGCTTTTCCGGGCGTTGCGAAATGTAGATATGTGGCTTCAGCATAACAAAATCACGAATTTACATATTGCTGCAAATCAATTGACAGGTGTGGTCGTTCAGCCTGGAGAGACGTTCTCGTATTGGTATTTGATCGGCAAGCCGACCAGCCGCAAAGGGTACAAGGAAGGGATGATCCTCTCTCATGGCAATGTCACGAGCGGTACAGGCGGCGGACTGTGCCAATTATCCAATCTGATTTACTGGATGACCCTGCACAGTCCGCTTACGGTGACGGAGCGGTATCGGCACAGCTACGATGTTTTTCCCGACACGAACAGAAAACAGCCGTTCGGAAGCGGGGCAACCTGTTTTTACAATTACATGGATCTGCAAATTGGCAATCGTACCGACTGTTGCTATCAATTAAACGTGGAAGTTACGAACACTCATCTGGTCGGGGAGTGGCGCTCAGACACGCCGCCCATGCACACGTATGAAATCTATGAGCGGGAGCATTGGATTACGCCAGAATATTGGGGCGGCTATGTTCGACATAATACCATTTATCGGAAAGTGCTGAATCTCGATCGGGTAGAGGTCGACGACCAATTTATCGCCGAGAATCATGCGATCATGATGTACGAGCCGTTCCTTGCAGAAAAAAGCTCCTTTTAACTTCTTTTGTCGAAATAACAGAGAAATCATTCAATCTTTCGTCATTGGCAGGAACTGCTTTTGACCTGTCGAATCGTATATGTGAACGTTGTATGGACGTACAATGGCCATTTGGGTGATCTTGACTGCATGATTGAACAGATAAAATAATGCCATCTCGTAGGTTTGTAAGGAGGAGCGAATGTTGAGTAGGATTGATGTTTTGTTAGCGGATGATAATCGAGAGTTTGTGAGTTTGCTTGAGGAGTACATCAACAGCCAGAATGATATGAATGTAATTGGTGTTGCGTATAACGGGAATGACGTGATCCGGATCCTGCAGGAACAATCGCCGGATGTCCTGATCCTGGACATCATCATGCCGCACCTGGACGGACTGGCTGTACTGGAACAAATTCAGGCGATGCGCCTTGTTCCTCAACCGAAAATTATCATGCTGACGGCATTCGGTCAGGAAGAAGTGACCAAAAAAGCTGTTGAACTGGGTGCAGCCTACTACATATTGAAACCGTTTGATATGGAAGTATTGGCCCAACGCATTCGGCAAATCATCACCAGCAAGGCCACTCCGCTCGTTACCAAGGTAAAGCCTACCCCACTAGCGATGAAAGTGCGCAATCTCGATGCCAGCATCACGAGCATCATCCATGAGATTGGTGTTCCGGCCCATATCAAAGGGTATCTGTACCTGCGGGAAGCGATCACGATGGTCTACAACGATGTGGAGCTGCTCGGCTCCATCACCAAGGTGCTCTACCCGGACATCGCGAAAAAATTCAACACGACGGCTAGCCGCGTTGAACGTGCGATTCGCCACGCAATAGAAGTCGCCTGGTCCCGTGGCAACCTCGACTCCATCTCCAGCCTGTTTGGCTATACGATCTCCAACTCCAAAGCAAAGCCGACGAATAGCGAGTTCATCGCGATGGTCGCGGACAAGCTGCGGATTGAGGCGAAGATTAGTTAGGCGCAGGAGTATCGAGGGTTTCATCGTGTCAAGGGCTAATGCGATTATGGCGATAAAATAGCGAAGCAACGAATCAACAAATTCCACTTGTTTTTTGGTCTTCCTATAAACCAATAAACAAGTGGTTTTTTATGACCGAAATTGCATTTCACATCGACAACGTCATGCATTATTGTACTTCCAAAAGACTTTGCAATCATCCAAATACTTCAAGCGCATTTGGAGATACGCAAAAATCCAATCGAAAGCAGGATGAATGATTACATGAATATTACAGTTATCGGAAGATGGGGAGCATACCCGAAACAAGGAGAAGCAACTGCCGGATATTTACTGGAGCATGATGATAAAAAAATACTGATTGATTGTGGAAGCGGTGTTTTGTCGCTGTTACCCAAATTTACGAAAGTAACGGATTTAACGGCCGTAATGATAACTCATTCTCATTTTGATCATATCGCCGACTTAGGGTGTCTACAATATGCATGTTTAATTGATACGGATTTAGATTTGCGAAAGGAGCCGTTGCCAATCTACATTGCCGGAAGTTCAAATCCATATAAAACGATGAAAGGTTCAAAGATCGGCGAACTGACTGATTCAAGCGTGATCGATATTGGCGAAATGAAGATCTCTTTCTTTAAAACATTTCATGAAGTGTATTGCTTGGGTGTGAAAGCAAGCTACGCAGGAAAGACATTTATTTATACTGCTGACACGTATTATGATGAGTCGCTAGTCGATTTCTGTAAAAATGCTGATGTATTAATTGCTGAGTCATCTTTTTATGCATCATTTGACAATGCAAAAAACTTTGGACATATGAATACGATGGAAGTTGGAACATTGGCTAATAAAGCGCACGCCAAAAAACTTGTGTTGACACATTTGCCCCACTTTGGAGAAGTTGAAACGTTAGTAACGGAAGTGAAAGAATCGTACGATGGAGAAGTCCTTCTTGCACATGTAGGATTACAGGTGTCTGTTTAAATGTAAAATAGACTATCTTTACCAGGTCAAAAATTGAATGCAGAAAGATGGATGGTCAAGTTATTAACCAATGCTTTCGTAAAAGCTGCAAGTGAAATCATGTTAAATGGTCATTAACTTTTCACGAAAACGACATAATCAGGAAAAAAATCCGCTTGTAAATGATGGAACCTGGATGTAAAATGTAGTCAGTTGTTTTGTTTTACTATAAAACTATTTTAACGTAAATCTATCGTTTGATGGAGATGCTTGAACAATGCTGCTTGATCTCTGGCCTGTTACCTTATATAGTTTGACTATAAAATTATTTTTTTAAGGTGCAGGTGATGATGTGGATCAAATTGCTCGGCAAAAGAAGATTGATCTGGTCGATCAGGTATTTAGCGAGGTAGGGCGGTACTTCGTCAGTCAGTGGCTTGCATGCGAGATGGAGGAGATCAATACCAAGCAGTTTATTCTGCTTCGCGCCCTCTATCGATGCCAGCGGAGCACAGTGACGGATCTGGCCAGCAAGCTGAGACTGTCTACCAGCGCAACGACGATCGCGCTCAATCGATTGGTGAAAAACGGCTATGTCAATCGCGTACGGGACGAACAGGACAGACGGGTAGTCTGGGTAGAACTGACAGAGAAATCGATGCCGCTGATTCAACGATTAATGGAGAAACGCAGGGAGTTCTTTACTGAATTATTGCTTGTGCTCAGCGACGATGAATTAGAGAAGCTCGTACAACACCTGGAGAAAATCAGACAGGGACTCCCATAGAAAAAGCAAAACAAATTACTGGTGCGTGAATGCTCTGGTAATTTGTTATGAAAATAGCAAGTAAGCACTTGCTTATATAAGATTATCCTTTGAAAGGGGGCATGCCATGAAACAAGCAGAGAGTACAATTTCATTTGGCGGCCGAAAAAGATGATCTTCATAAAAAAGGATCGATACTGATAGGAGTGTTTCATATGAAAAAAAGCAGTGCAATCATTTTGGGAACAGCATTACTCTGTACAGCATTTTCAGGTTCAGCATTCGCCATGTCGCACGATGAGCGAGAAAACAGTCCGAGTCTCTTCCAATTCATCGCCCAAAACCAGATGGGTGGAGCTATTCAAGTGAATACTGCTCCTGTAACAGGGCAACCTTCAACTGCTACGACTGAAACAGTGACTGTAACAGAAGAGGATGCTGCCGCGCCTTCAACAACAACAACTACAACGGAAACAAGCAAAGCGAATCAAAGCACAAGTGCAACCACAGCGGTTGTTCAGCAGCCAACCAATCCGAATAACGTTTCAATCACCATCGCTCCACCTGCAAAGGATGACAACAAATAAGCAGTTCTCAAATAACCAAAGGCCTTCCAACGGTTTCGTCTGGAAGGCCTTTGCTGTATTTATATAGGTTGAAGAACGGCCAAAGCCTGGTTTCACATGCGTGTCGAGCCGACCGACGAGATTATGCAGGACCGCGATGTAGCGTCAAACGAGCACTCCTCCTTTTGTTAAGAATGGTTTGTTCGAGAAAAAACATTTTACCATAACAATCATATAACAGATATTGAAATTTAAAATCTGTTACAGTACAATATGAACAAGGAATCGATTTGGAAAACATAAAAAATTCGGACAGACAAATACGTGGAGGGAAGAACCATGACGACAGGAGTAGCTCGTATTGAACAGTGGATTGAGGAGAACAGCCGATCACTCACAGGGGAAGAGATGAGCGACACGATTTTTATCTTCAAGGACTCAGTCTATACCTTGAAGAAAACGGACGCCGGCGCGTTTGATGTCGTACAATCATCAGGAAAAGTCGTCGTATTCAGGAATGAACAGGAGACGGATGATTTTACTTGCAAAATCTGTGGGGGCCACCATGACAACCGTATCGAGACGATACGCTGCTGCATGGACCGACATGATTGACAAACATATCGAAGCAGGCTGTCGACATCGGCAGCCCTTTCTTTTTGTTCTTTCAGAATGCAGCTATCGCCAATGGGATAAAGGATGAAAGTGTTAGCTAAACGAAGCCTTTCGCTATTAGACTGGCGGCTGATACCATGGCTAGAGGCGCTGCCAGCCGCAAAAAAGTTGAATTCTGTAACTGTTTATTGTCATACTTAGGTAAGGCAGGATTTTGCAAAATCCGTACGTGAAGTCTCTGCGGAGCATTCATTGTCTGCATGCGAAAGGATGGGGAGGGCATGGAAATTTTAAAGGAAATCTTGCAGTTTAACCGACAGTTCGTAGCAAACAAGGAGTATGAGCAGTACCAGACAACAAAGTTTCCCGATAAACAACTGGTTGTTCTCTCATGTATGGACACGCGTTTGGTGGAGTTATTGCCGAAAGCGATGAACCTGAAGAACGGAGACCTGAAACTGATTAAGAGCGCGGGCGGGATTGTTTCGCATCCGTTTGGCAGTGTGATGCGAAGCATTCTCGTCGCTCTGTACGAGCTGGATGCCAAGGAAGTGGCGGTCGTCGGACATTACGATTGCGGGATGAGCGCTATCGACGCGACGCGGTTAATGAAGAAAATGAATGAGCAGGGCATTCCGGAGGAGACATTCTCGCTGCTGAAGCATTCCGGGTTTGACCTGAAGACCTGGCTTCGCGGTTTTGACGATGTACAAGAGGCGGTAAAGGCGAGTGTGGACTTGATCAACAACCATCCGCTGCTGCCAAAAGGGACTGCTGTTCACGGCTTGATTATCGACCCTCACACCGGTCGTCTGGATACCGTTGTCGACGGCTACGAGGTGCAGAAGCAAAAAGCCGGGGAAACCGGGGAATAGGTACAGCCTGTTAACGCTGTGCATCCAGGAGCAACTGCACGGGCAAAGGACTTGCGCGGCTGATGGGAAAAAACCGATTCCACCAGCCCGATCGGCTCATCATTTCCCGAGAGATATCGAACGGAGCCAATACATCGAGCCGAAACAAGTCCTTTGCTGCCCATAATGCCGATGAGAGAGTGCTTTCTGGACGAACGGATGATTTTGCGGTTACCGTGACAAATTCGTCTCGGGGGATTTAGTAATGCCGCATGATCCACGCAATAAGCTTCTGGAAGGCGGGCAGCTGCTTTTTATCGCGGTGATAAGCCAATAGCGTAGGGCGAAGCAACGTCCCGGCAGCGATGTCATGGGCGACGAGGCGACCGCTTGCGACTTCAGCCTGAATCGTTCGCTCCGGCAGAAATGTTACCCCCAGGTTCTCCATGACCATTTGCTTTACAGCACTAAAACTGTCCAGTTCCATAATGACGTACGGAAATATGCCGTTTTCTGCCAGAAAGCGGTCAACCCGCTGCCGAAAAGGCGCGTGCATGCTGCCAAACGCGACCACCTCTTGCTGGCCCCACGCGGCAAATCCGGGAAAAGTGTCGGACCAAGGATGCTGCGGTGATAGTGTGAGCAGAATCCGATCGCTCGGCAAAAACGTTTGCTGGAGAAGCGGATGATACACTTCGCTGCCCAAGAAGGCGAGATCGGCTGAGCCGGTGAGCAGTGCTGTAATGGATTCCTCATAAAGCGTTGAGCGTACGTAGCACGTAAAATCGGGGTGTTCGCGGCGATAGGCTGACAACAGTCGCGGCAATTCATAAGAGGCAAAGGCTTTCCCGGCGACGATCGTCATGGTTTGCTGCTCTGTATGCTGCTGGCGAAAATGCCGCATTTGCTCAACGGTCGATGTGGCGATGGGCAGAAAGCGTTTTCCATCAGGTGTCAGGCTGACGCCGCTTGCGGTGCGAATAAACAGCGTGACGCCGAGGCGCTTCTCCAATTGCTTCAGCCTGTGCGTCACAGTCGATTGGGCGAGAAAAAGTGCCTGTGCTGCTTTGCTGATCGATTGAAGCCGGGCGACAGTCAGGAACAGCTCGAAGCTGGCGATATCCACCGTGTTCACTCCTTGCTCGAGATGAATTATGCCATCGAAGAAATTGATGGCCGGCAATCAATATTCTATGACAATTCTGCCTGCTTGTGCAGTATGCTTGCATAAAGAATGTTTGGCAGAAATAATCGCAAGGAGATGAGTCGAATGGCATTTCAGTTTTTAGGCTTGGACCATGTTCAGTTGGCAGCGCCGGCGGGAGCGGAGGAAGCGGCTCGCCACTTTTTTGGCGAGATTTTGGGTATGGAAGAGATCCCGAAGCCGGCGGAGCTGGTCAAGCGGGGCGGAGTCTGGTTTCGCTGTGGCGACCATGCGCTGCATATCGGGATTGAACAGGACTTTCAGCCCGCGAAGAAGGCCCACCCCGGCTTTTCTGTGCGTGACTTGAAAGGCCTGCAACAGCGTCTGACAGCGTACGGGATCGCTTATGTTGAGGACGACCTCGTGCCGGGAAACAGGCGTCTGTTTACGCAAGACCCTTTTGGCAATCGCCTTGAGTTTCTGGAATGGGGTGTCGAGTAAAACCAGACTCCGTTACTTATACTGGTCGGAAAGAGTCTGGCTTTGTATTAAATTGTGAAATCATTTGTCACAATTAGGCATACGACTTGTTTCAAAGTTGGGTACACTATATAATAAAAAGTGCCATTCTATTTAGGGAAAGCGTATTTTTACATAAAGGAGATGCCGTTTATGGGAATTAATTTGTTCGATATCTTAATGCTCATCTTTACCGTTTTTATCTTCTTCGGAATCATTCGTTCGGCAAAAGCGAAAAACCGTTTTGCTGTAGGCTTCGGTGTTGTTTCTTTGGCCGTATTCCTCTTATCTGACTTCCTGATCTTCTACTTGTAAGCGATACAAGTTATTTGTCAATGAGACTGTGCGGAGGCATAGTCTCTTTTTTCGTCTCCTCAAGCTCAAGCGCCAGTATATTCAATCGCTATTTGGATTGGAGGAAAGACTTGTGATCGAACCAAACAAAGTGTCTTTGGTTTTTTATTGTGAGGACTTTCAGCCTGCATATCGAGACCATGTGGGCGTATGCGCGGGCGTAGAAGATGGCAGGTGAGGGGACGTCTCAAAAGTCGATTTTTCGACCTGGAGGCGTCCCTTTTTGCTGTTTGAAAACGTCGGCAAATCAATGCTTTCGGTTTGTCCTTTTCGTGACTCCCTTCCTGCGCCGCAAACAGATCGAATCGCCAATCGTTGCCGTGCATGATGCTTCCCGCCATCCATGCATGAGAAAGCCAAGTATTGCCATACTAAGACGGGAGGTGACAAATGTGGGCAAACGAAATCATCCCTTCCAGGCGACATGTCACGCGACGGTTGTCGTCGATCGGCGAACGAAGCGTCTCTGCCAGCGGCTTGCTCCGCAGCAAATTGCCGTATTGGATCATATTGATCTCGATGAAGTGGCGGCGGAGTCGCTGATTGACGGTCGTGTGCTCGCCGTGATCAACACATCTCCGTTTTTGACAGGCACATACCCCGCTGAAGGAGCAAAGCGGCTCTTGCAAGCCGGGATTCCCATCTATGAAGCGGGGCGAGTCGCTTGCACACAAGAGAACGCGACCCTCTGTGATATGTTGCATGACGGAGACGACGTGATGATCCACAAAGGCGCTCTGTACATCAACTGCAACGAACGCTGGACGTACGCATCTCCACTCTACGAGGTGACGCATGAGCAGGTCGAGCAAAAAAGGCTTGAAGCTCACCAGCGATTGAATCAGACGCTGGCGGCTTTTATAGACAATACGCTCGATTATATGAAGCTAGAAAAAGAACTGGTTTATCGTAGGCTCGGACATATTCCGCTGCAGCGCAAAATGGCTAACCGCCACGTCATCGTCGTGGTGCGCGGCAAGCATTACAAGGAAGATTTGCGCATGCTTTCATCGTATATCCGCGAATACTGTCCGTTTCTTCTGGCAGTGGATGGCGGCGCTGATGCGCTGCTGGACAATGGCTACACGCCCGATTTGATCATCGGCGATATGGACAGCGTCTCGGATCGGGCTCTGCAATCTGGCGCCGAGGTAGTCGTTCACGCCTTTCCCGACGGTCAGGCGCCGGGCAAGGTGCGCGTCGAAGCGCTGGGCATCCCGTATACCCTGCTCCCTTTTCCCGGGACAAGTGAGGATGTGGCCCTGCTGCTGGCGTATGAAGAGGCTGCCGAATTGATTGTTACGATTGGAACGCATTCGAACATGATTGACTTTTTGGAGAAAGGGCGCAAAGGGATGGCCAGTACACTGCTGGTCCGCACCAAAATCGGTTCCAAGCTGATCGATGCCAAAGGTGTCAGTCTGCTGTATCAGCCACGCCTCAATTGGCAGACTTGTCTGTGGTTTGGACTGGCTGCCGCCGTTCCGATCATCGCCTTGTTTGCCATTAGTCCGGCCACGCGTTATGCTGCGCAACTGGTCTGGAGCCAATGGACGATGTCAGCACCGTAGGGAGCAGCTCAGATGATTCCGATCCGCTATCATGTTTTTACCGTAGCCGTCATTTTCTTTGCGCTCGGCATTGGCATATTGCTTGGCGGCACCATTGGTCAATCGTGGTTGAGATTTGATGAAAAAGCCCTGCTGAAAAGCGTGGAAAACAAGTACAACAAAGTATTGCGCAACAATAACGAGTTGAAAAAGCAGCTCAGTACGCTGATCGATCAAATGGAACGCAGCAATGAAGAAGTCATTCACCTGTTGGCCGCAGCTTATCGGGAAGACTTGTCCGGACAAAAAGTATACGTCTGGCACTCCGACGAAACCAAGCTTGGCACGGTTCGGCGGACTTTGGCGCTGCTTGGCGTGGAGGCGGTTTTGTACAGGCCAGGCGCTGCTGCTGCTTACCCATTGCTGATTTTTGCCCCCCAGCTTCCGGAATGGTCGGGCGAGCTGTCAGCCAAGTGGAAGTGGGCGCAGTTCACCTCGCTTCCCGAAACGCCAGCCATGCAAGGCAGGCTGCTTGAAAGCTTACAGAAGCTCTTAAAGGAGAAGAGGTTGGAACGTGAAAAAAGTTAGTATTGTCATTCCGGCTTATAATGAAGCGGAATATATCAACCTGACGCTGCAGGCCATTCGACTGTACGTGCAGTCTGATGAAGTAATCGTCGTCGATGATGGCAGCCGCGATGCTACGGCGACTGTTGCCAGTCGATGGGCTGATCGGGTCGTTCGCCTTGACCGCAATTACGGTAAAGGCGTTGCCCTGCAAATCGGCTGGAGCCAGGCGCAGGGCGATATCCTGCTCCTTCTTGATGCTGATCTGCAGGAAAGCGCCAAATGGGCACAGCAGCTGCTCGCCCCGGTCTTGACGGACGAGTGCGATATGGCCGTGGCCGTTTTGCCGCGACCGAGCCAACGGGTCGGCTTGGGGCTGGCAAAGGGTTTGGCCAGACACGGCATACGCCTCTTGACGGGGTATGATGCGAAAGCGCCGCTTTCCGGTCAGCGGGCGATTCGCCGCGATGTCTTGCAAATACTGGGGACGATCGACAGCGGATTTGGCGTTGAAGTGGGATTGACAGTAGATGCATTGCGTGCCGGTTTTCGCGTTCAAGAAGTGCCGGTTTCCTTTACCCATCGTGAATCAGGTAACAATTGGGAAGGGTTTTGGCATCGGGGCCAAGAGTTTTTGGCTGTGGGCCGCACCCTTACGCGCAAGTGGCGGGAAAGCACGCGGGTGCTGTGATGGGCGGTCAACATTACGTCATACCCGGCCTGATCGCGATCGGCATGCCGCTCGTGGTCCATTACGGACTGCACAGTCGCATGCTTCGCTGGTTAACTGCGACCGGACGGGTCCGCAGCAATTATGACAGCAAGCTCATTCCGACGTCAGGTGGACTGATCCTGCTCGTCTCCTCTGCATGCAGCTGTCTTCTGCTGTTGCTGTGGGGGCTTGTTGCAGACAGATCAGGCATGTCACTCGACATAGGGATGCTTTTTCTATGCGGCTCTTCGCTTATGGCCATGTGGGGATATGTTGACGATCGTGCCGCTGATCAGGCGATCAAGGGATTTCGCGGACATGCCGCTACCCTCTGGCGGGAAGGGCGGATGTCGAGTGGAGTGCTGAAAGCGTGGGGGGGAGGCAGTACTGCCTTGCTGGTGAGCCTGGGCGTTTCCTCTTCTGTCTGGGGAGCGCTGCTTGATGCCCTGCTGCTCGCTCTTTCTGCCAATCTGCTCAATCTTTTTGACTTGCGTCCGGGCAGAGCGATCAAAGTGTTTTGGCTCTATCTCCTGCTTGTCTATCTCGCTTCGCTAGTGTTTGCCGGTGGGGAAGGCCTCATCTGGAGCGTGCCGGTTGCGGCGGCTTCGCTGCTGTTTTTTCCCGGCGATGCCGCTGGGCGCGTAATGCTTGGCGACACGGGAGCCAACTTTCTCGGGTTTTGTGTCGGCTTTTTCTGTCTTCTGACCTTCCCGTTAGCGGTAAAATGTCTGCTCGCAGCGCTTTTGCTCTACCTGCACGTAATGGCTGAACGCTGCTCGTTTACGCGACTGATCGCATCTGTTGGCTGGCTGGACAAGCTCGACCGGTTGGGCCGTTATTCGTCGTCTTCAGGCTCGCGCTTCATAAATCGCGGTTGAACCCGATTGCGTTTTCGATCATGGTGGAGAATGAATCCCCCGATGAACAGGACGGGAATGACAAACAGAATCAATCCCCCGAGAAACTGTCCCCAGAGAAAGCCTGAATGATCCGGGTTGAACGATTCATAAAAAACATCGCGCATGATTTTAATGCCGAATCCGGCGATAGCTGCGGGTATGACCATGATCAACAAGGCCACGATTTTTTGTGCTAACAAACGCTTGTCACTTCCTTCATGTGTTCTTCTACGTTTTATCATAATGGATTTGTCCTGCCGTATTCAACATTTTGGTGGCATGTAGGCATCTGTACAGTTGACGGGAAAAAGGGGGCGCTGTTTGCAGCCAAATACGCTAAAATAAAGGTGTCCGATCAGAAACGTGACTTCGCTTGTGCATTCGGCGAGGCCTTATGTCGATAAGCAACTGATGAATCTTATCGACCGAGACGGCGTAGGAAGGCTGGGTGGATAGGAATGCAAAGAATTCTCATCGCAGGGGCAAATGAACCTGCTGTTGCCTTGATAGACCTGTTGCACGAGTTTGACCAGATCCAGGTGGTCGCAGTGATCGATAGCGATCCGCACGCTCCCGGAATGATCGCCGCTCGGGATTTGGGCATTCCGACAGCGACCGAGTTTCCCCCTTTTCGCGAACAGGAGGTCCACATCATCATCGAGACAACGACAGACACGGCGCTAACCGGGAAGCTCGCACGTGATGAAAATGACCAGACGATCCGCATACCGGCAAAGCTCGCGCTGCCGTTGATTCAACAGTTTCGCGACCAAAAAGAGCTGATCGCCGCGCTCGCCCAGAGAGAGCGGGCGTTCGATACGATGGTGAATTCAACGCATGATGCGATCATTGCAGTCGACGAGCAAGGCATCATTACGCTGTTTAATAAAGCGGCCGAGCGACTGATGGGAATCGATGCGGCCGATGTGATCGGCACGCACGTTACCGCGAGCATCCCCAATACGCGCTTGCATCTCGTGCTTGAATCAGGTGTGTCTGAGTTGAATCGGGAGCAGCTGCTGGCTGATCAGACGAGAATTATTACCAACCGCATGCCCGTGCGCAGCGAGGACGGACAGATTGTCGGGGCAGTGGCGGTTTTTCGCGATATAACAGAAGCGATAGCACTTGCAGAAGAGGTTACGGAGTTAAAAGAAGTGAAAAGCATGCTGCAGGCCGTGATCGACTGCTCGAACGAAGCGATTTCCGTCGTCGATGCCAACGGGATCGGCCAATTGTTCAACCCTGAGTACATGCGCATTACAGGCTTGTCGCTCGCCGATGTGGTGGGAAAACCGGCCAATGTCGACATCGCCGAAGGGGAGAGCATGCACTACCAGGTTCTGAAGACGCAAAAAGCAGTCCGTGGCGCACGAATGAAGCTGGGACAGAAGCGGAAAGACGTAATGGTCAACGTCGCGCCCGTCATGGTGGACGGCGTCCTGCGCGGCAGCGTCGGGGTCGTACACGACCTGTCCGAAATCAAAAAGCTGACGGAAGAGTTGGAAAAAGCCCGCAGAATCATTCGCAAGCTGGAGGCGAAGTACACGTTCGCCGACATTGTTGGCAAAAGCGAACCGTTTCAGACCGCGATTGAACAAGCCAAAACGGCGGCACAGACCCCGGCGACCGTTCTCTTGCGCGGGGAGTCAGGCACAGGCAAAGAGCTGTTTGCCCATGCCATCCACAATGACAGCGAGCGCAAGTACAGCCAGTTTATCCGCGTCAATTGTGCCGCGTTGACGGAATCGCTGCTGGAGAGCGAGCTGTTCGGCTACGAGCCGGGAGCTTTTACAGGTGCATTGCGCGGCGGAAAGCGCGGCTTGTTTGAAGAAGCCAGCGGCGGCACCATTTTTCTCGATGAAATTGGCGAGCTGTCCAGCTCGATGCAGGTAAAGCTGCTGCGCGTGCTGCAGGAGCGGGAAATTGTCCGAGTCGGCGGCACGAAAGCGATCCCCATCAACGTTCGCGTCATTGCCGCAACACATGTCAACCTCGAATCGGCGATCGCCAAAGGCGTCTTTCGCGAGGATTTGTACTATCGCTTGAATGTCGTCCCGATTCACATCCCGCCGCTGCGTCAGCGGCGCGAGGATATACCGCTGCTGTCGGTGCAGCTGATCAAGCGCTACAATGAAGAATACGGCCGAAAAGTGGAGCAGATCGACCCACTCGCTCTGCAAAGCCTTTGTGATTACGACTGGCCAGGCAACGTGCGCGAGCTGGAGAACGTCTTGGGCAGAGCGATTATCAACATGAAATACAGTGAGACGATCGTTTTGCTAAATCACCTCCCGCCCCTGCAAAAGAGACAGCAGCAAACGGACAGTAATGTGGCGGCTATGTCCATAGAGGGCAATCTTACGCTGAAAGAAGCGATGGAAGAAGCGGAAAAAGCGATCATCCAGCAAGCGTTGGCAGCGTGCAAAGGAAATCGGACAAAAGCAGCCAACCAGTTGGGAATCTCATTGCGCAGCCTGTACTATAAATTAGAAAAGATGGAACCAGAAAACAAAACATAGCGAACTGCAAAAAAGTGCATGCAAATTATTGCGCGATCATGCACTTTTTTGCATGTTTAAAAATTCGGGCGTGTCACGAAATATCCACATAATAAAGCGCTTTCAAGCGGTTTCTTACAGTTGGCACAGCTATTGCTTCTATACATAGTTGAACGATTCCAAGTGAACCCTACGAAGACAGCAAGGCAGGATTTGGGTGAGTATATTCAGGGAGGCAGCTTCAACATGGAAATCTTTGATTACTTGCAGCGTTACGACTATGAGCAGCTCGTCTTTTGCCAAGACGAGAATTCCGGACTGAAGGCGATCATCGCAATACACGATACGACCCTCGGTCCAGCGCTGGGCGGAACGCGCATGTGGACATACCAGTCGGAGAGTGAAGCGATAATCGACGCTTTGCGATTGGCCAGAGGCATGACCTACAAAGCAGCAGCTTCCGGACTGAATCTTGGCGGCGGTAAAGCGGTGATCATCGGCGATCCGAAAAAAGCCAAGAGCGAAGCGCTGTTCCGTTCGTTTGGCCGCTATATTCAAGGGCTTAACGGCCGCTACATCACGGCTGAAGACGTCGGTACGACTGTTGCCGACATGGACCTGATCCATCTCGAGACCAATTACGTCACAGGCGTTTCACCTGCATTCGGCTCGAGCGGAAACCCATCTCCGGTCACGGCATACGGTGTCTTTCGCGGAATGAAGGCTGCGGCAAAAGTCGCTTTTGGCAGCGACAATCTGTCCGGTAAGGTCGTAGCTGTTCAAGGCGTGGGCAACGTAGCCTACAACCTCTGCCGCCACCTGCATGAAGAAGGCGCGCACCTGATCGTAACCGACATCAACCAGGAGAATGTCGCCAGGGCGGTTGCCGATTTTGGCGCCAAAGCGGTCGGGGTCAACGAGATTTTCCAAGTCGGTTGTGATATTTTCTCGCCGTGTGCCCTGGGGGCGGTAATGAACGACGAGACGATCCCGCTGATCAAGGCGAAAGTCATTGCCGGAGCAGCCAACAACCAGCTGAAAGAAGAGCGCCACGGCGATCAGATTCATACAATGGGATTGATCTACGCGCCTGACTACGTGATCAATGCCGGCGGTTTAATCAATGTAGCCGATGAGTTGGAGGGCTACAACCGCGAACGGGCGCTTAAGAAAGTGGAAACCATATACGACAACATTCTCAAGGTTTTTGACATCTCTGCGCGCGACAATATCCCGTCCTATCAAGCGGCTGATCGCATGGCCGAGGAGCGGATCAGCAGCATGGCGAAATCGCGCAATACGTTTCTGCGGGACGGCAAATCGGTTCTAAGCAGGTAACATCCGCGGCCTGGGTGCGGTTCGCGACCCGGGTCGGATAAAATTTGTAGTTATTACTATTACCAGGTACTAATTTTTGGGCAGATCGGTTACAATGGTAGAGGGTCAACTTACAAGAGCCGTATACTGAATTATAGATGTAGTGCGAAAAGTTCATGTCGAAGCTGCACGATTTGCTGTAGTTAAAATTCACGAGAGGCGTTGCAGCGCTTTTCATAAAAGGAGAATGTTACCATGTCGCAAGAGTTCGATCTTGTCGTTTTGGGTGGCGGAATGGGCGGATATGTCGCGGCAATCCGGGCGACCCAACTGGGAATGAAGGTAGCGCTGGTTGAAAAGGATAAGCTTGGCGGTACGTGCTTGCACCGTGGCTGCATTCCGTCCAAGGCCTTGCTGCGCAGTGCCGAAGTGTACGCGACGATGAAGGAGAGCGACAAGTTCGGCGTCACTGCAGAAAACGTCGGCTTCGACTTTGCCAAAATCCAGGCGCGCAAGCAAGGAATCATCGAACAATTACATAAAGGTGTCCAACATTTGATGAACAAGGGGAAAATCCGCGTTTTTAACGGTCTTGGACGTGTGATGGGCCCGTCGATATTCTCGCCGCAGGCAGGAGCTGTGCGGATTGAGCAGGAAAATGGCGAGCAGGAGATTATCGTGCCGAAGTTTCTCATTATTGCTACGGGATCGCGCCCACGAACACTTCCCGGCCTAACGATAGACGGCGAGTACGTGTTGACGAGCGATGAAGCGTTGGAGCTGACCGAGCTGCCCAAATCGATCATCATCGTCGGCGGCGGCGTGATCGGCATTGAGTGGGCTTCCATGCTCAGCGATTTCGGCGTGGAAGTGACCGTAGTCGAGTCCGCTTCGCGCATCCTGCCGACTGAAGATGAAGAGATCAGCAAAGAAATGGCCCGTCTCTTGAAGAAGCGCAAAGTCAAAGTGGTGACGGGAGCCAAAGTGCTGGCCGAAACCCTTTCGAAGGCAGATGGCCAGGTTGCGATCAAAGCGGAAGCAGGCGGAGCGGAAGAGAGCTTTACCGCAGACAAACTGCTCGTCTCCGTCGGCAGACAGGCGAATCTGGATAATCTCGGACTTGAGGCTACCGAGATTAAAGTCGAAAATGGCGTCATCGCCGTAAATGAATGGTTCCAAACGGCAGAATCCCATATATACGCGGTCGGCGACGTGATTGGCGGGCTGCAGTTGGCCCATGTGGCTGCGCATGAAGGGATTTTGGCGGTTGAACATATCGCCGGTCGTTCTCCTTACGCACTGGATTACACAAAAGTTCCGAAATGCACCTACAGCCGACCGGAAATCGCCAGCGTCGGTTTAAGTGAAGCAGAGGCCAAAGCGCAAGGCTACGAAGTCAAGACGGGCAAGTTTTCCTTTAAAGCTTTGGGAAAGGCGCTGGTTTTTGGCGAAAACGACGGCTTTGTCAAATTGGTTGTCGATGCGAAGACGGATGATCTCCTCGGTGTGCATATGATCGGCCCGCATGTGACCGACATGATTTCCGAAGCGGGGCTGGCGCGCGTGCTTGATGCTACTCCGTGGGAAATCGGCCATACGATTCATCCGCACCCGACTTTGTCTGAAGCTTTTGCCGAAGCGGCGCTTGCTGTAGATGGTTTAGCGATTCATTCATGAGGAGAAATGGAGGAAACTCGATGACAACTTCGACGAAACGCCACGAAGCAGTTGGATTGACAGATGAGCAAGTTCTGGATATGTACTACTACATGCTGCTGGCCCGCAAAATTGACGAACGTCAATGGCTGCTGAACCGCGCCGGAAAGGTGCCGTTTGTCATCTCCTGCCAAGGCCAGGAAGCTGCGCAGGTCGGCGCCGCATTCGCCTTTGAGAAAGGCAAGGATTACGCCTGCCCGTACTACCGCGACCTCGGCGTCGTGCTCGTCTTTGGCCAAACCGCTCGCGATTGCATGCTGTCCGCTTTTGCCAAGGCAGGCGATCCGAACAGCGGCGGAAGGCAAATGCCTGGCCACTTTGGCGGCAAGAAGCTGAACATTCTCACCGGTTCCAGTCCGGTAACGACTCAGGTGCCGCATGCCGTGGGCATCGCCCTGGCTGGAAAGCTGCAAAAGAAAGACCACGTCGTGTACACGTCATTTGGCGAAGGCTCGAGCAATCAGGGAGATTTCCATGAGGGAGCCAACTTTGCCGGCGTCCACAAATTGCCTGTCATTTTCTTCTGTGAAAATAACAAATACGCCATTTCGGTTCCGCTGAAAAAACAACTCGCTTGCGAGAGCGTTGCCGATCGCGCCATCGGCTATGGCTTCAAAGGCGTGAGCATCGACGGCAACGACCCGATCGAGACGTACCGCGTGGTCAAAGAAGCGGTTGAGCGCGGACGCAACGGCGGCGGCCCAACATTGATCGAGGCTGTTACGTATCGACTGGTTCCCCACTCCAGCGACGACGACGATCGCACGTACCGGACGCGCGAAGAGGTGGAGGAAGCGAAAAAGAACGATCCACTCACGACATTCGCCAACTATTTGCTGGAGGTCGGGGTCATGGATGAAGCGAAGCATCAGGAGCTGCAAAGTCGCGTACAGGCTGAAGTAGACGAAGCGACAGACTACGCCGAAAATGCACCTTATCCAGTACCAGAATCTGCACTGCGATACGTATACGAAGAATAGGGGGTAAAGCGAATGGCTGTTATGTCGTTTATCGATGCAATTACGTTAGCGATGCGCGAAGAGATGCGTCGCGATCCCAATGTGTTTATTCTTGGCGAGGATGTCGGCGTGCGCGGCGGCGTATTTCGCGCCACAGTCGGCTTGATTGATGAATTTGGCGAAGAACGGGTAATTGACGCACCGCTCGCTGAATCGGCTATTGCCGGTGTCGCCATCGGGGCAGCGGCGTATGGAATGCGTCCGATCGCGGAAATGCAGTTCGCCGATTTCATTATGCCGGCAGTCAACCAGATCGTCAGCGAAGCAGCGAAAATGCGCTACCGTTCCAACAATGACTGGAATTGTCCGATTACGATCCGGGCTCCATTTGGCGGCGGTGTACACGGCGCGCTCTACCACTCGCAATCTGTAGAGGCGATGTTTACGAGCGTGCCCGGGTTGAAGGTTGTCGCACCGTCTACGCCTTACGATGCCAAAGGCTTGTTGAAAGCAGCCATCCGCGACAATGACCCGGTGCTCTTTTTTGAGCACAAGCGCTGCTACCGCCTGATTAAAGGAGAAGTGCCGGAAACAGATTATACAGTGCCGATCGGCAAGGCCGAAGTGAAGCGCGAGGGTACGGATATTACCGTGATTTCCTACGGCATGACCCTTCACTTCGCGTTGCAGGCGGCAGAAAAATTGGCTCAGGAAGGGATCAGCGCCCACATCCTCGACCTGCGTACGCTCTACCCGCTGGACAAAGCGTCGATTATCGAAGCAGCTGCGAAAACGGGCAAAGTCCTGATCATCCACGAGGATAACAAAGAAGGCGGCGTTGCCGGAGAAGTAGCGGCGATTATTGCGGAGAATTGCCTGTTTGATCTGGATGCGCCGATCAAACGCTTGTGCGGCCCGGATGTTCCGGCGATGCCGTACAGCCCGCCGCTGGAAAAATTCTTCATGCTGAATCCGGACAAAGTGCTGGAAGCGATGCGTGAATTGGCCAACTTTTGATATCTGAGGAGGACAGACAATGGCTACGAAAGTACTCATGCCCCAACTCGGTGAGAGCGTGACCGAGGGAACCATCTCCAAGTGGCTGGTGAAAGTCGGGGATACCGTATCAAAATACGATCCTCTGGCTGAAGTGACGACAGACAAAGTAAATGCTGAGGTGCCGTCCACCGTATCCGGTCGTGTGACGGAAATTCTCATCCCGGAGGGCGAGACAGTCGATGTCGGCACGCTCATCCTCTATATCGAAGAAGCGGGCACGGGTGCTGAGCCCTCCGAGGCACAACCCGCTGCTCAAGCGCACGCTGCAGTCGCTGGAACCGAGCAGCCTGTCAGTGCAGTGAGCTCACCTGCGAGCCAGACGGTCAGCGTGGCAGTCAGCCAAAGCCAAGCTCCTGTCTCGACACAGACAGATGTCGCCAGGCCAAAACAGCGCTACTCGCCAGCCGTCATGCAGCTGGCTCAGCAGCACAACATCGATTTGTCGCAGGTGAATGGTTCTGGTGCGGAAGGCCGCATAACCAGAAAGGATGTGCAGGCGTATATCGCGAGCGGAGCGCCGGTTAGACAGCCTGAGCAGCCGCAACCATCAGGTAGTATCGTTGCTCCTGCACAGACAGCTGTACCGCAAATGGCTGATGTCACTCTGCCTGCCGGGAGCAAGCCGGCAGCGGGCAATCGTGTCCAGGCTGCACCGGGCGATCAAGTCATTCCAGTCACTTCCGTTCGCAAAACGATTGCCAGCCGTATGCAGCAAAGCAAGCACGAAGCACCACATGCCTGGACGACAGTGGAGCTGGACGTAACCAACCTGGTGAATTTCCGCAATCAGATCAAGGATGAATTTAAACAAAAAGAAGGTGTAAACCTGACGTATCTGCCTTTCTTTATCAAAGCCGTCGTCGAGGCGCTGAAAGAGTATCCGCTCATTAACTCGACATGGGCGGGCGATTCCATTATCGTCAAGAAAAACATCAACATCTCGATTGCCGTGGCGACAGACGATGCCCTGTACGTTCCGGTCATCAAAGATGCCGATCAGAAGTCTATCTACGGAATCGCCAAGTCGATTGATGATCTTGCTGCGCGTACGCGGGCGGGCAAGCTGACCGTAGACGATATGACGGGGGGCACGTTTACCGTCAACAATACCGGCTCCTTTGGCTCCGTCCTCTCCGCACCGATCATCAATGCGCCACAAGCGGCGATCCTGAGTGTCGAGGCGATCGTCAAGCGGCCCGTGGTGATTGACGACATGATCGCGATTCGGTCGATGACCAACCTGTGCATGTCGCTCGACCATCGCGTGCTCGACGGATTGATTTGCGGCCGTTTTTTACAAAGTGTCAAACAAAAAATCGAAGGTATTGGCTCCGAGACGAAAATCTACTAGAATAAGAATAAATACTAAGAATAGCATAAGATTCTTAGTATTTTTTTTGTTTTGCTGAAACGTTTACCGGAGCTCGCACGTCTAATCTAATGGAGAGGTGCAGTGGGATTGTTTACGATATGGGGAAATGTCAGAATACATGGGATTTGCCGGCAAGATTTCCTCAATTCGCTATTTATGGTAAACTAATACCCATTAACAAGAACAAAGTACATAAGTATCAGGAGGTTCACATGAAGAAAAGTAAAAAAATTGTACCGTTTGCGCTGGCCGCTGTTCTAGCAGCGACGCCTTTCATGACCGTGCCGAAAGCTTTTGCGGTTTCCAACGTCAATATAGAAGCTTATGACGACGAAACGGATACGGATTCCAAGTACACGATTACATTTGAGTTGGAAAAAAAGTTGAGTAAAGGCGGCATCATCGAAATTAAATTCCCTTCTGGCTATTCGATTGACAAAAGCATTAGAAAAAGCGACGTTGAAGTAAATGGGGATACGCCTTCCAGTGTTGACGTGACCACTAGAACCATCAGCATCAAGACGTCGAAGAGCCTCGATAAGGGTGACGATGTTGAAGTCGTGATCAGCAGCGGTATCACAAATCCGAAGAGTGAAGACTCGTATAAGATCGTTGTATCGACGGATAATGAATCCTCCGATTACGGCTATATCGACATTTCCGATAGCGGGGGCAGCAAGTCAAGCAACAAAGACTTCAGCGTCTCCTTATCCAGCAAATACACGGGGGACGATTCCAAATACGAATTGGGCAGCATATCGTTAAAAAGCAAAAGCAAGCTGGAAAGAAACGAATACATCTATGTTACGTTCCCTACCAATGACATGCTCCCGCGTAGCCTCGACACACGGGATGTCTTGGTCAACGGCTATGAAGCGGCAGATGTCAGTATTACCGGCAAAAGTGAAGTCAAAATTAAGGTTCCGAGTAAAGCAGACGGAGACAAAAAATTAAAGATTACATTTGACAAAAACTCGGGGGTCACCAACCCAGGCGATGAAGGAACCAAATACACGTTTAAAGTGAGGTATGACAGCACGACGTATACATCGGAGAAATTCGAAATCAAAAAAGGCTCCGGAAGTAGCTCGTCTTCCTCTTCCAGCTCAGGTTCCAGCTTTAACGTAAGCTTGACAGATTCCAATGCAGGTTCGCGTTCCGGCTACCAATTTGAACTGGATCTCGGCAAAGAAAAATTGTATTCAAACGATTCAATTGATGTCGAATTCCCGTCTGCCGACATGATCCCGGGAATCCTGCGCGCCTCCGACATCACGATTAACGGTACGAATGCCAGTGTTGCCACATCGTATAACAATCACATCTACCTGAAGACTGGCTACGACTTTAAAACGAGCAGCACAGTAAAGGTGAACTTTACGTATGATGCGTTTTTGACCAATCCGGCCACACCTGGTTCTGACTATCAACTATCCGCAAAAGTAGCCGGAAAAACTTTCAAATCGAATAAATTCTCAATCACTGGCGTAGGTGGAGTTGTACCGCCAACCACACCGACGACGCCAATACCTCCGGCGACACCTGGTACGACGGTGAACAACAGCACGGCGACAGTGACGTTGACCAAATCGACCCTGAATACTGTGACGGGAATGAATATCAACATCGTCGGCTTGAACGCAGCGCTGATCCAAAACCGGGATTACTTTGAAATCATTTTGCCGGCAGGCTTCCGTTCGCCGACGTTCATGAACGTCGCAGCAGTGAAAGTAAACGGAATTCAACCGAGCTTCGTCACTGCCCGCGGTCAAAACCTGGTCATTTACCCGACGCAAGCAATCCCGGCCGCAACACCGGTGAACATTTCGATCGCCGAGAGCGGCGGACTGGCAACACCAAATGCCGTAAACGTGTACAGCATTGGCGTGTACACTTCTGCTGAAAGGAACATGCTGTTTGGTCGTCCGGTAAGTATCGGCGGAGCGAAATTGCCTGCGACAACACCGACTCCGCCAGCAGCTACCCCGCCGACATCGGCAATTCCGGCGGGTGCAGCCAGCCTTAAAGTCGGCACAGCTTCGTTTGTGGTCAACGGCAAGACGTACCCGCTTTCCGCAGCGCCGTATACGCTCAACGGCAACACGCTCGTTCCGGCGCAATTTTTTAAAGAAGCTCTCGCCTTGACAACACAATGGAACAATACATCGGTGTCGATTACGAGCGGAACGAAACAGTTGAAATTCACGGTTGGCTCCACTGCGGCAAAAGCAGGCACTACGAATGCTACGCTGCCAGTGGCAGTTCAGATCAAAAACGGAATGCCGATGCTGCCGATCAAGTTCGTTACCGACCAACTCGGATACAAGTTGACATGGGATGCAAACTCATCAAGCATCATCGTGGCCAAATAGAGCAGCTGCACAAAACAAAAACCCCTTTTCTCGAGGGGTTTTTGTTTTGCTGCCGGGGCAAAAGCTTCGTTGATGAACGAGACAGGCGACAGACCAGCTGCCAGTTTTTTGGCGGGTTTAGCGAAATACGTACAGGCTTGGGATTATCAGTGACAGGACAAGCAGTACGATCACTACCTTCGCAACAAACGACCGATTTAGTTTTCTCATCCGGTTATCCTCCTTGTGTAACCTCCGAATTATATAATGAATCACATACCATTCCGTGTTGATTCGTTGAATTTAAGGAAAGCTATGCTAGAATTGAGACGGGATCCTATTTAATCGGTTAGGCATCGCGATGATGGAGAGGGAGGGTTCACGTGTCCAATAAAGATTTTACCCAAGTATACCAAGAGTGGCAACAGCAGGTCACGAAAAGATTGGCCAAAACACCGGAACGAAAAGAGCGGTTTACCACGTCTTCCGACATTGAAGTGGAGCGGCTTTATGTACCAGCCGAGATTGATGGCGCTTACATGGAAAATATCGGCTTTCCAGGCGAGTATCCGTACACGCGTGGCGTTCAGCCGACCATGTACCGTGGCCGTTTTTGGACCATGCGGCAATATGCAGGCTTCGGTTCGGCAGATGAGACCAACAAGCGCTTTCGCTATTTGCTCGAGCAGGGGCAGACCGGCCTGAGTGTCGCGTTCGATTTGCCGACACAGATCGGCTATGACTCTGACGACCCGATGGCGTCTGGCGAAGTCGGCAAAGTAGGCGTAGCGATTGATTCGCTGGAAGATATGGAAACGCTGCTCCATGAAATCCCCCTGGATCGCGTCAGCACGTCGATGACGATTAACGCACCTGCGGCTGTCCTGCTTGCCATGTACATTGTCGTTGGCGAGAAGCAGGGGGTTCCGTCAGAAGCGTTGTCAGGGACGATTCAAAACGACATTCTGAAAGAATACATCGCCAGAGGCACGTACATATTTCCGCCAAAACCGTCGATGCGGCTGATCACCGATATTTTTGCCTACTGCGCGCAGCATGTGCCCAAATGGAATACGATCAGCATCAGCGGCTACCACATTCGTGAAGCGGGCTCCACAGCCGTCCAGGAGGTGGCGTTCACGCTGGCAGATGGCCTTGCCTATGTCGATGCCGCTCTCGACGCAGGCTTGGAGATTGACCAATTTGCGCCGCAGCTCTCCTTTTTCTTTAACGGACATAACAACTTCTTTGAGGAAATCGCCAAGTTTCGCGCTGCCCGGCGGATGTGGGCGCGACTCATGCGGGAAACGTATCAGGCCAAAAATCCGAAGTCGTGGCAATTCCGCGTCCATACCCAGACGGGCGGTTCGACGTTGACAGCCCAGCAGCCGGACAACAACATCGTCCGCGTAACGCTGCAAGCACTGGCAGCGGTTCTCGGCGGAACACAAAGCCTGCACACCAATTCACGAGACGAAGCGCTTGCCCTGCCGACAGAAGAATCGGCGCGGATTGCGCTTCGCACGCAGCAGATCATTGCCTACGAGAGCGGCGTTACCGATACGGTCGACCCGCTGGCGGGCTCCTATTACGTCGAGGAGCTGACGAATCAAATCGAACAAAAAGCATTGGAATACATGGACAAAATCAAGCAGATGGGCGGTGCAGTGGCAGCTGTTGAAGCGGGGTACATGCAGCGTGAAATTCACAAGATGGCCTATGAGACACAGCGGAGAATCGAGTCCGGGGAAGAAAAAGTCGTCGGCATGAACTCGTTCCGCCTGGAGAACGAGCCGCAGCCGGAGCTGCTGCGCGTCGATCCGTCATTAGGCAAAAAACAAACAGAACGCCTGGATGATTTGCGGGCCAGACGGGATAACAAGCTCGTCGAACAAACGCTCGCTCAATTGAAACGAGGGGCAGAGGGCACGGAAAATCTCATGCCGCTCATCCTCGCGTGCGTTCGGGCGTATGCCACCATCGGGGAGATTTGCGGCGTTCTCAGACAAGTATTTGGTGAATATCGCTCCGTGTAAAAAAGCGGACTGTTGGTAAGGAATACGAACGAATGAGGGGGAAAAGCGGATGGAGAAAAAAGTTCGAGTATTGGTGGCAAAGCCTGGCCTGGACGGACATGACCGCGGAGCATTGGTAATTGCCCAGGCGCTTCGCGACGAGGGGATGGAGGTCGTTTACACCGGGCTTCGGCAGACGCCGGCACAAATCGTCAATGCGGCCATTCAGGAAGATGTCGATTGCATTGGCCTCTCCTGCTTGTCAGGTGCGCACAATGAGCTGTTTCCGGAGGTGGTTCGACTGCTGCGGCTGGAAAAGGCAGACGATATCCTCGTCGTTGGCGGCGGGGTCATTCCTCAGGAAGACATTCCCTTTTTGGAATCGCAAGGAATTGCCAGAGTCTTTACGCCGGGCACACCGTCAAAAGAATGTGCCGACTTTATTCGCAAGCATGTCAAAGGAAAGCGGATGAGCTTTCCCGAGCCTCCTGGAAAAATTGCCCACATCGGGATTGCTGTCAAGAGCATAGACACTGCATTGCCTTTTTACACGGATAAGTTGGGTTTGTCATTATTGGGACGGGAAGAGGTCGAGAGCGAACAGGTACGCATCGCCTTTTTGGGTGTCGGCGAGACGCGGCTCGAGCTATTGGAACCACTGTCGGATACAAGCCCGATCGCCACGTTCATTGCCAAGCGCGGCGAAGGTATCCATCATATCGCGTTTGACGTCGACGACATTCATGCCCGGTTGGCTCGTCTGAAGGAGGACGGCGTGGCTTTGATCAACGAGGAGCCGAAACCGGGGGCGCATCAGGCACAGGTAGCCTTTATCCATCCAAAGGCGTCTGGCGGCGTTCTGTACGAGTTGTGCCAGTACCCCGTGAAAAACGAGGAGGAGCAATAAATGAGCGATCAGATGTACGAAAAAATAGATGAGCTGTACGAGCGGAAACGCAAAGTGGAAATGGGCGGGGGAGACGAGCGAATCGCCGCACAGCACAACCGGGGCAAGCTGACTGCGCGAGAGCGCCTGGACATCCTGCTGGATGAAGGCACCTTTGTTGAGCTCCAGCCGTTCGTCAAGCACCGCGCGACGAATTTCGGCATGGACAAACAGGAAGGCCCTGGCGAAGGTGTCGTGACCGGCTATGGAATGATCAACGGACGGCTTGTCTACGTTTTTGCCCAGGATTTTACCGTGTTTGGCGGAGCGTTGGGCGAAATGCATGCAAAGAAAATCGCCAACATCATGGATTTGGCTGCGAACAACGGCGCACCGGTCATCGGGTTAAACGATTCGGGGGGTGCGCGGATTCAGGAGGGCGTCGTTTCGCTCGATGGCTACGGCCACATTTTCTATCGCAACTCGATCTACTCTGGCGTCGTTCCGCAAATTTCCGTCATTCTCGGGCCATGTGCGGGCGGAGCGGTCTATTCCCCGGCGATTACTGATTTCGTCTTCATGGTCGAGCAGACCTCGCAGATGTTTATTACCGGTCCGAAAGTGATTGAGACGGTCACCGGCGAAAAAATTACGAGTGAAAACCTTGGCGGGGCCAAAGTCCACTCATCGATCAGCGGCGTGGCCCACTTTACGGCGCCGACTGAAGAGGAAGTGCTCGGTGAAGTGCGACGGCTGCTCAGCTTTTTGCCGCAAAACTACAAGGAAGAAGCCCCTGCCTTGGCATATCAGGGAGAAGACGGGGATTGGCTGGAGGAAATTATCGAGTCTGTCCCGGTGGCCGGAACGAAGGTCTATGACGTGAAGAAGCTGCTGGAACTGATTGTCGATCACAACGATTTTCTCGAAGTCCAGCCCGACTTTGCCCGCAATATCGTCGTAGGGTATGGCAGAATCAATGGACAAAGCGTCGGATTGATCGCCAACCAGCCAAAAGTGATGGCAGGCGGGCTCGATATCGACTCGTCCGACAAGCTGGCAAGGTTTATCCGCACGTGCGATGCATTCAATATCCCGCTGATTACGTTTGTCGATGTGACCGGATTTTTCCCCGGGATTAACCAGGAGCACGGCGGGATTATCCGGCACGGGGCAAAGATTTTGTACGCCTATTCCGAGGCGACTGTGCCGAAGATTTCAATCATTACCCGCAAAGCCTATGGCGGTGCATACGTGGCGCTTAATTCCAAGGCGATCGGCGCCGACGTCGTCTACGCCTGGCCGAACGCTGAGATCGCCGTCATGGGTCCCGAGGGAGCGGCAAACATCATTTTCGCCAAAGAAATTGAGCAGAGCGATAATCCGGTGGCAACCCGACAAGCAAAAATTGCCGAGTACCGGGAAAAATTCGCCAATCCGTACGTGGCAGCGGAAAACGGAATGGTCGATGACGTCATAGATCCGCGCGAGACGCGGAAGCATCTGAAGCAATCCCTTGCCATGCTGAAAAACAAGCGCGAACAGCGTCCGGGCAAGAAGCATGGCAACATTCCGCTCTGATTTGAAAGTCGGCGCACGGCATGTTATGGAGAAATCAGAGGGCTTGTTGTATACTTGTAGTCGATGACGCATCTGATCAAAATTTTTTTTGAAAGTAAAAAGCCTTGATCAAGTTTTATCGTGGGCCGGGGCGGAATGCGCCAGGCTACGATGCATACATACTTTTTGAAGGCAATTCACACGTTTGACAGCAAACGTACCAGCAACTCATTTACGATGCGACGATCAGGTTGCCAAGTATTTAACAGGAGGGATCACCTTTGATTAATGAGGACCGAGTGCTACAGGAGTTTTTGGAATTGGTGCAGATTGATAGCGAGACAAAAAATGAAGCGAAGATCGCCGTGGTGATCAAGGAAAAACTGCTCGCGCTTGGCTTCACAGTCGAGGAAGACGACGCAGCCGCCAAAACGGGGCACGGCGCAAACAACCTCATCGCTACATTGGAAGGTACAGCCCAAGGTCCGACACTGCTGTTCAGCAGCCACATGGATACGGTTGTGCCCGGCCAAGGCATCAAGCCGTCGATCAAAGACGGCTATGTAGTGTCCGACGGAACGACGATTCTCGGTGCCGACGACAAGGCTGGGATTGCTGCGATTTTTGAAGGGATCCGCACGTTAAAAGAGAACAATTTGCCGCATCCAACCATTCAAGTCGTCATTACGGTCGGCGAAGAATCCGGTTTGGTCGGGTCCCGTGCGATGGATCAGAGCTTGTTGAAGGCGGACATGGGCTTTATTTTTGACTCGGAAGGACCGGTAGGGGAAATCACGGTCGCGGGTGCAGGACAGTACCGGATCATCAGCAAAATTTACGGCAAGGCAGCACATGCCGGAGTCAATCCGGAAGCCGGCGTCAGTGCGATCACCGTCGCAAGCAAAGCGATCTCCCGCATGCCGCTGGGGCGTATTGATGAGGATACGACAGCCAACATCGGCCATTTTGAGGGTGGCAAAGCGTTCAACATCGTGACGGAATACGCGGAAGTCTGGTCAGAAGCCCGCAGCCTGGTCATGGACAAGCTGGAGGCCCAGGTCAAGAAAATGACAGAGGCGTTCGAATCTGCGGCGAAAGAGATGGGCGCTCGCGTCGAAAACAATGTCATGTTCATGTACCACGGTTACAAGTACACGGCGGAAACCCCGGTCGTGCAAAAAGTGACAGCCGCAGTCAAACGGATCGGCAGAGAGCCGGAGTACAAAAAAAGCGGCGGGGGCAGCGACGGCAATATCTTCAACGGCTTCGGCATTCCGAGCGTAACTGTCGCAATCGGATATGAAGAGATTCATACGACAAATGAGCGCATGCCGCTAAAAGAGCTTTACAAAGCTTCCGAGCTGGTACTGGCGATCATTGAAGAGTCTCTGGCATAAGGCGCATCGAAATGATAGGGTTGTCCGTGCAGCAGCGTTTCTGTTGCAGGGACAACTTTTTTTGTCGCAGATGATCGTAATCATCGTGCAATCGTGGGTGCGGTGGAGGGGAGGGGAATCGCCAAGAAGAGAACACTCCGCAAGTGACAGCTTGCGAGGGAGTAATTCAAGGCCGACTGCGAAAAGCCCCAAAAAGTGACGTGGGCCTTCGAAGCGTATTCCGAGTACTTTTCGGGGACCCCAAACCTCAAAAACGAAACCGCGCCCCAAAAGCCGCGAGGGACGTATCTCATGGATGTAGGTGGGTCGCGAAAGACGTTCCGTTTTTTGGTCGCTGTCTGGGGGGCGCTGTCAAAAAGCTCCGCTTATCTCTTCTTGGCGATTCCCTGGCTGTAGTCATGTTTGTGGGTTGCTCAGGATGTAAAAAATCAGTTTTTAAGTGACCGTTGTTTATGAAAAAACGGTAGTTTGTTCTCAGCTTACATACGAGTTGAAACCCAACCTTTCTTTGTGCATGTTGATTATAATCAGTTACTCCGAGAGAGAAAAGAGGAATGGGCGGAGGCCTTTGCGGCTTATCCCAGGCAGAGTGGAAAAAACGGCACAGCTTTATAGACCAACTCTACGGATGAATCATCTTCTTCGGAATTTTGGTCGACGTGCCGTTTTTGGAGCGGAGCCGGACAGTACATACTTCCCTGCAAAAGCCGCAACGAACGGAGCACAATCCTCTTTTCTCTCTCCCACCACGACAGCCCGAGACAAGATCTTTTTCTTTTAAGGCTATGCTGCTTTATACTCCGACGTATACACAGACAAACAGAAACATACGATGAAAAAGGAGTGAGGGAGGGGAATGCGATGCTGCGTATTGCTCAGGCGAGGGTTGTGCGTATTGTCGAACAGAGGAGAGCCGTACAGGTGCTTGACGTCGTCCTGTTAAACGAACTCCTCGACAGCAAGCAAGCCATGCCCGAACGCGCTGTTTTCTACCTGCCCAGACATGCGGAGGCTGACGCAGGCTGTGCTTCGGGTGATGTCGTCCTGCTCAATACGACTGCAGTCCGTCTCGGCTTGGGGACGGGCGGGTACCATTTTGTCATGGCAAAACTCGCTGAACACAGTGAAGCGGAGCTGTACCTGACGGATTGGGGGCACATCGTCAAGCAGCGGTATACGCCGTATCAGCTCAGTGTAGATGCTGCAGAAGAAGAGGCGAGTCCGTGGCACGAGCTGTTTTGCGACGAACGGCTGACACTGGAACAGACGCCGGTCGTGATTGCGGAGCTGCACAGCATGCTGCCGGTCATCTCCTTGGCGCTTCAACTCATGACGCCAGGCGCTCGGGTCGTCTACGTGATGCCCGACGGAGCAGCACTGCCCATCGCGTTCAGCCGCCATGTCGAGCATTTGCGCCGCACGCAGACCCTCTCGGCGACAGTCACCGCAGGGCAGGCTTGGGGAGGCGATTACGATACGGTAAACCTGCATACGGGCTTGCTGGCAGCCAAGCATCTCGCCAATGCAGATGTAATCGTCTGTTTGCTCGGGCCGGGCGTAGTCGGCACAGGAACCGTGCTCGGTTTTTCGGGTATGCAGCTTGCCGAAATTGTCCACACGGTAACGCTCTTGCGGGGCATTCCCGTCTTCGTCCCTCGCATCAGCTTTTCAGACCCTCGTGAACGGCATTACGGCATCAGCCATCATACGCGTACCGTACTGAAACAATTCACGCTTTCGCCAGCGCTCGTTCCCTGGCCGCAGTACGGCGATTGGCGCGATGGCTGCCTGCGCAACCAGGCAGCAGACGATCAACTATTCGCTCGGCATCATTTGGTTCCTATCGCGGTGCCCGATCCAGCCGAAATAAACGACTTGCTGACAGGATATCCTGAACCTGTCGAGACGATGGGGCGGTCCCATTTCGTCGATCCGAGCCCGTTTCAAGCGGCGTATGTCGCAGCGAAGGCCGCTGCCCGGCTTGTAGAGCTGCGGACTAGTGACGGCGCGGCTGATGATGGTTTAATAGTTCTTTCAGCGTTTTATGGCGGGCTGTTAAAGTCCAGAGGGCCGCTCTGATTTCTTTGGCTTTGCCGACCATGCTTAATTGATTGCCGGAAATATATGTTTTCATCGGGCATCTTCCTTTCAGAAGTGATGGGACGAGCTTGTCTTTGTGTTATGATATGGAGGGGTGTTCGGGAGTAGAACTGTAAAAATTGGAATCGATGATCGCGAAGGAGAGAACATGATGAAAGAGACGAACCTGCACGAAAAGACCGTTTCCAGTGAAACGATTTATGAAGGACGCGTAATCACAGTCAAAATAGACGAAGTTCGGCTGCCGAACGGAAATCTGGCCAAACGTGAAATCGTTAACCATCAGGGGGCAGTGGCAGTCCTGGCGTTTACCGACGATGATCGGATGCTCGCGGTGCGTCAATTCCGCAAACCGCTGGAACGCACGATCGTGGAAATACCGGCGGGAAAGCTGGAGCGGGGAGAAGAACCGCTGGCCTGCGCGAAGCGTGAACTGGAAGAGGAAACGGGGTATACGGCGAAGACGTATGAGCACCTGAGCTCGTTTTACACCTCTCCCGGTTTTGCGGACGAGCTGCTGCATCTCTACATCGCGACAGATTTAACTGCCGGAGTAGCCAGACCAGATGAAGATGAGTTCGTCGAGGTGCTCCACGTCACGTTACCGGAAGCCAAGGAACTGCTTGCCAACGGGGAAATATGCGACGCCAAAACCGTCCTTGCCGTCTACGCCTGGGAAAACCGCAAGCTGTCAGCCAATGCGTGAGCTCGCGTTAACCCCGCTGTTTGCAGATATGCATATCCATATCGGCGGTACGGAAAGCGGGCGTCCGGTCAAAATAACGGCTTCCCGCCAGATGACCCTGCACCGTATTCTCGAAGAAGCGTCGGAGCGAAAAGGCATCGAAGTGATCGGCATTATCGATGCGCATGTGCCGGAAGTACAGGCGGAACTCACTGAGCTGATTGAGCGAAAGCGGGCAGATCAACTTGCGGACGGAGGGATTCGCTACAAGCAGACGACGCTTCTGCTCGGCAGTGAGGTGGAGGTAAAGGAGCCTGGCCGCGGCGAAGCGCATTTTCTGTGCTATCTGCCTTCGCTCAAGGAAATGCAGCAGTTTACAACCTGGCTCGCTGCCAGATGCAAAAATGTTACGCTCAGCTCCCAACGGATCGCCTGTACCACCTACGAGCTGCAAGTGTATATCGACCAGCTTGGCGGCGTCGTCATTCCCGCACACATTTTCACGCCGCACAAAGGTCTGTACGGCAGTTGCACCGACAGATTGGCAGAGGTGGCCGATCCTGCGCTCATCTGTGCCGTGGAGCTTGGACTCAGCGCCAATACGGTGATGGCCGATCAAATCAGCGAATTGCACGACAAGACGTTCCTGACCAATTCCGACGCCCATTCACTCGGGAAAATCGGCCGCGAATACCAGTCAATCGCCTTGGCGGAAGCGAACTTCCGTGAATGGAAAGCGATGCTGTTGCGTCAGGACGGGCGGACGGTGCTGGCCAATTACGGTTTGCATCCCCGGTTAGGCAAATACCATCAGACCGTCTGTCAAGCGTGCCAGTCACCGCTGCCTTTGGAATGGGTGGAACGCTGTCCCCAGTGCGGAAAAAAGGCAGTGGTTCGCGGTGTAGCCGAGCGCATCAGCCAATTGGCAGACGTGGCGCAAGGGGTTCATCCGCCTTTTCGACCCGCTTATGTCGAACAGTATCCGCTGGAGTTTTTGCCGGGGATCGGGCCCAAACGCAGAGAGCAGCTATATCGCGCATTCGGCACGGAAATGAACATTCTGCACCGCGCAGACGAAGAAAGCCTGGCTGCAGTCGTTGGCGAGGGAATTGCCGAGGTGATCATCCAGGCGCGTACCGGGCGATTGGAGGTACAGGCTGGCGGGGCCGGATTGTACGGCCGGATCGGGAACAAACAGTAGCCGCTGACGTCCCGCAGCCGGAGCCTGGGAACGGAGGTTCACGCACGAATAAACCGGATGCAAAGATGGGAGTTATAGAGTGACGCCTCGCTGCATAGGTATCAGTAATCGATATCTGGAGGCGAGGCTTCGTGCGTTTTCGATTGGGACAAACCATCCACATGTATTTGAAAGAAAACCAGTCACTATACGTATTTACGATCGTTCTTTTTACCATGGGCCTCATCTTTGGTGCGACCATCGTCAATTCACTGGGACTCTCGCAAAAAGAGGAGCTGCTTGGTTTCCTGCAATACTTTTTCTCCAATATGAACCAGACGGGCATTGCGGACCCGAAGCTGCATTTTCTGCAATCGTTCGGTTTTTACTTGAAAACGATTGGCATCATGTGGGTTTTGGGCTTATCCATCATCGGACTGCCGATGATTTTGCTGCTGCTGTTCATAAAAGGTGTCGTCGTCGGCTTTACCGTTGGTTTTTTGATCAATCAGATGCAGTGGCAGGGTCTGCTGTATGCCGTGACCGGTGTACTGCCGCAAAATATGCTTGTCGTCCCGGCGCTGATCATCGCGGGAGTGGGCGGGATTTCCTTTTCCATCAGACTGATCAGGACACGCCTCTTGTCCAAGCGGGATGTGATCCTGCCGCATTTTGTCAGCTACACTGTGCTCGTCATCGTCATGTTCAGCGTATTGACGCTGGCGGCGATGTTTGAAACGTTCATTACGCCTGCTCTGATGCACTTTGTGATGAAGTGAAACGCTAATTAAGAATTATTCTCAGGTAAGAACATTTGTATTTGACTTATTTCGATACCCTCAACTATAATAGGAGCAGGTTTCATGCAAGTGGGGAGGGGCTATTTTTGGAAGAAAAGATCGAAAAGATAAAGCAGCAGTTACATTCCCATAACTACAAGTTAACACCTCAGCGTGAGGCCACTGTTCGTGTACTGTTGGAAAATGAAGAAGACCACCTAAGCGCAGAAGATGTATACTTGCTGGTGAAGGAGAAATCACCGGAAATTGGGCTTGCTACTGTATACCGTACTCTGGAGCTTTTAAGTGAGTTGAAAATTATCCACAGAATGAACTTTGGTGATGGCGTATCTCGCTACGATCTTCGCGACGATAATGCAGAAAGACATCATCATCATCTGGTCTGCCTTAACTGTGGGACGGTCGACGAGATTTTTGAGGATTTGCTTGCGGGTGTTGAGGAACGCGTTCACAGCTCCTATCATTTTACTATACTGGACCATCGGTTGACGTTCTACGGCATCTGTCACCGGTGTATTGATAAAGTGAATATCGAGGACTTTAAGTAAAAAACTTCTCTACCTCCAGAGGAGTTTTTTTTACTTCCGCTTTGCTTGGCGTATAGGGATGTGGACAGGCGCATAAGATGATAGGGAGATCAGATAAGGGGGGCCGAAGATTGAAGGTAACCATTCGACGCCTGATGGAGCTTGTCCGCTTTATCCTTTTGTTTGTTACCTGTACCTTGATCTCTTACGGGATTATCACGATTCTTTCTTCCCACCTGTTGCCAGCCAATCCGTATCATGAGCCGCACGGAAACGCGGTCAAGGTCGTTAAAATTATTGACCAGACCAAGATGCATAATGTAGATTGGTATTATTCGCGATTACAATTGTTTTTTATGGTTGGTGAATAATCCTCTTTTTTCCAACGGGAAAGAGGATTTCTTTCGTGGATGTGGAAAAACCAAGTAGGAGAAACTTCAGCGTAAGGGGAACGTACTTCATGGATGTGCTGATTGATCACTTTATCCATTTTCTCTCTGTAGAAAAAGGGCTGGCGGCGAATACGCTGGAATCCTACCAGCGCGATTTGTTTTCGTATACAGGCTATTTGAAGGAGCAGGGCGTCATCGACATCGGGCAGTCGAATCGGGGACACATCATTGCCTACCTGCTTCAGCTGCAAAAAAAAGGCCGGGCGACTGCAACGCTATCGCGCAATATGGCTTCCATCCGCGCATTCTATCAATTTCTCGTTCGGGATAAGCATCTCACCCACGATCCGTCCGTTCATCTGGAGACGCCAAAAATCGAAAAGCGCTTGCCAAAAGTACTGTCGATGGATGAAGTGGAAAAGCTGCTGGATGGACCTGTGCCGAACAATCCGAGCGGGAAGCGGGACAAGGCGATGCTTGAGCTGCTGTATGCCACTGGCATTCGCGTCTCGGAACTGATTTCGCTCGATGTAGGCGATGTCAATCTGGAGATGGGTTTTTTGAAATGTATGGGCAAGGGGTCGAAGGAACGCCTCATTCCTTTGGGGAGCTTGGCGATTACGGCAGTTCGGGACTATCTCGAGACAGCGCGGCCGCAGCTCTTGAAAAAACGGAGTGACCATGGACTTTTTCTCAATCATCTGGGGACGCGGATGACCAGGCAAGGGTTCTGGAAGCTGATTAAAAAATACGCTCGCCAGGCTGGTATCCTCGCTGAAATCACTCCTCATACGTTACGCCACTCATTTGCCACCCATTTGCTGGAAAATGGCGCGGATTTGCGTTCCGTTCAGGAAATGCTCGGTCATGCCGATATCTCTACGACCCAAATCTATACTCATGTAACGCGGAATCGCATCAAAGATGTTTATGCGAAAACACACCCTAGAGCGTAGACTCTCTTTTTTTTTGGTCGGCCGAAACGATTAGGTTTCGATCGCCTGGCGGTAGCGAAGACTACGTGAAGAGGGCTTGACGCAGCTGCGTTTTCGAAGAAGGAGGGCATACATATGTCACGTTTTTCACGGATTTTTTTAATTGTGCTAGACAGCGTTGGAATTGGTGAATTGCCGGACGCAGAGCGTTTTGGCGACCGTGGGGCACACACGCTTGGGCATATCGCCGAGACCGTCGAAGGATTTTCGCTCCCGCATTTGCAGCGGCTCGGACTGGGCAACATCGCACCGCTGAAACATGTTCCGCCGGTGGAGGCACCACTTGCGACGATCGGCAAGATGAAGGAAATTTCCATGGGAAAGGATACGACTACCGGTCATTGGGAAATCATGGGCCTGCATGTGTCTACCCCGTTCCGCACTTACCCGGACGGCTTTCCGCAAGCGCTCATCGACGAATTCGAAGCGCGCATCGGGCGGAAAGTGATCGGCAACAAAGTGGCTTCCGGTACGGAGATCCTCGAAGAATTGGGCGAGGAACAGATGCGGACAGGGGCGGTTATCGTCTACACGTCTGCGGACAGCGTTTTTCAAATCGCCGCCCACGAAGAGATTATTCCGCTCGATGAGCTGTATCGGATTTGCGAGGTTGCCAGGGAGCTTACGCTGCGCGATGAATTCGCCGTCACACGCGTGATCGCCAGACCTTACGTCGGCGTGCCGGGCGCGTTCGTCCGCACGGCGAACCGGCATGACTACTCCGTCAAACCGTTTGCCCCGACGGTGATGAATCGCTTGAAGGATGCGGGCTTTGACTCGATCGCGCTTGGCAAAATTGCCGACATTTACGCAAATGAGGGCGTTACGCGTTCGATCCGTACCACTGACAACATGGATGGGGTAGATCAACTGCTCAAGACGATGGGAGAATCGTTTACCGGACTCAGCTTCGTCAATCTCGTAGACTTTGACGCCAAGTACGGTCATCGCCGCGATCCCCAAGGGTATGGCAAAGCGCTGATGGAGTTCGATGCGAGAGTTCCGGAATTGCTGGCAGGTCTTGCGGACGGCGATTTGCTCATCATCACGGCAGATCACGGCAACGATCCGACGCATCCGGGAACAGACCACACACGCGAGTACGTGCCGTTAGTGGTCTACCATACAGGTCTGAAGCATACGCGAAATATCGGCGTGCGGGAAACGTTTGCCGATCTCGGGGCGACGATTGCCGACAATTTTTCCGTGCCTGCTCCGACCATCGGAACCAGTTTTTTGGGTGAAATCGACTAGCTCGCGCGTGGAGATGCATTTATTGCGTGAGCAGTGCATGATTACGTGTGCCGGTAAGGCATGAACAATAGGAGGATGTTTTTATGATTACATCGATTCAACAAGCTGCCGAAACAATCAAAAGGAAAATTTCCGCTGCACCGACTATTGGTTTGGTGCTCGGTTCTGGACTAGGGGTACTCGCGGACGACATTAAAAATGCGGTCGCCATTCCGTACCATGAGATCCCCGGTTTTACCAAATCGACTGTCGTCGGCCATAAAGGCCAGCTGGTGATCGGCGAGCTGGAAGGCAAGCAAGTCGTCGCCATGCAAGGCCGATTTCACTATTACGAGGGCCATGGTCTGGATGAAGTGACTTTCCCGATCCGCGTCATGAAAGCGATCGGCGTGGAGACGATCATCGTGACCAATGCTGCAGGCGGAGTCAATGAAAGCTATCGTCCCGGCGATTTGATGGTCATCCGCGATCATTTGAACCTGACGTACCGCAATCCGCTCATCGGCCCTAACGATGAGCAGCTTGGCGTTCGCTTCCCGGACATGTCCGAAGCGTATGCACAACGCCTGCAAACGCTGGCGCTGGAGACGGGCAAAGAGCTGGGGATTGAATTGCAAAGCGGGATTTACTGCGGGTTGCTCGGGCCTAGCTACGAAACGCCTGCCGAGATCAGAATGCTGCGGATTTTGGGCGCAGATGCTGTCGGCATGTCAACTGTACCGGAAGTGATCGTCGCCCGGCACATGAACATGGAAGTGTTGGGGATCTCCTGCATCAGCAATATGGCAGCAGGCATATTGAAGCAGTCGCTGTCGCATGAAGAAGTCATGGAGACAACCGAGAAAGTAAAAGCGCAATTCCTCTCCTTGCTGCACGGAATTCTCGCGAAACTATAGGAGGTGGGCATACAGATGGAGAACAAGGTTGGCAAAATCAAGGCAGCAGCAGCGTTTATCGCTGACAAGCTGGGAACAGCTCCGCGCATCGGGTTGATTTTGGGCTCAGGTCTGGGCGTACTGGCAGAGCAGATCGAACAGCCCGTCGAGATTCCATATGAAGCGATCCCGCACTTTCCTGTCTCGACAGTGGCGGGCCACGAAGGCAAATTGGTAATCGGGTCGTTGAACGGAAAACACGTCCTGATCATGCAAGGCCGGTTTCACTTTTACGAAGGGTACGATATGGGTACAGTGACGTTCCCGATTTACGTGATGAAGCAATTGGGCATCGAAACACTGATCGTCACCAACGCCTGCGGCGGCTTGAACCACGCATTTGCGCCAGGTGATCTGATGATCATTCACGACCATATCAATTTGACGGGCGACAATCCGCTGATCGGTCCGAACCTGGATGAATTCGGCCCGCGGTTCCCGGACATGTCCGCTGCTTATACGCCTGAGCTGATCCAGCTAGCGGAAGCCAAAGCGGCAGAGCTTGGCATCAAGGTGCAAAAAGGCGTGTACTGCGGGGTGTCCGGACCGAGCTACAGCACACCAGTCGAATTGATGATGCTGGCGCGTATCGGCGGCGATGCGATCGGGATGTCTACTGTGCCGGAAGTCATTGTCGCCCGTCACGCAGGTCTGCGCATTTTGGGCATATCCTGCATTACCGATATGGCTATCGGAGAAGAGCTGGAGCCGCTCACGCATGAACGGGTGATGGAGGTTGCCAATCTGACGCGACCGCGGTTTATCTCATTCGTGAAAAGTATTGTGGCGGAGGTGTAATGAGATGAGAATGGTTGATTTAATCGCCAAAAAACGCGATGGTCACGAATATACTGCCGAAGAGATCCGCTTTATCGTCCAGGGCTATACAGACGGGAGCATACCGGATTACCAGATGTCGGCCTGGGCCATGGCCGTGTTGTTTCGCGGGATGACGCCGTTTGAGACAGGTGAATTGACCCTGGCCATGGCTGCGTCCGGAGACCAGTTCGACCTCTCGTCGATTCCGGGTGTGAAGGTCGACAAGCACAGTACAGGGGGCGTAGGCGACAAGACGACGCTCGTCGTCGCCCCATTGGTGGCGAGTGCGGGCATTCCTGTGGCGAAAATGTCAGGCCGCGGCCTGGGACACTCAGGCGGTACGATCGACAAGCTGGAATCGATTGCCGGCTTTCAGGTAGAGCGAAACCGCGAGCAGTTTTTGCAGCAGGTGCGCGACATCGGCCTTGCCGTGGTCGGCCAGACAGGAAATCTCACACCGGCAGATAAAAAGCTGTACGCGCTGCGCGACGTTACGGCGACGGTGGAAGCGGTGCCGTTGATTGCCAGCTCGATCATGTCGAAAAAAATCGCTTCAGGTGCAGACGCGATCGTTCTCGACGTGAAGGTCGGCAAAGGCGCCTTCATGAAAAACGTCGAAGAGGCTGAAGTGCTGGCTGAAGCAATGGTGTCGATCGGCAGACAGGTAGGCAGACAGACGGTGGCTGTACTCAGCGATATGAACCAGCCCCTTGGCTTTGCTGTGGGCAACGCCCTGGAGGTCAAGGAAGCGATCGAAACGCTGCGCGGGCACGGACCGGAGGATCTGACTGAATTGGCATTGACCATCGGGGCCAGAATGCTTGTGCTGGGCGGGTTATTTGCCGACGATACAGCAGCCAGAGAACATCTCAAGGAACGCATTGCCAGCGGGCAGGCTGTCGAAAAACTGCGCGAGATGATCCAGGCGCAGGGAGGCGATGCAAGGGTAGTGGATGACCTCGACTTGCTCCCGGCGGCGCGTATTCAGCATGGAATCAAGGCGAAGCGAGCCGGCTTCATCACCAAGATCGACGCCGAGAAAATCGGGCACGCGTCTGTTGAGCTGGGAGCCGGAAGAATGACAAAGGACGCTCCGATCGATTTGGCCGTCGGAATTGTTTTGCGAAAAAAAATCGGGGATCGCGTTGACCGGGACGAGACGTTGGCAGTCGTTCACGCAAATGACGAACATATGCTTGCATCGGCACAAAAGGAGATCGAGTCGGCGTTTGAAATTTCGACGGAAAATCCCGATAAAAAATCTTTGATTTATAAAATAATCTAAAATCCAAAAATGGCGGTTCGACGCAATTTGACGGTAGAATTCGATAAAAAATTATAGATTGGTATGATACTCTTTATAATATTTTATTTTTCTATTAGTCAAATTTCGTTGACACCGCTATCTTTTCCGTTTATTTTAAAGGTGACAGATGGATTGTAATTGTTTTCTGCGAATTTCGTAAAAAAGGCGTAAAGTACCTCGCAATATCGTAACCCCGTCTCTAGCCGGACACGTTCTGTTAATTGGAGTGGTAGGATGAAAAAAATCGACAATATTGATCGCCAGATCCTGCAAATCCTTCAGAGGGATGGCCGAACTCCGTATACAGAAATCGCCAATCAGTTGGGGCTGAGTGAGGGGACTATACGCTCCCGCATTGCCCGCCTGTTACAAGAGGGTGTATTCGAGTTTATCATCCAGGTCAACCCGGAAAAGCTTGGCCTCGGCGTCCAAGCCAGCATCGGTTTGACGACGAAGCTGGGTAAGCAACAGCACGTTGCCGAAGAGCTGTGCAAGTTTCCAGAAGTCAGATTTGTCGGAGCATTCAGCGGGAAACACGACCTTATCATCCAGGTAGTCTTCCACGATAACGAAGAGTTGATCACCTTCGTTAATCAACGTCTGTCGCAAATAGACGGAATATTGGCAGCAGATGTATCACTGGAACTAAAGCAGTACAAGGACACGTATTTTTCCGTTCGTGGCTATGAAGCGTGCATTTCTTGAAAGGAGTGATGCCAACGAAGACTAATTTTGCTTGATCGAATGTTCGCTCTGTTAAAAAGATTGTGAAGATTAGAAAAAATGGGGGTTATTGCGTTGAAAAAAAGTGTATTCGCATTAGTAAGCTCAGTTGTCGTCCTCGGTACAGCATTAGCGGGTTGCGGCGGTCAACAGGCTGCACCAAGTGAGCAACCTTCGAACGGAACACCTGCACAAACACCTTCCACTTCGGCACCGGCTGAAAAGCCAGCAGAGTCTCAAGTGCTGAAAATGAATCTGCACTCCGAGCCGCCTACAGCGGACCCTGGCCTTGCTGAAGACAGCACTTCCGGAGCAGTCATCCGCGCTACATTTGACGGATTGACCCGTTTGGACAAAGACGGCAACCCACAGCCATCCGTAGCCGAAAAGATCGATGTCTCTGAGGACTTGCTAACTTACACCTTCAAACTGCGCGATGCAAAATGGAGCAACGGCGACCCGGTTACAGCACATGACTTTGAATATGCGTGGAAGCGTGTTCTTGATCCGAAAACTGCTGCAAACTATGCCTATCAGTTGTACTACGTAAAAAATGGTGAAAAAGCGAACAAAGGTCAAGCAAAATTAGACGATGTGGGAATCAAGGCGGTCGACGATAAAACACTCCAAGTAACGTTGGAAAACCCTACACCGTACTTCCTGGAATTAACCGCTTTCTACACGTATATGCCGGTTAACAAGAAAGTTGTAGAAGGTAATCCGCAGTGGGCGGCCGAAGCGAAAACCCACATAGGTAACGGGCCATTCAAGATTGAGAACTGGGAACACAAGAGCAAGATGACACTCGTGAAAAACGACAGCTATTGGGATAAAGATGCTGTCAAGCTGGACAAAATCGACTTCTCCATGGTTGAAGATGAAAATACCGAGTTGTCCATGTACGAAAACGGTGAGATCGATTGGGCTGGTGCTCCGCTGAGCGCATTGCCGGTTGACGCAGTTGCAGACCTCAAATCGAAAAACCTCGTAACGACGCAGCCAATCGCAGGAACCTACTGGTACAAGTTTAACACAGAGAAAAAACCGTTTAACAACGTGAAAATTCGGAAAGCGTTTGCATACGCCATCAACCGCCAAGCTATCATCGATAACATCCTCATGCTGAATCAAAAACCGGCGATGGGGGCTGTGCCAGCGTCTATGATTCTCAAACCGGACGGTTACTTCAAGGACAATGACGTTGAAGGTGCCAAAAAGCTGCTGGAAGAAGGCATGAAAGAGGAAGGCCTGACCAAGCTGCCGCCAATCACGCTTTCGTACAACACTTCCGATGCGCATAAGAAAATTGCCGAAGCGATCCAAGACCAGTGGAAAAAGGGCCTTAACGTTGACGTAAAACTGGAAAACCAAGAATGGAAAGTGTACATTGAAACACTCCATCAAGGTAACTACCAAATCGGTCGTATGGGCTGGTTGGGAGACTTCAACGATCCGATCAACTTCCTTGAGCTGTTCAAAGACAAAAACGGCGGAAACAACGATACGCGTTGGGAAAATCCGAAGTTCAAAGACCTCTTGAACAAATCTGCGCTCGAAACAGACAAAGCGAAGCGGAAACAAATCCTGGCTGAAGCAGAAGCGATCTTCATGGAAGACATGCCAGTAGCGCCGATCTACTTCTACACGGATTCGTGGGTGAAGAAGGATCAAGTCAAAGACGTGCTCGTGGACGGACTTGGCAACATCGACTTCAAGTGGGCTAAGATTGAGAAGTAATACCATTTACTTTCCGAAAACAAGCGGAGTATCATAATGTTTGTAAAAAGTTAAGGTATATGGATACCCATATACCTTAACTATTGATAAAAAAAAGCGGCATTACAGTACAAACTGTAATGATATATACAAAACCGAGAACGTATGGGACGTTATTACACAATCGATTTTTGCACTGTGACATCTTTATTTTCCATGAGATTGTTTTTTTAATACTTGAACTTCGCAGTGTAAAAATGGGAAGTGAGAGTAGTCATGAACACTTCAAAAAAGGAGGAATGAAAAATTGATCCGTTACCTTGGAAAACGTATCTTTTTTATGGCAATCTCACTGTTTTTAATTACAACGGCTACTTTTTTCATCATGAAAGCGATACCCGGTGGTCCTTTTACTGCCGAGAAAAACGTACCGGAAGAAATCAAGGCGGCACTCGAAGCGCACTACGGTTTAGACAAGCCCATTTTTGAACAGTACATCGATTATTTGGAAAGGGTGGTAACGTGGGATTTGGGGCCATCCTTCACAGAAAAATCCTCAACCGTAAACGATATGATCAATCGCGGCTTCCCTGTATCGGCTCGATTAGGGTTGCAAGCTCTCCTCGTCGCAATCTTCGGCGGGATTACCCTGGGGGTAATCGCAGCGTTGAAATATAACAAGTGGCAAGATTCATCGGCAACCGTTATTGCTGTACTCGGGTTGTCGGTTCCGAGCTTTATTCTGGCGTCGTTCTATCAGTACATTTTTGCCATCAAGCTGGGCTGGTTCCCGATCGCGAAATGGGAAGGCTTTGCCCATACGGTATTGCCTACGTTTGCCTTGACGGCCCTTCCGCTGGCGTTTATCGCTCGTTTGACCCGTTCGAACATGATTGAGATTCTCAATCAGGACTTTATCAAGACGGCAAAATCAAAAGGCTTGAGCACATTTGTCACAACCTTCAAGCATGCGATTCGCAATGCGCTCCTGCCTGTTATTACGTATCTCGGTCCGTTGATTGCGACGATTCTGACAGGTACGTTCGTCGTAGAGCGCATCTTTGGAATCCCCGGCCTTGGCCGTGAATTCGTTTTGTCGATTACCAACCGCGATTATACCGTTATCATGGGTACTACCGTCTTTTACTCCATTTTCCTCGTCGTCTGCGTATTGCTCGTCGACATCGCCTATACGCTTATTGATCCGCGAATTAAATTGACTGACACAGGGAAGGAGTAAAAACATATGCAACTTACGAAAGAGCATTTTCAACCGATCTCAATGGACCTGCGTCAGGCTGAAGAAATCAAGCGGCCGAGTCTGTCATTCTGGGCAGATGTATGGCGCCGGTTAAAAGCAAATAAAGTTGCGATGGCATCGCTTGTATTTATTATCCTTTTGTTGGTGTGCTGCACGTTTGTTCCGCTGCTCAGCACCAACGATTACTTTACGAATGACTTGACGGGCAAAAACAAGCCGCCGTCAGCTGACCACTGGTTCGGAACGGACGACCTCGGTCGCGACATCTTTGTCCGGATCTGGTACGGCGCCCGGATTTCACTGGAAGTCGGCTTTGCCGCTGCGGCGAGCGACTTGCTGATCGGCGTTCTCTGGGGTGGGATTGCCGGATATTTCGGTGGCCGCGTCGATGAGATTATGATGCGTATAGCAGATATTTTGTTCGCCATTCCTTACTTGCTCGTCGTTATCCTGCTCATGGTCGTCATGGACCCGGGGGTACTGACGATCATCATCGCGATATCCATCACCGGGTGGATCGGGATGGCCCGGATCGTCCGCGGACAGATGATGCAGCTCAAATCGCAGGAGTTCGTCCTGGCTGCCCGCTCCCTTGGTGCAGACAGCAAGCGTCTGATCCTGAAGCACCTGATCCCCAACGCGCTTGGCCCGATTATCGTCACACTCAGTCTGACAGTTCCTACTGCAATCTTTACTGAGTCCTTTCTCTCGTTTATCGGTCTTGGTGTATCCGCTCCGATTGCATCTTGGGGTACGATGGCAAATGATGGTCTGCCGGCGATGAAGTACTTCCCGTGGAGGCTGATGTTCCCGGCAGTCTTTATCAGTGTTACCATGCTAGCCTTTAACTTGTTAGGCGACGGGTTGCGCGACGCAGTCGACCCACGCCTGCGCAAATAGGAGAGGATCGAACTATGGAACGAATTTTAGAGGTAAAAGACCTGCATGTCTCCTTTCACACCTACGCGGGTGAAGTCAAAGCAGTCCGCGGCGTTACCTTTCATGTGAACCGGGGCGAAGCTGTGGCGATCGTGGGAGAATCGGGTTGCGGGAAATCCGTTACGGCCCAATCGCTCATGAAGCTGATTCCGATGCCGCCGGGTGATATTAAAAAAGGGGAAATCCTGTTTAACGGTGAAGATATCGTCAAAAAATCAGTCAAAGAGATGGAAGCCATCCGCGGTAAAGATATGGGGATGATCTTCCAGGATCCGATGACATCGCTCAATCCGACGATGACCATCGGGAACCAGATCATGGAGGGCTTGATCAAGCATCAAAAAATGACTTCCTCCGCCGCTCGCGAGAAAGCGGTGGAGCTGCTGAACCTGGTAGGGATTCCGCAGCCGGAGCGACGGGTGAAACAATATCCGCACGAGTTTTCCGGCGGGATGCGTCAGCGGGCCATGATCGCGATTGCCCTGGCGTGCTCTCCCAAGCTGCTGATTGCCGATGAGCCGACGACAGCACTCGACGTGACGATTCAGGCGCAAATTCTCGATTTGATGCGGGATTTGCAAAAGAAAACGGGAACATCGATTATTCTCATTACCCATGACCTGGGCGTTGTCGCCGAGATGTGCGATCGCGTCATCGTCATGTACGCCGGGAAAGTCATAGAGACTGGAACGGTTGACGATATTTTCTACAATCCGCAGCATCCGTACACGAAAGGGCTGCTGCGCTCGGTTCCGCGCCTTGACCTGAATCGTGACGAGCCGTTGATGCCGATCTTCGGTACGCCGCCAGACCTGCTCCGCCCACCGACCGGATGCGGATTCACTGCCCGTTGTGAATGCGCGATGAGAGTTTGTCAGGAGTACGATCCTGAACTGACTGAGGTAAGCAAAACACAGCATTCGGCTTGCTGGCTGCAGCACCCACTGGCACAAAGCCATGTTGGTTCGTAGGAAGGGGTGGCGATCATGGATAAACGAGAAAATCTGATAGAGGTAAAAAATTTAAAAAAGTTCTTTAAAGTTGGCGATCATACGCTAA
>CAMIVR010000007.1 GCA_946402065.1 uncultured Brevibacillus sp. | reverse complement strand
CTCTCCATGAAAGTTAGTTGATCTTGTTCAAAACATATTGTTGGCTAGTGATTTATTATATAAAACGCTTCACTGTTCAGTTTTCAAAGAACATTTTAACAACCTATTCATCTTAACATGTCTCGCACTATTTTGTCAATAACTTATTTTCGAAGTTATTAACCGTTTTTTCAGAGAAATGGTTGTTTCTTTTAAAACGAGGAACGAAAAGTAATATACCACGACACCTATCTAAAAATCAATAGTAAAAAACAAAAACGGCCAATTTTTTAAAATGGCCGTTTTCAAAACGCTACGCGTCCCGTTTGAACTCTTATTCGCCCGCTCTTTCTCTCATCAGTGGGAAGAGCAAGACGTCACGGATTGAAGGCGAATCCGTCAGCAACATGACTAAGCGGTCCACACCAATTCCCAATCCGCCCGTTGGTGGCATCCCGTATTCGAGTGCTTCAATGAAATCCTCGTCCATTTCATGGGCTTCATCGTTACCGGCAGCTTTTTCAAGCAGCTGGGCCTCAAAACGCTGGCGCTGATCAATCGGATCATTCAGCTCAGTAAACGCATTTGCATGCTCACGCGCTACGATAAACAGCTCGAAGCGGTCAGTAAAACGCGGATCTTTGTCATTTTTCTTCGCCAATGGAGAAATCGCTACCGGATGGCCGTAAACAAATGTCGGTTGGATGAGTGTCTCCTCAATCTTTTGTTCAAAGAACTCGTTCACCACATGACCAAATGTATGATGCGGCTCCACTGTGATGCCGTGCTGTTTAGCCAAGCTGCGGGCTTCTTCATCAGACATCTCTTGCCAGAAGTCGATTCCGACTTGTTCTTTAATAATGTCAACCATGTGAACTCTGCGCCATTTTGGCGTAAGATCAACTGCTTGTCCCTGATACTGAATTTTGGTCGTGCCAAGCACTTCCTGGGCAATGTGAGCAATCAATTCCTCGGTCAGCGTCATGATGTCCTCAAAGTCAGCGTACGCCTGATACAGCTCAATCATGGTGAACTCAGGGTTGTGTCTGGTCGAGATTCCTTCGTTGCGGTAGACCCGGCCAATCTCGTACACTTTTTCCAGGCCGCCGACAATTAACCGTTTGAGGTGAAGCTCAATCGCAATCCGCATGTACAGCTGCATGTCCAGTGCGTTGTGATGCGTAATAAATGGCCGTGCCGAGGCTCCGCCCGCGATCGCGTGCAGTGTAGGCGTCTCCACCTCCAGGAAGCCCAGACCGTCCAGATAACGGCGCATCGACGTCAGGATACGGCTGCGACTCATAAACGTATCCCGCACTTCCGGATTGACGATAAGATCGACGTAACGTTTGCGGTAGCGAGTCTCCACGTCCTTTAAACCGTGGTACTTTTCAGGTAACGGACGAAGCGACTTGCTTAAAAACGTCAGTTCCTGCACCTTCACGCTCAGTTCGCCTGTCTTTGTTTTAAACATCACACCCGAGACACCGATCATGTCACCGATGTCACTCAGTTCAAAAACCTTATACTGGTCCTCAATCGCATCTTTCCTCACGTAAATCTGAATTTGACCTGTGCGGTCGAGGAGTTGTCCAAAACTGGCTTTCCCCATCTCACGCTTGGCCACCAGTCGGCCAGCGAGTGTAACAGCATGGGCTTCTTCGTCCAGCTCTTCTTTTGATTTGTCTTTAAACTGGTCGATAATATCTTGAGCGTGATGGGTTTGAACGAATTTTTTCCCAAAGGGATCGATTCCCCACTCGCGCAGTCGCTCCATTTTGTCATGACGAACCTGCAGCAGTTCGTGCAAGCTCTCTTCTTGTTGCAAATCCTCTTCTCTTTCCATTTCATTCACTCCTTGCAATTGCCTTGGTGTAATGCCTCGTCGAATAGTGATAGGGCGTACCAGATGAGCAGGTACGCCTTGATGTGGATTACAGGTTAATATCGAGAATTTCGTACTGAATAACTCCGGCCGGAACGTTGACATCGACAGTCGTTCCCTTGGATTTGCCCAGCAGCGCTTGCCCTACTGGCGATTCATTGGAGATTTTATTGTTTAGCGGGTCAGATTCGGCTGAACCGACAATCGTATACTCTACGACATCGCCATACTCTATGTCTTTCAAGCGAACCGTGGAACCGACGCTGACAACACCGGTGTCGACGTCTTCATTCGTAATAATGCGAGCATTGCGCAGCATTTTCTCCAGGGTGAGAATTCTTCCCTCGATAAACGCCTGCTCATTTTTGGCTTCCTCATACTCAGAGTTTTCACTAATATCTCCAAAGCTGATCGCTTCTTTGATGCGGGCAGCAACTTCCTTGCGCTTGACTGTTTTTAAGTCTTCGAGTTCCTGTTCCAGTTTGGTTAAACCTTCTGGCGTCAAAATCACTTCTTTTTCAGACATGTTTATTCCCCCGTTTATTAAATTCTAATCCCGGATACAAAAGTACAAAGGATTATATGTAAAATTTCAGTGCATTATACAGGTGGACAACCATAGTCATGCTCGAGTCTCATAGGTAAAGCTGCCAGTTTGCACTAGCAGCTTTACTACGATAATACGAGGTATTATAGGATATGGAGGTAACCTTGTCAATGTTTGGATTTCCTAAAAACTGACGGCTTCCTCATTATCCGCATCTGCCGCCTCTACACTGTCGTCTGCATGGTTTTCCAGCCAGTCAACATACTCCAAAAGTACCTGGCGAAGCTCAGCTTCGGTTTCAACCGCATTAATTACATTCTTGGTATGTGTCGCACCTTTTAACCCTTTCAAATACCAGGCAGTGTGCTTCCGCATCTCCAAAACGCCTACACGCGGTCCTTTAAGCGCGATCAAACGCTCGGCATGGAGCAAGCAGATCTCAATTTTTTCACGCGGTGTCGGTTCGCCAGGCAATTCTCCCCTGGTCAGGTATTGAACAGTACGATACAGCATCCACGGATTGCCAAGTGCTGCCCGCCCGATCATCACCCCGTCGCACCCGGTCGTATCAAGCATCCGGCGAGCATCTTCAGGTGTTGCCACATCGCCATTGCCAATCACCGGAATGCTGACGGCCTCTTTTACGCGGCGAATCCAATCCCAGTCGGCCTTGCCCTTGTACATTTGGACGCGCGTACGGCCATGGACAGAGACGGCCTTGCCGCCTGCCCGCTCGACCGCCTGGGCATTCTCAATCGCGTACATGTGGTCTTCATCCCAGCCCAAGCGCATTTTCACGGTCACCGGCTTGTCAACGGCATCGACAACGCCGGAAACGACCTCATAGATTTTGTCAGGATCCAGAAGCAGCCGCGCACCCGCTTCGCAGCTCGTTATTTTCGGTACGGGACAGCCCATATTGATGTCGATGATGTCGGCATTCGTGTTTTCCGCGACGTATTTCGCCGCTTCCACGAGCGTTTCCCGGTCGCCGCCAAAAATTTGCAAACTGAGCGGCTTCTCCCTTTCATCCACAAACAGCATATCCATTGTCTTTTTATTGCCGTGGACGATCCCTTTGTCACTGACCATCTCGGCACAGACCAGACCGGTCCCAAACTCCTTGGCAATCAGGCGAAACGCCGGGTTGCATACGCCTGCCATCGGGGCCAGCACTACGTTGTTTTTTAATTCGATGTCACCGATTTTCATTCTATTTGCATCCTCCTGTTGAAGGCATTGTTGTCCAATTTATTTATAGCACATAATTCATCATAATCTACCTGTAAAGTGATGGCGATTTTGCGCAGAATGGGTTCCGTCGGCTTGCGCGTGCCCCGTTCCAAAGAGCCGACGAGTGACAGCGACACACCCATTTTTTCAGCGAGCGACTGCTGGGTATACCCTTTTAATTTGCGGAAGGATCGGATCCGGTTGCCCAATCGAGCGTCCCCCATCGGCGTACCCCCTTCAAATCATTTGCTTGCACGATCCATTCTTCAATCGTTTTCCCGTGCAGCAACAGCTCGCCAGCATCGTACACATCGCGCAGCGGCACGAGTACAAAGGCCCGTTCCTGCATGGCTGGATGAGGAATCTGCAAATGCGGCAGTTGGATGGATTCCGCTCCGTAGAGCAAGACATCGATATCGATTGTCCGCGGCCCATTGCGAATCGTGCGGACGCGGTCCAACCGCTGCTCGATCGCCAGCGCATCCGACAGCAGCTGTTCCGGCTGAAGTGTCGTCTCGATCGCTACGACCATATTCAAAAAAGCGGGTTGATCGACATAGCCGACCGGTTCCGTTTCATAAATAGCAGAAACGTCAGTAACCTTTATACCGTCTGTCGCTTGCAGAGCTTCCACTGCTCTCTGTAAAAATTTCACTCGTTCACCCATGTTAGAACCCAAGGCGAGATATGCCTTCACTGCCATACTATCCTTATCCTCTCTCTCGCGAACGCACCATTTCAATTGCAACCGAGTCGTAATGACCGTTGATCGGCGGGTTAGGCTTCGTAACCCTCACCTTGACTTCCAAAAAGGGGAACGCCGAAAGCAGCCGTCCGGCAATTTGTTCGGTGAGCGCCTCCACCAATTGATACCGCTCCGCTTCCACAATGCGTTGCACCAGCGAAAAAATATCGGCGTAGTTGACCGTGTCCTGTAATTGATCGCTGTTCCCTGCTCGTGACAAGTCGAGCGAAAGCTCCAGGTCGACGTAAAAGCGCTGCCCTAACTGAGCTTCCGCTTCAAACACGCCATGATAGCCGTAAAACGACATCCGTTGAAAGTAAATTTTATCCAAGCTGCATCCCTCCCGCCAGCATTGCATCCATCATGGTAACGACACGCTTCATTTCCTTTACGTCGTGGACACGGACAATCTGACACCCCTTGCTTACACCTAGCGCCACTGTTGCTGCGGTCCCCTCCATGCGTTCATCCGGAGGAAGTCCCAATACGTGCCCAATCATCGATTTCCGTGAAGTCCCCAGCAGGACAGGATACCCCAATGAGACAATATCGTCCAGCCGGCGCATTGTCTCCAGGTTTTGCTCCAATGTTTTGGCAAAGCCGATGCCCGGATCAAGCAAAATGTTCTCTTCCTTCACACCTGCGGCCAAGACCAAATCCACCGACTCGCGCAGGTCAGACACTACATCGGAAAAAAAGTCGGTGTAATCCATATTGGTGCGGTTGTGCATCAAAATGATCGGGACTTGCGCTTGGGCCGCTACTGCTGCCATACGCGGGTCGCGTTTTGCCCCCCAGACGTCGTTGATGATATGCGCTCCCGCGGCTATTGCCTGACGGGCTACTTCGGCCTTATAGGTGTCAATGGAGAGCGGAACGTCGCACGCTGCCGCCAGTGCGCGAATGGTCGGGATGACGCGCTCCAGCTCCTCGGCCAGCTCAACGGGCTCAAAGCCCGGCCTCGTCGATTCGCCGCCTACATCAATAATATCTGCACCGGCCGCTATCAGCGCTTTGGCGTGTCTGACAGCGCTGTCCACGTCGTTGTACTTGCCACCGTCGGAGAATGAGTCAGGCGTAGCATTGACGATCCCCATCACCAAGGTCCGCCGCCCCAGCGGGAGTCGGTACCTGCCGCAAACCAGCTCTGTCCGCTGCCGCAGGCGCTCCTCGCGAGCGAACAGCTCGGCAATCTCCTCTGCCAGCGTTGCCATGCCCGCTTGATTGCGAATGCTGTCCAGCATCGCCATAACGTGGCTGCGAGAAGCAAGCAGCAACCCGCTTACCTCGCCATCCCCCGATGCGCTACCGCCACTGAAGACGGCGTCTCCGCCTTGTGTCAAAAGCGCCTGCTTGAGCGTTTGGGCCACCTCCTGAGTGAGTCCTTGCAGATGGATCAGGAGCCGTTCCGCTTTTGCCGACACCGAAGGCAGCATGCTTGCATCAATGGCAAATTTGCCCAATTCCGCCCGAATGTGGGCCTTCTGTTGTTCGTGAATCACATAAGGATTGTGCTTCATTTTCCGTTCGTACTCCTTGCATTAATGTCGCTCGCATACCATAATCCCCAAAGGAGGATGCTCTATCAGTTACCAATTAGTTGATTTCCAGTCTGTCCCGCATACATTAAATAATACCATACGTTTTCGCAGCTTCTGCACATTCATGCCTGTAATCGGGGGCAAATTAAAAAAGAAAAGGCTCTACAAAGTAGAACCTTCTCATCAGACCGCCTGCGCAGAGGCGTACGTTGTTAAAAAATTTTTGAGCAATTGCTTGCCGTTTTCCGTCATAATCGACTCCGGGTGGAACTGAACGCCTTCAATCGGATGCTGCCGGTGACGAACAGCCATAATTTCACCCTCTGCTGTCCGTGCAGTCACTTCCAGCTCAGGCGGAATGCTTCCTGCTTCGAGAATCAGCGAATGATATCGCGCTGCCGTAAAAGGCGACGGAATGCCTTGGAAAATCGTCTGCTGATCGTGGAAAACCTCTGACGACTTGCCGTGCATGAGTCGCTCTGCCCGGACGACATTGGCACCAAACACCTGTCCGATGGATTGGTGACCGAGGCAAACGCCCAAAATCGGGATCTTTCCGGCAAAGTAACGGATGACTTCAAGACTGATCCCCGCTTCATTCGGTGTGCAGGGTCCAGGTGATATCATCAAATAGTCCGGACGCAGCTGCTCAATTTCCTCAACTGTGATTTTGTCGTTGCGAAAAACGCGCAGTTCTTCGCCCAGCTCGCCTACAAATTGAACCAAATTGTAGGTAAATGAATCGTAATTGTCAATCATGACGATCATGCTCAGCTCTCCTTTGCTAAACTGCCTCTGCTCAACTTTCTGTTCTATCATACCACACGGAGTGTCGGTTTGCCTATTACTCCTCAAACTGGAACAACGGTGTAGACAGGTAGCGCTCGCCATTGCTCGGAATGACGACGACTACCTTTTTACCCGGTCCCAAACGGCGGGCAACCTGAAGCGCAGCATGAATGGCCGCACCTGAAGAGATACCGACCAGTACACCCTCTTCACGGGCTACACGGCGGGCTGCTTCAAACGCCTCTTCGTTTTCCACTTTGATGATTTCATCGTACGCCTCTGTATCCAAAATGCTCGGTACAAAACCGGCACCGATCCCTTGAATTTTATGCGGGCCAGGCTTTCCGCCAGAGAGCACAGGCGACGCCGCAGGCTCGACAGCGATAATTTGCACGTCAGGGTATTCCGCTTTCAACACCTGGCCTACACCGGTAATCGTTCCGCCTGTGCCAACACCGGCAATAAAGGCATCGATGCCGCCGATTTCCTTGCCTTGCTGCAACAGCTCAGGCCCAGTCGTCTCACGATGAATCTGCGGATTGGCCGGATTGTTGAACTGCTGCGGCAGGAAGTACCCATTTTCATTCGCCAGTTCTTCCGCTTTGCGGATCGCCCCGCCCATTCCTTCAGCGCCCGGTGTCAAAATCAGTTCGGCACCGTAAGCGCGCAGCAGGTTGCGGCGCTCAAGGCTCATCGTTTCCGGCATGACAAGGATCGCCCGATATCCTTTGGCTGCCGCGACCATAGCCAAGCCGATGCCTGTGTTTCCGCTCGTAGGTTCAATAATGGCATCTCCCGGTTTGATTTTGCCGTCTTTCTCTGCTGCCTCGATCATGGACAGAGCAATCCGATCCTTTACACTGCTGCCCGGGTTAAAAAATTCCAGTTTTAAATAAATATCTGCCAAATCGTCGCTGACAATTCGATTTAATTTAACAAGAGGTGTGTACCCGATCAAATCAGTAATAGACTTTGCAACTCTCATGTTCCGTTCCTCCTTAATAACCGAGTAAAATACTAGGTTTTATTGGCATTATTATAACAGACCAGCAGAGAGGGCGTCAATTGGATGTTTCGCCTATAATGTGTACGTTGGCTGCCTGTTTTAACCGTTCCAGCACCTGATCCAGCGAGTCGACTTGGGCGAGTGCCATATCCTGTCGAATCTGCTCCTTCACTTCGTCAAAAGACTGTTGGACTGCTCCCTTGCGCTCTACTACACGAAGGATGACATAGCGGTCATTCACTTTGAGCGGTTGGCTGTCTTCATTCAGCTCGAGTTGGGCAAGCACGGCCTGTTCCTCATCCGTCAAATCGCTTCCCGTGCCGGTGATCCAGCCCAGATCGCCGCCATTTGCCGACGTAAGCGAATCGATTGAGCGTTCTTTTGCCAGCGTGGAGAAGTTGGCTCCATCCTTTAGCTCGCGCAGCACCTGTTTTGCTTCCGTCATCGAGGCGACGACAATTTGCCAAGCATGGACTTTCATCGGCTGTGCATAGTTCTCTTTGTGATTGTTGTAGTAAGTCAGCAAATCATCGTCACTGATGGCCACTTCTTTGGTCGCTAGCTCCTTCAGCAGCAATTGATAGCGGATTTGCTCGCGAACCTCGCTTTCATCGATGTTCAGCTGCTGCTTGAGTGCGGCAGCAAATGCCTGCTCGCCACCGTAGCTGTCGCGGATTTTGGCCAGCTCCGCCTCTTCTTGCTTGGGGTCGACGGTGACTCCCAATCGCTCTGCTTCCAAAAAGACCGTCTTCCGGTTGATCATGTCCTCCAACACTTGCTTGCCATACTTCTTTTTCAATTTGGCAAGATACTCGGCTTCGGTAATCGATTGCCCGCTACCGATCGTCGCGACTGTCTTAAAGTCGCTCGCCTGCTTGTACCACGACCACGTGACGACGGATAGCAGGACAATCAGACTGCCTATCAGCGTCCACAAGACTTTGGCTTTCCCCAACGGTTGCCCCTCCTTTCGCTTCGACCTCTCTCGTTACATCTCTTTTAGGAACTGCTCCAACGCTAACTTGTCAAAATAATAGCGTTCATTGCAAAAATGACAGTGGACTTCCGCCCCCTCCTGCTCTTCAATCAGGTGGTTCAATTCGTCTTTGCCCAGGGTAATGAGCATATTGCTGACCTTTTCTTCGGAACACGTGCACGCAAATGTAATGTTCATCCTGCTTAAAAATTTAGGATCATCAACAATTTTAGCGATGATTTGTTCCGGAGTCAGCCCTTCTCCGATCATGCGCGAAACTTGCGGCAGATGGCTAATCCGCTGCTCGATTTGGGCAATCGCTGCTTCCGGCGTTCCTGGAAGCAGCTGCAAAATGAATCCTCCAGATGCGAGTACGTAGCCTTCATCCGGATGAACCAGCACGCCTACCCCGACTGCCGACGGCGTTTGTTCAGAGACGACAAAGTAATAGCTGAAATCTTCACCAATCTCCCCGGAAACAATCGGGACGCTGCCCTGATACGGCTCGCGCAAGCCAAGATCCTTCGTCACGTAGAGAAACCCGTCGGTTCCTACGGCTCGGGCTACATCCAATTTGCCTTTGTCATTCAGTTCAAAATGAACGTGCGGATTGGTTATGGTTGCCCGCGCCTCTCCTTTTGCATTTGCCTCCGCGACGATTTGGCCGATCGGGCCTCCACCCTTTATTTTGACGGAAAGGTGTTCATCTCCTTTCAGCATGGCACCCATCATCGTGGCCACGGTCAAGGTTCTGCCCAGTGCAGCTGTAGCCGTGTTCCATGTGTCGTGGCGGCGTCTCAGTTCCTCGACGATCTCCGTCGTCCGTGCCGCAAAAATCCTTACATTCCCATCAAAGCCTGTTGCTCGTATCATATAATCGCTCATGCTGCGATCCTCCTATCTGTGTTGAACGTGCATGAAGATAGTGTACCACAAGAAAAATACCCTCAAAAGGAAGAAGGGTGGTGAAGTGGGTATCCTGCTGGAAACGGTGATGGAAAGCATTCGGAACGAAAACAAAAAAAGACCACACGAATCTGTGTGGCCACGTAGTGTAAAGTTGCTGTTCCGTTCAGGACAGGTATTCTTTGAGTGAACGGGAACCTTTTTGATTGCGCAATCGGTCAATCGTCGTAGCTTCGATTTGTCGAATCCGCTCGCGGGTCAGACCAAACATTTTCCCGACCTCTTCCAATGTATACACCTGGTCATCGTACAGACCGTAGCGCATCGCGATGATCTCCTGCGCACGTGGATTCAGGCGGGCCAATGCCGCAAACATTTGCGCACGCAAATCGACCTTTTCAATCCAATCCTCCAGAGATGTCTCCCCGTCGTCTACGACTTCAGCATAGCTGAGCAGTTCGTCCTCACCCTCGGCAGCTGTGACGGGATCGGCCACTTGCTCATCGAGCGACTCCATTCGCATCATCAACGCTGCTTCGATTGCATCGACTTTTTCCAAAGGTATATCCAACGAATCTGCAACTTCCTGCCGCTCAGGGTACCGACTCAGCTGGTTAGCCAACTGCAGCACCTGTTTTTGGTACATGCGAATCTGCTCATGCATATGCACGGGAATGCGGATAAGACGTGCCTTATCGCTGATCGCGCGGGTGATCGCCTGTGAAATCCACCAGTGTGAGTAGTGGTACAGACGGACGCCGCGATTCACATCAAATTTATCGATAGCCGTAAATAAGCCAATTGTTCCTTCCTGAATTAAATCGAGAAAAGGCATTCCCTTCTTCAAGTGACGCAGTGCCGTGTTGACCACATAGCGCAAATAGGCGCGTACGAGCCGTTCACGAGCCTCCAGATCACCGTCTCGCTGATAGCGAATCAACAGCTCCAGTTCTTCATCTTTTTCAATGAGAGGTGTAGCAGCAACCCCTTCGAGGAAAAGCAGCGCAGATGTGTCAGATTTAAGCGAACGGGGAACGACGATGCCTAACGCAGTCTCAATATGTTGCCAGCGTCGGGGTGAAGATTGAAAAGAGGAGTAACTCGCATTCATTTGCAACCCTCACTTCACTTGAGATAGAAACTATTCAGTTTTTTATTGTCTATCTGCGTATTTCGACAGGAGTATGTCGATTCCTTCTCATTTTACAGAATATTAACGTAACTACCTATAAATTATTCTTGGAAGGTATACCATATACAGGGTATAAAAAACAACAGGAAAGAATAACAAGCAACACCGCGACGCTCCCAAAAGAAAAACCCGCCTTCTTGCGTTACAAGCGGCAGGTTTAGAAAGTCCGTCTATTCATATAAATGGCACGCAGCAAAATGGCTCGGAGCAACTTCTTTCCAAGCTGGCTTGACATGCGCACACACCTCTTTGGCCACAGAGCATCTCGTGCGGAACACACAGCCGCTCGGCGGGTTCACCGGGCTGGGGACGTCGCCTTCGAGAATAATCCGTTCCCGATTTTGTTCAAGATCAGGATCGGGCATCGGGATCGCTGACAGGAGCGCTTGCGTGTACGGGTGTTTCGGGCTTTCGTAGAGCTTTTCGCTCGCAGTCATTTCTACGAGGTTGCCCAGGTACATGACGCCAATCCTGTCGCTGATATGCTTCACCATCGCCAGATCGTGGGCAATGAACAGATAGGTCAGCTTTTGTTCCCGCTGCAAATTCTTCATGAGATTGACGACTTGTGCCTGCACAGACACGTCCAGTGCGGAAATGGGCTCATCGGCAATGATAAAGTCCGGATTAACGGCGAGCGCACGAGCAATGCCGATCCGTTGGCGTTGGCCGCCGCTGAACTCATGGGGAAACCGGTTGGCGTGCTCCTTATGCAGTCCAACCATCTCCAGCAGTTCGATGACGCGCTTCATTCGATTGTTTTTGTACAGCCCGTTGAGCGCCATACCCTCGGAGATAATTTCCGTGACATTCATCCGTGGATTTAACGAGGCATACGGATCCTGAAAGATCATCTGCATCTTGCTGGTCAGCTTGCGACGATCGGCAGGCGACGACTTGTGGACATTTTGCCCGTCGAGGATAATCTCACCCGCTGTCGGCTGGTACAGGCCGATTACGGTACGCCCTGTGGTCGATTTTCCGCAGCCAGACTCTCCGACCAATCCCAATGTTTCTCCCTGGTAAATGTCGAATGACACATCATCAACAGCTTTCAACGTTTGCCCGTTTCCGATGGAAAAGTACTTTTTTAAATTTTTCACCTGGATCAGTTTTTTCTTTTGCACAGGGTCAAACCTCCTGCTGAATTTGAAATGCATGAGTGACAGCGAACGGTCAGCAATCAGGCATGGCTGTCCGTTACGACCAGTACCGTCGCGAAATAACGTGTTCCTTCTCCAGTTTGTAGCCTGCCAGCTTGACGATTTCAATCGCTGACGTGGAATCGGGGGAATGAATCATCTCGCCGTCGCCGATATAGATCCCGACGTGATGAACCCTGCCCTTGCCTTCTTCATGGGCAAAAAACAGCAAATCTCCCGGGAGAAGCGCTTCCTTCTCGACCCACTGGCCTTCCACCGCCTGATCCTGTGCATCGCGGGGAATCTGAATGCCGATGGAGCGGTGCATATTATAGGCAAAGCCGGAGCAGTCGTAGCCGTAAGACGACATGCCGCCCCACAAATAGTGCAGGTTGAGAAATCGCTTGGCCGAGGCTACGATAGCTTCGCCGGGATTGCCCTCCAGCTCGACGGGCCGCTTGTGTTGAACGAGTCGTATATCGGCCTTCCGCAAAAAGCCTTCACCGTCTACCGTCGCAACCTTGACCCACTCGTCGCTTGAAGCGAGCACCGGCAGCTTGGTCAGGAAAGCAAGCTCGATACCGGGCCGTTTGGCAGCGTCGTACAGGTTGGCAAATGCAGCCGTCACCATAGCGATCTCATCGCCTTCCTCCACGGCAAATGCCTCGTTCCACGGTGCCAGCTGGATCGTCGGCACCCACCCCGGATATCCGACCGGGTCTTTCTTCGATGGCTGCTCGGGAATGAGGATATGGGACCAGCCATCCTGCTCTTCGACAATTTCCACGCATGTGCCGTACAGGGCCTGGGTCTGAATTGCATTATTATCGTAAAAGTTTAATTTCTCTTCCACACTGAGCGAATCCAGCCAGCTTCTAAGCTCAACCGGATTCCCCAGAGCGGGGGTGTCGATTGCCCGCGGTTTCTCCGGTGTCGTCCAAACGGTAGCTACGGCTGCAGAAACGATTGCTTTCATTTTATCACGTATCTCCTCTCTACACGTTCACCGAACGAATGCCCAATCCTGGCAAATCCGGCAGTGTCATGACCCGACCCTCGTATTGTACGCCACCGTCAACAATGTCGTTTAAGAGCATAAGCGGCGCATCGAAGTCAAACCGGGTAATGTTTTTCTTGCTGGCGGCAAAATGCGCAGCAGCGGTTACGGAGAGCCGGGATTCAATCATGCTGCCGACCATGCACTCGACGCCGAATTCCTCAGCCATTTGATTAATCAGCTGGGCCTTGAAAATACCGCCGGACTTCATCAGCTTGATATTAATCATATCGGCAGCACGCGTGTACAGAATTTCCGCAGCCTGCGCTGGCGTGAACACACTTTCGTCCGCCATGATCGGGGTGTCTACGGCTTGGGTCACCCGTCTCATCCCTTCGATGTCATGGGCTTTCACCGGCTGTTCCACCAGTTCGATGTCAAGTCCCATGTCTTCCATCTTGCGAATGGAGCGAATGGCTTCTTTCATGTCCCAGCCTTGGTTGGCGTCCAGACGGATTTTTACCGCGTTGCCGACCATTTTGCGAATCTCTTGAATCCGCAGAATGTCATCGTCAATGTTATCCTTGCCCACTTTGATTTTCAGTACATTAAATCCCTGCTTCAAGTACTCCGCAGCATCTTCGCCCATCTCGCGCGGAGAGTTGACACTGACCGTATAGTCAGTCTCCAACTGCTTTTGATAGCCGCCCAGCAGTTGGTACAGCGGCAGATTGCAGCGCTGTGCAATCAAATCGTACAGAGCGATATCCACTGCGGCTTTGGCGCTGCTGTTGCCGACCATCGACTGGTGCAGGGTGTGAAATACTTGCTCATGAGCAAGCAGGTTTTTGCCAATTAATTGCGGTTTCATCGTTTTCGTGATCGCCGCCTCGATGCTCTCGATGCTGTCACCGGTAATGACCACGGTTGCTGACGCTTCCCCCCAACCGACCATGCCGTTGTCGCAGGTGATTTTCACCAGAACCGACTCGAGCTGTTCCACTGTACGCAGCGCAGTTTTAAACGGTTTTTTCAAGGGAACGGATATCCGCTTCACTTCGATGTCTTGAATCACCATATCTGTCTCCACCTTCACTTGCTCTTCTTGGCTTACATTACTCACTGACACCGGATTCCTCCACTATTAACGTTTTTTGATAGGTATTGATTGTACCCAGCCCGCCGATGGGAACGGCAAAATTGGGCGAGCAATGTCCGATTTTGAATCCGCTTAGCGTCGGCTTGCCGGAAGGCAGAATGTGATCGCGAAACACTTGATCAAGAGTCAGTGTCAGCGAGCGCTTCCCTGCTTCGCAGTTACGGAAGTCTCCCAGCAGTACTCCTGCTGCATCGTCGAATTTACCGGCCATTTTCAATTGATTCAGCATTCTGTCCACGCGGTAAATGTCCTCATCCACCTCTTCAATCAAGAGCAGCTTCCCTTTTGTATCAATCTCAAAGGCTGTGCCAATACTGCTGCTGAGCAGGGACAGATTGCCGCCAACGATCTCTCCGCTTGCCTCTCCTTCGACAATCGCCGTCAGGATGGAATAGTTCTCGTTGTACGTGAATGGCTTTCCGACAAACACTTGCTCCAGCGTCTCCAGTGTCAACGGGTGCACATCGGGCTGCCCGATATCGGAGCTGAGCATCGGTCCGTGAAACGTAACCAGCCCGGCCCTCTGGTAAAAGGCGTTGAGCAAAAACGTAATGTCACTGTAGCCCCAGAAAATTTTCGGGTTGGCCCGAATCAAATCATAGTCCAGCATGGAAGCGATTCTGCCTGTGCCGTAACCGCCGCAAGCGCAAAAGATTCCCTTGATCGCCGGACTTGCAAACATCTCATGCAGCTCATCCACCCGCTCTTGGTCAGTCCCGCCCAAGTACCCATACTGGCGAGTCAGCGACGTACCGAACTCGACACGGATGCCGCGCTGCTCGAACCATTTGGCCCCCTGCAAAGCCTTTTCCCTGTTTGGCCAACTGGCTGGCGAGACGATGCCAATGGTATCTCCGGCGGTCAGACGGGCAGGCTTTCTTTTTGAAATCATGCGGATTCACCTATTTTCTTGTGAAAGTTGGTAAAAAAAGGGGGAGAATCATTCGCTACACGGCGAATGACTACCCCCTGCACGTTATTTTACTTCAGCAAACCGCAAATCAGAGTAGCTCAGTGGTGTGCTTACCACTCCTGTCGCTTTGTCGCTTTCCAGGAGGGAATTGTTGTAGAAGTAGAGTGGTGCAATCGGTGCCTGGTCAATCAGCAGCTTTTCCGCCTCATGCATCAGTTGGTAACGCTTCGCATCGTCTGCTTCTTTGTAGGCTGCTTGGATCAGCTTGTCATAGTCCGGATTTTTCCAGCCAGTGCGGTTGGCAGGGCTATTGCTTTGGAAGATGTCCAGGAAGTTGATCGCGTCACCGAAGTCAGGCAGCCAAGAAGAACGGGCGATTTGGTATTGCAGTTGCTTTTGCATATCGGTCAGCACTTTTCCCTCTACCTTTTGCAATTTTACGTCGACACCCAATGTTTGTTTCCACATTTCCTGAATCGCTTGGGCTGTCTTTTCGTAGTTCGTTCCACTGCGGTACGTCAGCGTTACTTCCGGTAGCTGTTTGTAGCCTTTCTCTTTCATTCCTTCTTCCAGCAGCTTTTTGGCTTGGTCCGGATCGTATTTGACCAGTTCGCCGCCGACTTGACGGAAGTCGCCGTTGCCATTTGCGTCCGGCAGCCCAAAGGAAACGAATCCGGAGCCCGGCTTTTGTTTGCGCATCAGAATCATATCGACCAGCGTTTGGCGGTCAATCGCCAGGCTGAACGCCTTGCGAATCTTCGCATTGTCAAACGGTTCTTTGGTGACGTTGAAACGGTACATCTCGGTTCCTGCGCTGTCTTTTACCGTAACTTTGCCCTCTTTGAACAGTTGGTCGGCAAAGTCAGCCGGAACGGTTGTCGTTCTGTGCAATTCTCCATTTTGGAACATTTGGTACTCGGTATTCTCATCGTCGATCATTTTCCAGACGGCACCTTCCAGCTTCACGTTTGCGGCATCCCAGTAATTTTCGTTTTTGACCATTTTAAGCTCGCTGTCATGCGTCCACTCGGCAATCTTGAACGGACCGTTGCCGACGAAGGTTTTGGCTTCTCCGGCCCAGTTTGCGTCTTTTTCCACTACTGCTTTGTTTACCGGGAAGAATGCCGGATTGGAGGCGAGCAGCAGCATCCAGGAAGCCGGTTGGGCCAGTTTCACTTCCAGCGTTTTTTCATCGACTGCTTTGATTTTCACATCATCTGCCGAGCCTTTGCCGCTGTTATACGCTTCTGCTCCCTCTACGATAAAGAGCAGTGGTGCAGCTTCTGACGCTTGAGGCTTCAAGTTCGGATCAAGCATGCGTTTCCAGGCATATTCGAAATCTTGCGCGGTGACGTTGTCGCCATTCGACCACTTTGCATCTCGCAGGGTAAAGGTGTACGTCAGACCATCAGGTGAAATCTTCCATTCTTTTGCGATCGCCGGCTGTACCTTCTGGTCTTTATCCAGACGAGTCAAGCCTTCCATCAGGTTGTTCAGAATGTCATAGGACGGTTGGTCAAACCCGATCGGCGGGTCGAGCGAAGTCGGTTCCTTGATGTTGTTCAACAGCAGCAGCTTGGAATGCTGGTCTTCCGGAGTTGGAGTCCCTGCCTGTTGCTGATTGTTGTCCGGCTGTTGCGTTGAACTGCCGCCTTGATCATTGGAAGAACAGCCTGTCACCAGCATGGTGACAGCAAGAGACGCAGAAAGCAAGATGGATGATAGTTTTTTCACTGCTTCTTTCCCCCTCATACTCTTTGTATATTGTGATAAGACGACTGCCATGATTGGAATTGCGGCAATCCTCTTCTCATACCACGGTTGGTCACGCTTGGTCTTACATCCCGGTAGCTGTTTTCATTTCTGCCAGCGCCTTTTGAGCACGCGGGTCTTGCAGCCAACAGGAGACCTGATGCTTGGCATGGACGTCGGTCTCGGCTGGTTGATGGTTGCGGCATACCTCAAGCGCATAGTCACAGCGCGCTGCAAATGCACAGCCTGCCGGTGGTGCGAACAAGTCAGGCGGTGTACCCGGAATCGGGCTGAGCGGGATGCTGCGATCGGCATCAAGGCGCGGCATGGAAGCCAGCAATCCTTTGGTATACGGATGCTGCGGATTGTAGAAAATGTCCTTGACCGGCCCTGACTCTACGACTTTACCGGCATACATGACATTGACGCGGTCGGCAATTTTGGCCACGACACCCAAATCATGCGTAATAATGATGATGGAAACACCTGTCTTGCGTTGGATCGTTTTAAACAAGTCAATGATTTGCGCCTGAATGGTCACGTCCAAAGCGGTTGTCGGTTCGTCGGCGATGAGAATCGATGGCTTGCAGACGAGGGCGATCGCAATCATAATCCGCTGCCTCATCCCACCGCTAAACTGATGTACATATTGTTTCAACCGGCTTTCCGGATTGGCAATCCCGACGAGCTGGAGAATCTCTACTGCCTGTCGCTTCGCCTCGCCGCGGGATACTTTTTGGTGCCGGATAATTCCTTCCATAATTTGCTCGCCGATCGAGATCGTCGGGTTGAGCGAGGTCATGGCATCCTGAAAAATCATCGAGATTTCCGAGCCCCTCAGCGCCCGTATCTCTTTTTCCGGCAAGTCTACCAGCTCTTTTCCACGCAAGCGAATGGATCCCTGGCTGATTCGACCGATCTGCTCCGGGATTAGCCGCATGATGCTTCGTGCCGTAACGCTTTTCCCACAGCCCGATTCACCGACGATTGCCAGCGTCTCGCCTTGATTCAGCGCAAAACTGACTCCCCTGACAGCCTTGATTTCCCCGCCATGGGCTTTGAACGTAACATGCAGGTCGTTTACTTCCAGCAATTTATCCACGCTGCCTACCCCCTTTGCTTCGGATCGAACGCATCGCGCAATCCGTCTCCGAGCACGTTAAACGCCAGCATTGTCAACGAGATAAAGAACGCCGGGAAGAACAACCGCCACCAGTGTCCGGAGAGAATGGTCGGCAACCCGTCGTTTGCCATGACGCCCCAGCTCGCCATTGGCGCCTGGACGCCTAATCCGAGGAAGCTGAGAAACGCTTCCGAGAAGATCGCCGTCGGAACCGACAGCGTCACGTAGACGATAATGACACCAAGCGTATTGGGCAGCAGGTGCTTGCGGATAATGTAAAACGGTTTGGCGCCCATCGTTTTCGCGGCCATGACGTATTCCGAGTTTTTCATTTGCAAAACCTGGCCGCGCACGGTTCGGGCCATGCCGATCCAACCGGTGGCACTAAGCGCCACGATAATCGTCAACAGTCCGGAGCCCATTACGACCATGAGCAGGATGACGATCAAGAGGTACGGCAAGCCGTACAAGATGTCGACAAACCTCATCATGATCGAATCGACCCGGCCCCCGGCATAGCCCGCTATGCCTCCGTACAAAACGCCAATAAAAAAGTCAATCAGTGCAGCCATTAATCCGACGAACAAGGAAATCCGCGCTCCGTACCACGTTCTGACGAACACATCGCGCCCGAAGTCATCGGTACCAAACCAATATTCTGCTGACGGCGGCTTGTTTTTATTGAGAATGGATTGCTTGGAATACTCGTGGGAAGAAACCATCGGTGCCACGATTGCCAACAGTCCCAACACAATGATGATTACCAATCCGAGCAGAGCCAGCTTGTTTTTCCTCAGGCGCAGCCATGCTCCTTGCCAAAAGGTGAGCTGAGGCCGCACAATCGCTTCCGCATTCAGGTCGTCTTTGCGCATCGGTGTAAACAAGTCGTCAGAAACGATCATCCTTAGCTCTCCTTTCCATGAAACTTAATACGTGGATCGACAATTCCATATAAGACATCGACGACAAACATCATAAAGATCAACAGAGCGCTGTAAAAGACCGTGGTACCCATGATGACCGAGTAATCGCGGTTGTTGATACCTGCGACAAAGTATTTGCCCATGCCGGGAACGGCAAAAATTTTCTCGATGACGAAGCTGCCTGTCAGGACATTGGCTACCAACGCACCAAGCAGTGTGATAACCGGCAAAACAGCATTGCGCAAAGCGTGTTTGATCACAATGGAAACGGGCGACAGACCCTTGGCTTTTGCCGTTTCGATGTATTCCTGATTCAGCACTTCAAGCATGTTGGTGCGCGTCAGGCGTGCAATGATGGCAATGGGGCTGAACGACAGAGCGAGCGCTGGCATAACGATATGCTTCCAGCTTCCCCACGTCGCGGTAGGCAGAAGCCCCCACTCTACAGCCAAATACTTGATCAACAGCGTGGCAACGACGAAGCTCGGAACCGAGATGCCGATAACAGCAATAATCATGGCAACATAGTCAATGAGTTTATTATGCCGGAGGGCAGCGACCACGCCGAGAGCGATTCCGGTTACGATGGAAAACAGGATGGCCACAATACCGAGCTGGAAGGATACGGGAAAACCGCGGGCAATCATTTTGTTCACCGAATCCGAGCTGTTGGACGTGGACGGTCCGAGATCGAACTGCACCAGCTTTTTCAGGTAGATACCGTACTGAACGATCAGCGGTTTATCCAGATTGTAATACGCTTTCAAATTTTGCTCCACCTGTGGATTGAGCGCCTTTCCTTCCTTGTCGAATGGCGACCCAGGAACAGCGTGCATGAGGAAAAAAGTAGCAGTGACTATCAGCCAAAGCGTAACGACCATCTCAATAAATCTGCGAAGAATAAATCGTAACAAATTTCCTCCCCCTTTCGTACGTGATTTTGTCTGATTATTCAAATTTATGTGCGGGACCGGGCGCTGTTACTGAATATTTTAGGCGGTGCCCAATTGTTTTTCTATACAAAAAACCCAGCAAAGACAAACCAAATAATGGCTTGGCATTTGCTGGGTTTTATTTACGTGTATGGCGAGCATACGAATAAATAAAGCAGCTTATTCAATAAGTTCGGTCGATTTCTTTTGTCTGGCTGTCAATGCCAGCTTGTATTTTTTTTGTGCATCCTTAAAGGCAACGATCAAAGCCTTCTGCGAGGAGCCAAAATAACGGTAGCGAATATCAGTTTCAATCTCTTCCGTTGCAAAAATCGAGCGTTGTACAAACAATGTGCGAATAAAATCTGCCGTTAGCTGGATGGTCGCAGAACAACTGGCTTCAACAATCTTGTTGTTGGTCGTGTCGATCACCAATCCGATAAAAAAAGAACTGAACTGCTGGGTAATCGGGTTATTCGTAGGTGCTTGTGCATCACCTATGACATAAATGGTATCTGCGTCGTACAAGAGCAGCAACCTCACTTCTTATGCGCAGTACTTGGGTGTCCTACGGGATGTCTAAAGGGTACCTTAGACTACCGTATTCACATAAAGCGCTTTCTCTTATATTAACAGAGTAAGCCCATGGTTGTAAATAATACGAAAATTAAAATAGCTGAGACAACTATTACCATTTGAGCTCTTCTACGCTGACGACCGGGAACGCATGGCCGGTCAACAATGGCGTCAAGGGCCGATCGTGCACATATGCGACTGCGACGAGTGACGGTCCGATCAATCGCTTTGGCGCAAGCGTCAACCGCTCACCCGTTTCAGTCGTTACGGTGATCTTTAGTTCTCCGCCAGCAGGATGAATGACACTGCCGACAGCGGCTTGATCAAGCAGCAGCTTCTCCCCTGTAAAGCGCAGGGACAGTTGAGTATCTTTGCGCCATTGCTGAAAATCAATGTAATAATGAAGGAACGCAAGCGGATCAGTCGTGACACTCGATTTTCCCGGGATAAAAGCGTTGTTTTCTTGCCGATATCCGCCGTTGTCAGCCATTCTTTGCGCGAAGCGGCTAATCGCTTCTGACTCGGTCAATTCAATGATGCCTTCTGTTTTCATCGCCTGGTCAACGGCCCAGGTGGCCTCATGATTAGCCAGCTCCAGTAAAGCTTTGACCTCTTGTTTTTTCTGCATCGTTAAATCAGCATCGAAAACGAGCAGTCCCATGAAGAGAAAGAACAGCGCTGTCGAGATTGTTAGCAGATTGACACCCGTATCTGTCCCCTCCTTACCGCAAATCGTAATCCATGGTATTAATACTTCCCGTCCGCTTGACGGCAATCGGATGCTGCCATTCGGAAAACAGCGTAGTCAGAACGGGATAAGGAATTTCCATCTTGAGCTGAAAGACATCTTCATGGCTCCAGAGTGTACTGTCATGCGCTTTTGTGCGAACCAGCTCCAGCTGCACATCCTTTTCTTCCAGCCGGTACGCTTTATGCGACAACTCATCGCGAATAAACGCTTTTGTGGCGAGAAGAACCTCATCACTGCTTGTGCCACCGCGATTGCTAATGAATTTGGCAGTAGAAAAACTGAGCTCAAGCAATTCGCTGCGCATCTGCATGACTGTATGAACTTGGACAACTCCCAACGGCACGATCAACAGGACCAGAACACAGACAATCGTAGTGATCAGTTGTCCCATCAGACCGTCCCAAACCTGTTTGCTTCCTCTAGCAGTCTGCTAAAAAAGAGATTGACACTGTCCAGCAAATTGTCCGGTCCCTGAAAGAGAACGGAAATTGTCAGTGGGAGAACAATCACCGTCAGTGCCAAGACAGAGATTAGTTTATTCACCCTTACCACCCTTGGTCAAAATATTCGGAAGGGCGCGTCCCGGAAAAGCGAAAGACGGAATCGCCCGTTGTAAGTATGTGCAGCCATTGCGACACTCGTGATGGCCGTACGGAAAGCATGAACGTTATGGTCTCGTTCCGCTCCTTTCGAGCTCGCTCACCTTGTACCAGGGGCTTTGTCCCTGCAAAAAAATCCCCCGTTTCACTTTCCCATCCAAGCGCTTGCATCTTCTCTCTGTAGTAGTCACGCAAATGGTTGTCCAAGTACCCGATATCCTGCATATCATCCAACATATCAGAAAAGAACCCTCTGGCAATGGCTCGCTCCAGCGAATAGGTTTCCATACACGTAATTGCAGCAAACACGAGTAACAGAACGCTGAGGCAGATCAGAAAAACTTTTAATTTAATCATCGGTTGCTCCCCGGATTTCGTTGAAAGAGGTACTTATCCCTACCTTTGGCAAAGGTAGGGCGATCAAAGACTGGAAGCCCATTGTTGCAGGCATGTCCGTAATTGGTCAGACAAAGTACTCGACATTCCAGATGATACGTTTATGGTCAGTGTTAATGGAAAATAACCGTTGTAACCTTATGCATTCGAGCTTCTTGCCCTCCTGCCAATTTTTCTTCCACACCAGAACCCCACAGTGAGGAACATACAATGCCCGTGAATGCGACAATGACTAAAAAACTTAACAAATGACTCATTTTAGCGAGAGGGATTCGTATACGGATTCCCGGAGTGATTTTTAAACGTAATCGTTTCATTTGTCGAATCGTAATTTAATGAACTAACAGAGTTGTTGATCTTTTCTGCTGCTGTAGTAGCCGATGGCGACAGCTCGTTTCCGTAAGAGCTTACCCCAATGCCCAGAACCATGACACACGCTAAAAAGATAAAGAACATTTTTGACATGCTATGCCCACTCCCTACTTTTTTGTTGGAATTGCTTGTTCAATCCACTGCATTGATTTGCCACGCAGGCCATCCTTCTTGACAATCGCTTGATTAATCTCACCCATACAGGCAACGATGATTCCCAGGGTAAATATCAAGCAGGCAAAAATTGCGAGAAGCTTAGTCATTGGCTACTATCCTCTCTACATCAAATACCTTTCCAAAATCTCACTTAGCAGCTTGTACCACGGGAACATCGCCACGATTAACCCAATGTAAAACGTAGGATAAACAATGATGCTGTAGGCGATGCCAAGTGATTTTATTTTTTTGCGATGCCGGAACATGCGGCGATTGTCCACTGTCCACTCCAAGCGCTGCATGGTTACTCCCACCAATTCACTGGGCAGCTGCTCAATCGTACGAATATTGGAAACGAGAATGACGGCATCATCCACGCCCAACTGGTTCTTGAACGTTTCCAAGGCGACAAGTCGGTCCTTGTTCCATTCGGACAACGTCGGCAGGTAATGTTTCAACATCCGTGTGGGCCGGGCGGCTTTCTCCATCGCAAGATATCCCGGCACCTGATTTTCAAGTAAATTCACGTAGCGGTTAATAAATCTGGCAATGTCGACGCTTAGCACCTCTTCGCGATAATTGCTCCACCACCTTAAGAAGCAATAGGGCAGGAAATAACCGATCGTGGGAAGCAGGATAATGCTGAAAAACGGAAATGCCCCTTCGCGCTTGACCAGCGTCACAATCAAGATGACGACGAGAATGACGAAGCCGATAAGCCACTGCAAGGATACCCACTCGATTTGCCCCCAATGAAACGGGTGTCCCGCTGCTTTTAACAGTCGGTCCCAGCCTTCCCCACCATTTTTCGCAACGGCCTGGCTCCATGCTTTCCACAGCGTTTTAGGAAAAAACAGCTTTTTCGGCAGCTTTCTCGCCAGGTTCATACAAATTGCAAAAAACGTTACAAACAGACAAAGCGAACCGCACAGCAACAGTAAATAACGGATCGTGATCATCTACATGTGCCTCTTTCCCCAAATAAATGCCACCAATACAGATAGAAACCAGACTGTAGCAGCGATCGAAAGCAACGCTTGTCCGTCAGGAGTAAAAAAGTACAAACGATACGATTCTTTCATCAACGTTTGATTGTACGGAATTAACAAGATGCATATGACGATGACAATGATCAAGCTAATCCATATACTATAGATTTCACTTTGACGCTCCTCACGCTCGTCTTGATGGACAAACATTTCACCTGTTAACCGATTCAGTGCTGATTGAATGTCCTCTGTTTCTCCTTCGAGCCCGCTGCTGATATACATTGCAAAATCATACGCCCAGACGTGGTTCAATCTGTCGGCGAAGCTTTCGATGGCGTGCAAAGAGTTCCCGCCGTCTGTCAACTTATTATTCAGGACGATCAGCTCATCATACAGTTCTTTTGGGCACTCTCCCGCCATATCGCGAAATGCCAGTACGATGTTTTTTCTCGTACTGTAATGCCTTGCAAACAGGTCAACAAAATGACCAAACGACTTGATCATTTTATTGACGCGGATCATATACCTTGCGTACAAAATGAGTGATGGCGAAAGTAAAAATAGTAAAAACAGACTTATGGAGATAGTAATATTTCCGACTAATAGTCCAATCGAGAAGCTTACCACTGCCCCAATGAGGGAAACGACCAGATAATCCTCCGGCGTCATCTGTCCCCCTACAACGCTGCACCATGTTTCAAAACGCTGGTACACATACCTTCCGTTGTTATCCCGCAGCATTTTCTCTCGTAATACTGACAGTGTCTTTGGGTAAAAAACTTTGGGACCCGACCAATTCTTACTGATAAATATCCCCAAAAACATAAAGCTAACCATGAGGCACAATGACATTGGTATAAGCAGTATGTTCTTCATAGCTGCCTCCCTATATCTGTAATGCCCAGTTCCTTTAACACGTGAAGATCCGCTTCCCCCATATGGCACATGTACTCGACCAGATCACCGGCTAGCTGCCTGCCCGTCCATTCGTATTCGCCAGTCGCCACATTGCGATAAACCAAGGGAATCGACTCTACTCGATTCATCTGTGCATTCCATTGTGTCGTCTGAATCGCATCAATGAACCTGTGACCGTTATTTCGGTATTTCAGCGAGTTTACAAAGTTTACTGCACGACTAATTCTCTCCTGGGTTAACTCAATGCTTCGCCCGCCGTATTGATATACCAAATCGGTCAGATCATTAAGCGCCTTGTCCGGGAAGCGCTCATGCAGCGCAGCAATGGTAGCGTCAGTACCCCGTATACCGGCATTAATAAAGTGGTAGGCCTCGATAGGCTCTCTGATTTCCCCGATGAGCACCGTATTAGCAGTTGAGCGGTAAATATCCTTAAAACTACTGGCCAAGTCAATGCCGATTTCTTCTACATTTTGCAATTCAATTACTTCTCCCGGCCAGACATCAGCAAACCGCATTTCATGTTCACTTTCGTAAATGGTTACATACTCTGTACGCGGATTCTTCAGCTTCAACATACAGATCATTAGGGTTGTTTTCCCTGCTGCCATCGGTCCAATTACGAGTACATTCGCTCTGCCGTATACTTGTTGCTCAATCAGCAGCTGCACCTTTTCGTCAAAAGTCGGCAACGATTGCAGCCGCAAACTGTCCAATGAGAAGGAAACGGTCGTAAATCTCCTGACAATGATGGTCGGATACCTCGAATACGGAAAAGTAAACATGGTCAGCCGAGCCTTCAAGCTTTCCAAATACGCACTAAGCCTGGGCTTCTTTTCGTTAAAGAATAAACCCGCTGCGTTCGTTAGCTTTTGTTGCAAGGTTTCAACTTCTTGCCAGCTTGGCCGGTAGGAGAGAAATTTTTTAACACCTCCTTCCAGATAAGCAACCTGCTTGTCTGCAGTTATGCGCACTTCTTCTACAAATGGCGACAAGTGCAAAACAACGTCTAAAATGCCCCAACCATACGTAGAAAAAGTTATTGCTTCATACGGATTAACATGTGGAAAAATCGATTCTGTCACAGGCCTTCTCAGCACTTCTTCAAAATAGTGCTGCAAGCGCAGCGTAATGTGACTGTGGCTAACTCGATCGCCATGCTCTGCCCGGGCTAATATATTTTGCATTTCCACCTTGGCTTCTCTTGACTGCCCATAATGATTCAAATAATCCCGTGCGGCTTGCTTAATATCATCAAATGTATGGATCTCGGCCGCTGTCCATTTTCGTTTCAGTTCCTGCGTTAACATAGGGTGACCCCTTTTATGCTCTTCTCACTGTCGACCATCTCGAGCAAGCTTTGCAAATATTGTTTTGGCGGAAACAGCTCATCGACAAGCACGCTTTTTTGCTGGTGTGAATGAATAATCCTGTTTTCCGGTACCCTGGGGAGAATCCCATACTCGTGCAGGCTTTCTCGGATGTGGTGCTTGCTCATCGCCTCGCGGTCAAAATGGCTTACGAGAAGCTGATGATTCACTCCTTGCGCCTTCCATTTGCCCACCCATTCATGTGCGCTCTCAATACTGAATGGGTCTGCCCGAGCAAAAAAAACATTGTAGTCGGCCTCTTTTACGATCCGCAGCAAAGCCTCCGTCTCGGGAAAGCAGTACCCCCAGTCGAGATAAACATAATCAAAGCTTTTTCGCAAAACATGTACCAGGTTAGAAATCTCATAGCTCTTCCATTTACTCGTACCGCTAGAATAAAACAGGTTTTTCACTGCTTTGCTCTGCTTGAAGGGTATTTTCCAATTTCTTTTCTCAGCGGTCCTCAAGTCTAAAAGGTCGGGCCGAAACAGGGATAGCTGGTGCTCATGCAAGCCAAAAAATCTGCTGAGATCAGGCTTAACCGTATTCATGTCGATAACCGCAATTTGTTTTTGCTTGCTGCTTTTGGCAAGCAATACTGGGTAATTGATGCAAAAGGTGGTAACACCAGCGGAACCGTAACTCAACAGATTGAATACTTTCCCGCTCCCTGCTTGCTCACTGCTGTTCGTCGTCTCTGGATGAGACGATCCCAACCCCAGAATTACCTCCAGCTGCTTCTTTATCTCAACATAAGTAAGGCTTGCCGAGAGCACGTATGTATTGATTGTGTGTGACTCACTCACAATTTTTTTAACTAACCGTTCATCACGGTGCAGCGGTATGATAATTTTCACTACGTGTTCAGAAAACATTGACAAGGATTGAGGCAGCCACTCCCACACTTGACTGGAAAAATACTCCGAAAAAAGCACGGCGACATCCGGCTGATAGATGGTGGTCATTTGGGAAAGCTCGGTTTCTTTTTCTACTGTCAGAGCATCACATCTTTCAGGCATAAAAGCGCCTACCAAAGACTTCATGGGGTAGCAAATCAAAGCTTTCACAGGATTCTTCCCTCCTCTACTGTTAGACACATTGGCTACGCCAAGTCTTGGTTGGAGACATAGTTGCGATGATCAGGATGTGCGAGGGGTCGGCGATGCCACAGGACGTTCGTATAGCCGACCACTTATGTCGATAGGAATTTTTATAAATTCCTATCGACTAAAATAATGTCCAATTTGAATCGTGCCGTAATTGATTGCCTCAGTTAAAATCAAAAACTGCTGGTCTGTTAAATTAAAGCCCACGAACGCTGGCAGAGCGGACGGTTGTGCCCGATAATCGCGTACACGTCGTTCCGTATCGGTCAGATTTTGAGCTTTTGATGCATGGAAAAACGGGTTTTCAACCTGATCTGCTTGAGGCAGTATGCTTGGTTTTAACGTATAAATCTCAATCCCGCTGCTGTCTTTTACCGTAGCCAACTGGCTTTCAAACAATAAATCAGCCGCATCGTTACTTTTTGTAAAGTGTGCTGGCGCAGGAAGTGTAGCAAGCTCATGGCTGTTTTTATACTTTACCCACACTTTCACGTCGTCGCCCCTCCGCACCTCTGTAACCGGCATCATCAGGGAAAGGGGAAATTCATATCTTGCTTGCCCGGTTTCCGGCAAGAGATAGCCGTCTGTCAGCTTTTGCGCTAGTACCTGTTCCCCGGAAAAAATCGTCTGAATGCTGCGTTTACCAAGCACCTCATCTAACGAAGCAATTGAACCAGGCAGCATCGCATCTTTTTTCTCTTGTATGACGACGACATCATCTCGTGTGATTGGTTGGAAAGGCGAAAGTTCCTTACCATCTGCAACTTTCACTACAGGCGCATACAATCGCTCTTGCGCCAGATCGTCTAAATATTTCGTAGCCGAGTAGAAGCAAATCCCCGCCAATATCAACGAGATAGTCCCAATGACAAGCAGCGTCTGTTTTTTCATAAAACCCTTCCTTTTTCCAAGTGAGACAATTGATCCAAAAACTCACCTTCGTCAGGATACATCTCCAGAAAGATACGTGCTGCCAATTGCGCCCTGCTTAGCTTATTGGCGTCAATACGCGGAACTGAAGCCCCTACTTTAAGCTTATTTTGCTCATCCCACTGTGAAAGAGTACCTTCGATTCTCTTTATGACACCTCGGGCAGCCACATCCTCGTTCCATTTGTTGGCGATGATTGAGATCTTGTGGAGATTCTTTTTCCAGTTCTCCGGGGCTTCTTCCGCAAAAATCGTTTGTGACAGTCGCGGAAAATCCGGATCGATCACAAACCAAATCTGGTCGACCATTTCGAACAACCACGATGCAAGTTCTCCCCTCCAATGCGATGAGAAATCAAGTATAAAGAAGCTGCAATGTTTTTGATTTGTGAAAAACCAGTTCATTGCTTCCGCCTGTGAGTAAACTTGACTTTCATAAGGTGGAGTGACCTTTATTTGCAAGCTTTGGTTCATCAGCCACATAATTTTTTCATTGTTTCTTGAAACGGGCTTCCGCCGTTCACAGTCGAGTGCAAAGTAAAAGTATGATTGCTCGATTGGATTCTCGCATAGGGTTGTCCGTATCGATCGTGCCGCTTCGTAAAAAGCAAAATTGCTAGCTATGAAACTCGCTCCTACACGTGGGTATAAACTAGCGACAGCGATCGATTTCATATACTGCTGATGCTCAACGACCGCATGAACTTCCGCAGCAGATAATTTTTCTTTGAGCTGCTTCCACTGTTCTTCTTCCTCTTGGGATCGTAACGGTTCTTTTTTCTCTAGTTCGCGGAAGGTAGTAACAAACTTCTGAAGGTGCTGGAACATGTATTCAGCCTACTTGTATGGAGTCGGACGCAGAAGGGAGCTTTTTGGCTTTTAGCGGATTTGCTTTCATCAACACGTACTTGCGAAATTTTTCGAGCATGGCAATGGAGGAAAGGGTTTTTCGATGGTAGTAGTAAATTTTTCGGATTCTCTCTTTATCCTCAGGGGCCAGAACTGGCTTTACTTCGTGTGCCTGTTCCATTAATCTTGTCAATTCGATATTGTTCGGTCTCCCTCTTCGAGATGGTTTGGCGTAATACTCTTGCTGGGTTTTATCAAAGGTTGCCGGATTCTCGATCAGCCAGATATCGATTAATGCCTCGATGTCTGTGTAGCTGTGAATCCCTAGTTTCGTTACGTATTGAAAATATGCTGATACTGATCGCTTCGTCTCTTGCATCCACCTGGCCATGAGCCCTTTTGGCGACGTCAGAAATCCTGTAAAGCTGCTGATCAGATGGTCTCGAGACGTTGTGTTGTACGTGGTTATTACCTCCTTTACTAGAGAGAACAGATCATCATGGTAGATTCCTTCCGACAGAACACTGCCATAATGAAGGTTGTACCAGCGTTCTACCGCTATATCGAAATCTTTCCGGCAATTTGCAAGCTGTATGCTGTTCAGATGTTCGTAAAATACTTCCTGATCGTAATGCTGCAAGATTTCCTGCTGATACTCTCCAAAGACGTATTGTATAAACGCTTCCTTTAAACTTTCTTCGTCCAGCAGCCGCTGGGCATTTTCATAGCATCGACTAACCAATTCAAATGAGTTGCGAACAAACATTTACATATCCTCCCTTTTTTTATATTTTTTAACAATTATAAACATTTTGCTATACAATTCGTCCTCCGTCAACAAAACATTACAGCAATTTTCGATAAAAAATCATTTAGACCCACCCTGCACACAACTGTGCAGGGTGGGAATGGCCCAGAGAGTTACTCCATCGTGAGATAGAGTTCTTCTCCAGTCGGCAGCAGGAAGGCTACTCTTCCTCCGCGCATCATGACGGCTGGAACATCTTCCATTACAATGGCACCGTCATTTACTACGATTCGGTTTCCAAAGCGATTGACAGAATCGATTTGGATAACCTCCTCTCGGTCCAATCTCTCCACTGAGAGATTGGCGCCTGGTTTGTGCTTCTGGTAACTAACCTTCTGCCCCAAAAGCACTTCCACACCTGTGGACTGTTCTTGGTGAGTCCCTACTGTTGCCATGCGCAACTCCTCCTTTGCCCACCAGTTAAGTAACGGCCGTTTCATTTGCTTATAAGCCTATGAAACTGACTTAACTGTAAAAAAAGACAGAGGCCTACGCAAATTTTTTTCCTTTTGCGATTTTATCTTCCTTGTCACTCTGCATCGGACCACAGGCTGGGATCTGCCAGTTCCGGGTACATCTCCGTAGCCATGTCGAATGGCGAAAAATACAACGTGTCTACGATAATTTTTAGCTTATATTTACGCAACAGATCATATGCTTCATCGTTCTTTTTGAATATTTCGGGAATTCTTTGAATGCTGTTTTGCTGCAAGATTTCCTTCCATAAATATTCAAAGCAGATTTTCGCTCGTTCCTCCCCCTTGGCACTGAGAAAATAATGGGGTGGAAAGTGCTTGCGTTTCCCTTCTAGTACTTCCCGATAGACCCAGAGCACTTTTTCGTACTCAGTTGGCCTCGGCAGATACGGATAAGCATAATCGACAAGGTAGTAAACATCAGTCGCTTTCGCTTCAATTGGCGGTTCGACAAATTCTTTGACGAGATGCAGCTTCAACTCCCGTACATCTTTTTCATTTAATGATCTTCTCGCTTGCTCAGGTGACCACTGCTTTACTTGCTCGATAGCATATCGCAGGACGAGCTGAATCTTTTTCTTCCGGTAAGCAATATCTTCAAATTCATATGGTGAAAATCGCTTCTGCTCACCTTTGAGAATCCGTTTATATCGTTCGATAATTTGAGAAGGCATGTGGCTCCACTCCTGTCCCTCAACTGGTATATTCCTACCCTACCATGTCGATTTGGGACAAAAATAATTTCGGCCAGTACCTGCTCGACGCCGGAAATTAATAGACTCCCGACTGCGAGGTTCGACGGATCGTCATTAAAAACGAATCCCAGACGAGCGCTGCCCGTTTCTCCACGGTCAGCGCAAGATGATAGATTCCTTGATCGTAAAGCGAACGCTGTTCTCCCTTTTGGTGCACAACCGATACGCTCTCTGCCGAAGTTTGCAGCGTTTTTTTGTTCAGCGAATAGAGAATATCCGCTTCTTCTCTTGCCCCGCGAACTATGTTTAACTTACGCTGTGCCGCTTCCCTGTCGGTCGCTACGAGCAGTTTATGCGTGGTTCCCATGGAATCGGTATATTCTGCAGAACCTGCAGCACGCGCGCCTTTCGTTATGACGTCTGCTGTTTGCTGGACTTGCATTTTCATCAGCGACGCCTGCTCCATAAATAGCAGCAATCCGAGAAAACCGAACAGGCAGATCATGATAAAAAGCGTTTGCAGCAGGATCGTACCTTGCTCTTCCTTCAAGCGGTTAACAAAAACCAGCCCTCCTCCTTCACTGCTCGGAATTTTCAATCATCATGAAATACGATTCTTTCAACGTCATCTGCTCGCCTGTAGCTGGCAGGGTAAATGATAGCGTAGCAATTGCTTCCAAGTGCTCCCCTTTACCCCATCGTTTCTCCAGGCGAATGAGCACATCGCTCTCTGTTACCCCCATGGCCTGTTCCAGTTCTTTGCCTCCCCGCTGCTTCGCGTGGTATTTGGCTAATCCGTAATTTGGCTGTACCGCGGCAATTCTGCCCGCTTCGTACGCTGCCGCCAAAGCTTTTTGCTTGTTGTACATCATTGTAAATTGATCCATACAGAACATGAGCAGAATCCAAATGAAAGGGAAGACGAGAATAAACTCCACGAGCTGGCTGCCCTTTTCCTCTTTTACCAATCGCTTCAACGCCATAGCTGTTCTCCCACACGCATCGCCACAAATCCGGCAAGCACGTAGACTGCATAAGGAATTGTCAAAGCGGATTTTGACAGACTGGGAAACCAAAGCTCTCGATGTCCCTTCCAGCCGACCAGCAATAATCGCAGGTTTTGCAGCAGCAACGCTATACGTACCGGTGAAGAACATACGACCACGACACTCGCTGCAACCGATAACAAAAACAATTGGTACACTTCAGTAAAGCTCGTCCAGGCACCAACAGCCATCAACAGCTTTTGATCGCCCATGCCCATCCCTCGCAACAAGACAGGGACAAACGTGATGGCAAACCCGCACACAAGTCCGGTTATGGCTTGCCATCCTTGTCCGATGGTCCATTGGTAAAACAGTCCGAGCAGCATTGCCGGGAATAACAATCTATTCGCTACTTTTCTGCACTTCCAATCAGACCATGCCGCTGCACATAACAAACTGAAAACGGCATATTGGCTCACTTGCCTAATCCGTCTTTTAACTGCTCGAGCTTGCTATTCTCCGTTTCCCCTAAACTGACCAACGCAGGAATGACAGCAATCAGTACAACTGCCACGATAATGACCATTTCGACAATCGTTACCGCGTCCTCTTCCTTGACAAACCGACGTGCATACGACAAAACTTGTTCCATGGTAACCCCTCCTTTGTTTGATACTTTTACATTGCCAAAAGACAGAGGCCCACGCAAAATATTCTGCTATAAATTTTGCCCGATGCCGAGAAATGCCGGCCCCATCACCAAAAACATCAAGGGCACGCCCATGAACACAACCAGCAGTGGTATCAGCCGAACCTGCAAGCGATTGGTCTGACTGGCCGCTTCATCCTCCTGCTGCTTTATTTGCTCTTCCACCTGAACCGCCAGCATCGGCGCAATGCTTACGCCTTTGGTCAAGGCTTCGTTGATCTCCATTACAATCGACACAAATGCATCAACGTCCCAGCGATAGGCCAGCTCCTCCAAAGCCTTGCGCCAGTTCCCGAAGCGTTTCTCATCCACCTCAAGCAAGGCGATCTCTCTCCCCAGCCTTGTCTGATACCGTCTAGCCGTAGCGCGTACGGCAGCATGAATAGGCATTCCTGCTTCAACCAATGATTGAACGATGCCAAAAAAAATCGGAATCTGGATTCTAATCTCCTCTTTGGCTTGTTTATCCGCGCGCTCAATCAAGTACGTCGGAAGCAAAAAGATCAGGATTGCGGCTACTACCGGAATGAGTTGGAACGTCGATAATGAGCGGCCTGTTCTCATCAAAATGAGAACATAGATGAGACTCAGGCAGACAAAACCAGCCCCGACCACCTTTGCCAACAATACTTCCTCGATGCTGACAGTCCAGCGCAGACGCTGCAGACTGACGGAGACTTTTTCCCGTTCTACGCCGAGCATTCTCGCCAGCTTTTCTGCTGCCTTTTTGTTTTTCTGCAGGTAGGCAAGCCCCGGCAGACCTCGTTTCGCCCGGGAAAACGTCATCTGGAAGAGCGTTTTCTGTTCCACTTCAATCCGGTCGAACAGCATCCCGTGGGACATTGTTCCCTTTGCGACAAAGCTGCTCGGAAGTAAATACAATAAAATTGCCACAGCGGTGAGAATCGAAGCGATAACCTCCATGTCACCCTCCTCTGCGCATCTGCTTCAAAGCGATGTAGCGAATCAGTTCCCCGCCAGCCAGAACAGAAAAAAAAGCGCCAAGGATTGCCACTCGTCCACCGAGTGATTCCAGCAGGGGATCAAAGTGATGGGGATTGTTTGCGTAGAGCGCAATGGCAAACAGAAACGGCATGGCCGTCATCAGATTGACTTGGGCGAGAATTTGGGACAGGGCAGCCCTCTGCTTGCGGGTAAGCTGCTTTCGTCGCAACATGGCCGATGCAGCCTGATCGAGCGTCTTCGCCATGTCTCCGCCCAGTTCGCGCTGGACTTGAACAATCGTAGCGAGATAGGCGATATCATCTGAACCGGTTCGTTGGTAAAAATAATTCATCGCCCGCTCGAGAGGGACTTGGCCCCGCAGCAATTCTACGACGCGGCTATACTCTGCAGCAATCGACTTGTGGACAAATGGACTGGCAGCCACTTGTTCAAACGCGTGAAGATACGAAGGGGATGTCCGCAACGAACTGGCCATAATTCGCATTGCCCTGATATTGCCCTCTTCAAAGCGCTGCTTTCTTTTCTCGCTGCGGAGATTGATTAACCGCTCGCTGCAGATCACACCAGTAAGCACTGTAGGCAACGCAAGCCACCAAATCTGCAGGACGGCTTGACTCACCATGTAGGCAGCCCCGCCAAAACACCCCGTAAGCAAAAGATACTGGCTGACGACAAATCCGGTCTGATGTTTATCCAGGCGCTGCTGCAGCTTGTCCGACCACGTCAATCGTCCCTGTACGATTTGCTTCGTCACCACGTGCTCGAGATGTTCCCTGCGCAAATGCAACAGCCTGTCGGGCAGTAGCAGAACAATCAGGCAAATACCGAGCAGCATGGAAACAAAAGATGGCAAAAGTGAATCATTCACCTCGCTCCCCCCCTTACATTACAATTGGAGTCGTAAAAAATACCCGATCGATTTCCTCCTGCTGCACCCCTTTTGCCAACCATTTGCGGACCATGCGTTCCGGCTTGTATCCGGTCCATCTGTACTGCCCTACAATCCGCCCATTTACTATTCCGGTTGGTTCATATGTGTAAATATCCTGCAGGTAGACGCGATTGGGTATGACCTGCCTGACGTTGCAAACCCGTTTGATTCGCTCCTCATGTGACTCCCCTGTGCCAATTACTTCGGTAATGGCGACAACCTTCCGGCTGCCATCCTCTTCAAAGCGCTTCACTTGTACGATGAGCTGAATCGCCGAGCCGATCATCAAATTCCGCTCCGAGCTGCTGTAGCTTTCATCGGCCTTGCCGAATAAAATCGGCAGCGTCGAGTCAATCAAAGCACGCGGTGAGTTTGCATGTGCAGTGCTCCAGCTTCCGGGGTGGTCGGTATTCATCGCCCAAAGAATATCGATAATCTCTCCGCCGCGGGTTTCCCCAACAATGATCACATCTGGGCGCTTGCGCAACGAAAGACGTACACAGTCGCGAATGGAATAGCCGCCCTTTCCCTCATGGTTGGCCGGTTTGGCCAGAAACCGTCGGACAAACGGGTGCTGAAACTTCATCTCCAGCACGTCTTCAATCGTAATCACGCTCAGATTTTCCGGTATGAACGTGGAGATTAAATTAAGCAGATGCGTTTTACCCGATCCTGTACCGCCACTGACAATTCCGGATGCCCGAGAGAGCCCGACGGCCCACTGCAAAAATTGCAAAACTGGTTCACATATCGAGCCGTATTGCAAATACTCTGTTCGCGTTAGCAAATCGCGATGCTTCCGAATCGTCAGCATATGGCCGTCGGGCGAAATCGACCGATGCGTAGCGGCAATCCGCGAGCCATCCGGCAGCTGCGTGTTCAGCTCGGCTTTCGTTTCATTGAACTCTCGGCCCATGGAAGCGGCAATTTGCTCAATTAAGCGCAGCAGCTCGTCTTCATCGCGAAACACTTTGGTCGGATATTCCTCCAGCCGACCTAGGCTTTTTCGTTCCACGACCAGCTTGTCGTAGCGATGAAACAGAATCTCTGTAATGTCCGGGTCCTCTAGCAATTGATCCAATGGCCCCCATCCCACCAGCTCGTGAAGCAGCTTTTGAACGACTTGCTCCAGGTGGTTGTTTTTGATCGGCGCCTTCATTTCCAGGAGAAGCCGTATATCCCGTGTCAATTCCTCGAGAAACACGCTGTTGTCCTTGTCCTCCCACAGCCTTTTCCCGTACTTTTCGACGATCTGCATTTTTACATTCGCTTCAATTTCCGCCAAAGCAATTTGCTCCTGGTCGAGAAACGACCGGACGTTTTCCGTATCGCTGGTGCCAATCATTTGCTTCGCCCGCAGTGTCTGTCTACCCGCATTTCGCAGGTCCTCCAGCATGGACGCAGGCGGTTGCTCCAGTCCGAGCAATCGATTTCGGTTAAACACTCCCATCTCCACCCTTCTATTTTCTCAACCACTGAAACAGCGACTGTCGCGACTTGCCTTTTTGCTTGTCTGCGTGAGTTTCTTGTCCGACGGCAAGCGGGATCAGGGCATTGGCAAGTGATTCAATCGCAGTCTTGGCAGCGATTTTCCCTGGATGCAGCATCAGTGGGACACCCGAATTGATCGAGCGCTTCACTTCACTGTCATCTGGCACCGTATGGACGGTTTTACTCGGGTGAAGCTGAAAATAAGCGCGCATTTCTTCCACAGTAAACATTTCTTTGCGTTGCAGTCGGTTGATGCAAATCTGGATGCGCTCCTCTGGGTACTCTGCTTCCCGCAGCAGCTTTAACATGCGCTGGATATTTTCAATTGCATCTACTACCGGATTGCCGACCATGACCACTTTGTGGGCAAAAAACAGCGCCTGGATGGTTGCATCTGACGTATCGGGAGCCGTATCGATCAGGATCACGTCATAGTCACTCAGCTTTAACGTCTCCAGCATGACGTACAGATGGTAATCTTTTATCTCAAAGCTCTGCCTGATTTCGCGCGGTGAGGTCAGCACGTGCAACCCGGATTGTTCATGCGTGACAATGTAGCGCTTGACGTCTTCGGGAGCAAATCGCAGTGCGCTGCTGTACTCCTGCCACTCGCCATGACTGAGCGAGCCGGCCTGTTTGCCTTCCCGTTCAATGACGGTCATCAGCTGCTCGTCGATCGCCTGTACCCACGTAAACAGGTTCGGCGTCCGCGGTAAATTAAGCGACGTGGCAAACGTGCCCAAATCGAGATTAAAGTCGACGGCAAGCACTTTTAGCGGCCGACCCTCCTTTTTCCCGAGCGCAAAGTAAATGGCCAATTCGCGCGATAGAAAGGTTTTCCCCACACCGCCTTTTGGCCCGTATACCGTTATCAGGTATTGCGAGCTGTTGGGCTTCGGTGCGTATGGCGGTTCCTGGCGTTCAGCGATTGCCGGGATTTCCGGTGGCGGGAAGGACGCCCCTGTCATCGCCAGATAATTCGCAGGTGCAATTTGTGCACAAAGCATCTCCAACTGCGACGGAAGGACCGGTTTGGCAATGATCCAAATGCCCAAATTGCGCAAAAACGGCTCCCAGTGCATCTCTCTCGCCGAGCACGCGGCAATAAAGGTTACATGCGGACAGTAAAAACGGATTTGCTGGCACAAAACGCCGATCTCCATTCCTTGTAAACTCCCTACGACGATCACGTCAGGCTGTGAACCGTGGATGACTTGCCAGAGGTCCTCCACCCGTGAAACCTCTCCGCATATGTGTATCTGCTGACTGGACAGCAGCTTCTGTCTTAGCTCGGTGACGGCCAGTACGTCATCGTCGATCAGTAGAACCCGCTTAGCATTTCCTGTCATCTTTGCTCATCCCCACTATCACTCCATCGTTTTTTCGTATTCATCAGTGCTTTTGCAAAGGCCGCATCGCCGATCCCCGGTCCTTTCTGATCAGTTGTCGCAGCCTTGCCCAAGTGGATTTTTCCGTAGTGAAGGGCATGTGTCAGCAACACTGCCTCATCCATCGTCAGTTCAATCGTGACCGCTACCAGCCTGGGGAGATCCGCTTCCTGCTCTCTTTGCAGCGCAATCACAGGCATTTCCCGCAGCAGCAAGCCCGTATGTGCCCCTGCATCGTCCTCAAAAGAGGTGTACAGATGAACGCGATCCCCAATCGTCAGGTACGGGGTCACGCCGACGATGTTGTCCACCGGTATGCTCATTCCTGTCATCCCCTGACCCAGCACACTGCTCATCCCTTCGCTCTCCTTTCCCATCAGATCGGCACTGAGCAAGGGCACACCGCCACTCAATCGTCTTGAGACAGGCATATTGATGTACGCTGCGATTTGGCTGTACGGAATTAACCCGGGAATTGGAGAGCGCTCCCCTGACAAAAGCCCGCCAGTGGCCAGAGATGCCCGCTCGACGTACTCTGCCTTCAGCGCAGCTCCCCCCTCCAAAACGACGCCATCGCGCAGCTTGGCATAAGCAAATGTCTGTGGCTTCCAATACATGTACGAACCATAGGCGACAATCATGGCAATCAGCACGATCGCGACGAGCCGAAGCGGGTGAATCGCCGGTATTTTCATGCTCCCCTCTCCTCTTGGATCTCGTTTTTTCCTAGCGTAACCGAAGTCGGTGGGACAAAAAAAGAACGGACTATACCATTCGCATATTTTCATTCGTGACCCTCTTTTACTGGCGCCATAAGATTCTCGCTGCGCTTAAACAGGTTCCGACCGAAACATTCCAAGGTATAGTCGAAATGGACGAAACCTACTTCCTGTACTCGGAAAAGGGCAGGCGGAATATTACCGAACGCAAGCCGCGCAAGCGCGGCGGTAAAGCGAAGCACCGTGGCATCAGTAATGACCAAGTCTGCGTACTGGTCGCCCGAGACCGTCAGAAAATGACCTTCTCTGGCGTACTTGGGCGTGGACGCATTCGTACTACGAAATTGGATGAAGCAATTGGGTCTCACCTATCGAACTCCAACGTGCTTTGCACGGATTCCTGGCGCACGTTCAGTTCCTATGCCAATCAAAAGGGTTTGGCACATTACCGTTTCAAGTCCGATGGGAAACAGCGCGTCAAAGGCGTTTACCATATCCAGAACGTCAACAGCTACCATAGCCGTCTGTAGAAGTGGATGGACCGTTTCAACGGTGTGGCAACTAAATATTTGGAGCATTACCTGGCGTGGTTCCGCTATCTTGACAGCAAGGAATATGAGAACACAACGTCGAATAAGAAAAACATGTTGGTGTCCTCATGCCTGTTTTCTGTGAAGAATACGAACGCTAGGCTTCGACGGATAACTTACTGTTGAGTGATCGCGAGTATAGTTTAGGCTGAAACCAGAAATGTGTGCATGACGTATAGAGTTGTAACATTGAATTTTGCGAATGGTCGGACTCAACCATGTTAGAAAAGACCTATGCAATGAACATTAGTTTAGGATTGGAAGGAGGTCGTCAAGTGAAACAAGGGGTAGGTAAAATGAGGGCACTGGTGTATGATACCTACGGAACGCCCGATGTCCTACGAATGGAAGAAGTGGAAATCCCCCAACCTTTGGATCATGAAGTGCTGATCAGAGTGCACGCTGCATCGGTGAATTCCTGGGATTGGGATCTCCTACGTGGAAAACCGTTTGTGACCCGACTTGGCGGACTTCGCAAGCCCCGTTACCGCACCCTAGGCGCTGACATAGCGGGGCGGGTAGTCTCTGTGGGCGCTGCTGTCAATAAGTTTAGGCAGGGGGACGAAGTTTTTGGAGACATTTCTGGTTGCGGTTGGGGCGGGTTTGCTGAATACGTATGCGCTAACGAAGAAGCATTGACGCAAAAACCTGAAGGTTTGAGTTTTGAACAGGCAGCCGCCATTCCACAAGCGGCTGTTCTAGCCTTACAAGGATTACGTGATAAAGGGAAGCTTTCAAAAGGTTATCAGGTTTTGATTAATGGGGCGGGCGGCGGGGTAGGTACATTTGGAATTCAATATGCCAAATTGCTTGAGGTTGATGTGACTGGTGTGGATAGAGCTGAGAAGCTGGAAATGCTGCGTTCAATCGGAGCAGATCACGTGCTGGATTATACGAAAGAAGATTTCACCAACAGCGGTCGGCGTTACGACGTGATCCTTGATGTTGTCGGGAATCGTTCGATTTTCGAGATCAAGAAAGCACTCAAATCAGGAGGCACGTATGTCATGGTTGGCGGTTCTCTGCCTCGGATCTTTCAGGCTCTGCTGGTGTCACCGTCGATCGCTTGGGTTGAAAAGAAGAAAGTGAAGGTACTGGTTCATAAACCGAACCATAACGATCAGTTGGTTTGGAAATCCTTTATTGAAACAGGTCAGGTCACGCCAGTTATCGATCGGCGGTTTTCTTTAAAGGACACAGCAAAAGCACTTGAGTATTTTGGAGAAGGTCGCGTGGTAGGCAAGGTAGTCATTAATTTGGAAACACAGGTTCATTGAGAGTCAGTTACGGAGAACTTTAGCTGAAAAACCCGCCGTACAATGGCGGTTTTTTTCTTTTGGCTGAATATCAACATCAAGATATAAGATAGCCTTTTTTAAAAGAGCTACACAATCATACTGTTCACCATATCGAATTTAATAGTAAAGAATGTTGGCTTATTCATCACAGGGTACTTAATTCTCAACCAAATTTCTATTCAACACATTACGACATTGTGAAAGTTTCATAAAAAATTTGGAATCTAAGCAAAATTTTGGAATAGAGTACACGTATACTTATAAAGTCAACTACTGGTACAGCGGCCATTACTTGTCGTGAAGGTTTGAGAGTATTATTGGGCTCAATATCGTATTCTGTCAAAACAACATCTTCAGAAGCAAATTGGGATATTAGTGACACTAACGGTCCTTTGATTCCTTAATTCTATCTTGACAATAACTTCTATTTTCATTCCTCAGTGGTTCGGAAGCAGCGACATGAAAGCAAGCGGGAGTCAAGATTCATCTTTGGCTCGTCTTTGCTAACCGTACTCCCTCCAAGTCCAACGACCACGCAAATGGAATCGCTGATCGATGAAATCGGAGCCATGTACGTCTTTGATCGAGGATACAAAACAGCCCTCCCCCGGCTACACCCGAAGGAGGGCTTTGTCACGTCTTCATATCTCCGGTACCTCTCGTAGTGCGTCTGCTACCCGTTTGCCAACAAAAGATGCACATACTTCGCGAATGGAAAAGGGGGAACTACTTTCGATAAAGTTGATCAATCTGTTTTGTCTATTGTCTAACAGGCACTCGCCAATCCACTTTATCGTCCCGTACAATCATCGCCTCCAGCTTCAACGTTAGCCGCTTAGGCGCATGATCCAGCCCGTAAATCGTCCGCTTGCTCTTTCCGCTTGTCGAATCCTCGCCGATCCCCGACCAAATCCGGCCATCCAGCATACTTTCCAGCTGATACGCATTCCCCTTGTCATCCAGCAGCTTCCACGAGCCTGCGTATGTGGAGCCACCCGTCCCCTGCATTTCTAGCTGAGCCTCTTTGCCCTGCTCCAGCGTAAAGCCGGACACCGTAAACGTATTGCCTCTGTAGGTGAGCGCAGCCGGTTTTTTCGCCAGGTCTTGCGGGTTAAATGTAACCGATGGCCCCGACTCTTCCATAAAGGCCAGATCGATCGATTCCAGCACGAATGTCAACTTTTGATCGGCAGGCAGCGGAACGTAGTTGTCGTGGAACCGCTGTCTGCTGCCGCTGTCGATCGTCTGATCCCTGATCTTGAGGATGGGCTGCAGGCTGGTGTCGGCCTTGTCGCTGGAGCTGGCGATCACATTGCCTTTCTCATCCTCGATGTGATAGAGCACGTTCTCGACAAAATAGCCGCTCCGCTCCTTCGCAACCCTTGCCTTTACTTCCTCTGTCCAGTCGGTTTCCACTTCGACCCGAGTGGCTGTCGGCGAAAAGACGATGTTTTTAAGCTTCACAATCGCTCCCTGCGCGGTTTTATACGTTTTCTCGACAGGAACGACCTTGGTGGCCATCATGCTCTTTTCCATATTGACCGGTACGGTCAGCTTCCATGCCCCTGCCGTCTCCCCGATTTTCTTCATCCGCAGGTGGGCGACCAGCTCATTTGTATCCAGCGTCCGGTTGACGCGGAAAACCAGGTCGGCATATGGCGCATGCGAATAGACGTCATCGATCCGCTCAGCCACCAGATTGCCGGCAGCATCGGTGACATAAAAGCCACCCTCCAGAAAGCCGTAACTGTTGGCAAAGTGTTTGTCAAAAATCTTGGAGGCATCGATCTGCTCGCCATTTTTGGTCAAGCCGACAGTCAGGACAAGCCTTGTCGGATCAGCCATGGCCTCCATCACTTGCATCGTAATACCCTGATCGGTCACCGCTGCTTTTGTTTCCTGCGAGAAGCCTTGCTGTGCAGCGGTTTGCAGACCGGCATCGGCATCCTTGCGGTCAAACAGTGATTTGATGTATTCGGCAAACGTCGGCGATACGTACGCGCCGATCGATACGGTGAGCAGGCATGTCGAAACGATGGCCAAGGCACCGTATTTGAGCTTGCCGGAAAATCCGGGACGAGTGTCCCGCGTCGGCCCCGCTTGTGCCAACCGCTGTTCAATCGCTTGCCACATCGCGTCGAAATCCGGCCTCGGCACCTGCTCCTGCGAAAAAAGGCTGTCTACATAGTGCTCCGAATCCTGTCTCATAGTAACCCCTCCCAGGCTCGATTGGTACAATCGCTTCGCAGACTGTTTCGCAGCTGCTGCATTCCGTTGTGGCAGCGCGACTTCACTGTTCCCACGGGAATTCCCAGCACCGCTGCGATCTCTTCGTTCTTCAACTGGTTCAAGTATTTCAGCACGATCACCGAGCGTATATGCTCCGGCAGCTTCTGCAGCAGCTGCTGCAGCTCGCTCAAACGTTCCTTCGCTTCGTATGATTCTTCCACTTGCTGCGGATCGGTCAGTTGCTTCAGCCACTCCATCAAGACGATGCGCTTTTTGCGTTTGAGGTAATTCCGACACGTGTTCATCGTAATACTCAACAGCCACGGCTTCAGTTTTTCGATTCGCCGAAAATCCTGCTGGATCGCAATCACAAACACTTCCTGGCAAAGGTCTTCCGCATCCTGTTGATTTTGCAGCATATAGTAACAGGTTCGATAGACGTCCAGCTTGTAGCACTCAAACAGCTCTTTTGCCGTCAACAGATTCCCTCCTTTTTCGGGTATGTCTGCATATGTAACAATTAAAGAGACGAAAAGGTTCACGATTTCTTGCAGTTTTCGCCAAAAAACTTTGACTGGATGGCTGGCTCATTGCCGGACACGCAAAAAACGGGTCTGCTTTACGCAAGACCCGCTGACTGCTTCTTTGCCGTTTACAGTTTAAATTTGCCCACCAGCATTTGCAGCTCTTCCGCCATATTGGAGAGTGCATTCGCCGAGGACGAGATCTCCTCCATCGAGGCGAGCTGTTCTTCTGTCGATGCCGATACCGTCTGCGTCCCCGAAGCGGCTTCTTCGGCGATTTGCGCGATATGCTGGATAGAGTTGACGACGTGCTCCGTATTCGCCGACATTTGCTCGGCTGCTGCCGATACCTCCTGGATTTGCCGGGCCACCTGGACGATCGATTGCTGGATCTGTTCAAATGCGTCTCCCGCCGAATTGACCATTTGCAATCCTTCCGCGACTTCTCGCGTGCCGACGCTCATCGCCGACACGGCCTTCTGCGTCTCCACCTGAATGCCCTGGATCAGATCGGATATTTGCTGTGCCGAGCTGGAGGACTGCTCGGCGAGCTTGCGGACTTCATCGGCGACAACGGCAAAGCCCCGGCCCTGCTCCCCGGCCCGCGCGGCTTCGATAGCTGCATTCAGGGCCAACAGATTGGTCTGTCCGGCAATTCCGGAAATGACCTCAACGATTTGGCCGATCTCTTGCGAGCGATTGCCCAAGCCCTTGATCACTTCGGCAAGCCCGCTAATCGTTTTGTGAATGGAATTGATTTGTTTGATGGCGACCTGGATCGTCTGGTTGCCTTCTTGCGAGAGCGTGGATGCCTGGACCGCTGCCGTCGATACTGTCTGCGCATTGCTGGCGATCTGCTCGGCCCCGATCGACATTTCCGTCACTGCCTTGGAGCTCTCTTGCACACTCTGTGCTTGCTGCTCCGTCCCTGAAGCTACCTCTTGAATCGTGGACGCGATCTGCTCAGTCGCTCGACTCGTCTGCTCGGAGCTGGCCAAAAGCTCCTCGGCCGATGCCGCTACCTGCTCTGTATTGGTCGCCACCTGCTGAACAACGGTTCGCAGGCCATTGGACATTACGTTAAAGGCGTTGGCCAAGTCGCCGATTTCGTCCTTGTTTTTCACGTTCATTTGCTCTACCCGGAGGTTGCCTTCGGCGATTTCGGTGGCGAGCAACGCCATCTTTTTGACCGGTCGCGAGATTTTGTTACTGATGAAAATGGCGATGATCAAGCCGAGAATGACAGCCACAGCGCTGATCGCAATCGTGTTTCTCCGGCTTGTCTCGAACAGGGCGCTCCCTTCATTGCTCGCGGCAATGGCGCCATCCATGTTGATTTTCACCAGCTTGTCGAGGTAGACGCGGATCGTGTTGAAGCGGTCGTTAGCCCCTCCGACAAGCGTGCCCGCATACACATTATCCCGCTTGTTGCTCGCCTGGATCACCAGGTCGTGAATTTTTATGTACCAGTCCCACTCTCGCCTCATGTTTTTGAAGATCGTGGCTTCTTCTTCAGAACTGATCATGCTTTCGTATTCTTTAAAGGTGTTGTTTAATTCTCCAACCGTTTTGTTAATTTCCTCTTCATATGCTCCCTTCGCTCCCATATCGTTGGAAACAACATGCTTTAAATCGGTTGCCGCAACGTGTTCAATCAAATAATTGATTTCATTGATTGCTTTGACAGCGGGGAGCCATTTCGATTGGACTTCCACTGTTTTTTGATTGAGGGTTTTCATTTCCGAAATGGACAGCAAACCAAAACCAACCAACATCAGCAAAATACAAGTGAACCCGAGAATGAGTTTCCCTGATAGCGTAAATCGCATACGTTTCCCCCATCTATGTTTTTCCGTCTACGTGTTTTGTTATTTTACATATATACCCTGTCTAATCTTGGAGGAAACCTAGATATGTAAAATAATACGAAAATTTTATCATTTGTGTTTTATAAAAAAATGATTCCTTGGTCCTGTTTCTGGCAATGATCAACGTGGTTACGTACCTCCTGACCCGGTGTCACCTAATAAACTTCACGATCAGGAACCGGGACAGGAAGTAGGTAGCGGCATGAATGGTTTGGTCGCCAGCAAACCGTTGTCCAGTTAGTCGATCAATCCGGCGTGCTATCTGCTCCTCGTCATCGCAGGCAATCCTCCAGCTATCGCCAATGTTGCGTATAACGTCGCCATGTGAACTTACCCGATCCTTGGATATTACGGTCGATTCTCCCCCTCACGGAAGACGACTCGCCCCTGCACCACTGTCAACAGCACGGTAAAGTCCTTTGCCATGATTACGAGATCGGCATCCTTTCCCGCATCCAGACTGCCCTTTTGACTGCCCCAACCGATTTTTTCGGCTGGTCCCGTGGCTGCCATATAGACAGCATCGGATACAGATATACCCAACGTCTCGACCATGTTCCGCACCGCCTGATTCAATGTCAGCGTACTTCCGGCAAGGGTGCCGTCACTCAGACGGGCGATGCAGCCGACTACGTTGACCGTCTGCCCGCCCAGCTCATAGCTCCCGTCGCTCATGCCGACTGCCCGCATCCCGTCGCTGATCAAAAACAGGCGTTCACGTCCTTTGCTATGGTAAGCCAATTCAACGGCATGGGGGTGGACATGGACGAGATCGGCGATCATATCGCAGCTCAACTGTCGTTTTACCAGCGCTGTGCCGACCACCCCCGGCTCCCGATGATGCAGCCCGCGCATCGCATTAAATAAGTGTGTACAGTGTGTCGCTCCATGGGCAATCGCTGCCTCTACCTGCTCTGCCGTAGCGTCTGTATGGCCAATGGAGCAGACGATCCCCTGGCTGCTCAACCGTCGAATCGCAGCCAACGCCCCCGGCAGCTCCGGCGCAATCGTCACGACGCGCAAATGCTCGCCGCACATGTGCAGGACTGCCTCTACTTGCTGCTCACCCGGATTGCAGATGTGCTCCTCTGACTGAGCTCCTTTCATGCGCGGATTCAGCCATGGCCCCTCGAGATGCACTCCCAGCAATTGCGCATCGAGCTCCACTCCCTCTGCCATCAGTGCCGCGACCGCTGCCGTTACCCGCTCTACTTCTGTGAGGGGCGCTGCCATCGTCGTCGCCAGAAATCCGGTAACGCCGTAACGGCACAGGCTTTTGCTGATGGTCTGAAGCGCTTCTCTCGTTCCATCCATCACATCGCATCCATTGCTGCCATGGACGTGGATATCGATCAACCCGGGCATGATCCAACACCCCGAGTAATCGCGAAGCTGCTCGTCTCCTCCATAGCTGTAGCCGCCTTCTGCTCCGGCATAGATAATTCGCCCGTGCTCCACTGCAACGACTCCCTGTTCGACGATTTGATCTGTCAGGACAACGCTCCCTTTGTAAACTGTACGCTTCATTCCATCCCCTCTGTTTCACTACAATTCACGACGGGTCCCTCCTTCGGTATTCTCTAACAATTCTCTCGTCGTATACGGGTTCCTTTCAACCGGAACATCCAGAAACGCAAAAAAACACGAGCCAAGAGCGGAAGACGCGTTGACAGCGCCGGTTCCTTCCCTCTTTCGGCCCATGCTTGGTCGAGCTAGTAAACTCGGATTTTATCTGGTTTGTTGTTCTTGATTCCGCATGTAGATCAACCGCAATCCTTTTAACGTCAAACTCGTATCCACGACGTCAATGCAGCGTGTCTCATCGGCTATTAATGACGCCAAACCGCCCGTAGCGACAACCTTGGGGCGAACCTCGGACTCTGCCGCCATCCGCCCCACAATCCCCTCGACCTGGCCGACAAACCCGTAGTAAATCCCCGATTGCATCGAGGCAATCGTATTGCGGCCGACTACGCTTGGCGGTTTGGTCAATTCGATGCGCGGCAGCTTGGCCGCCCGCGTGAACAACGCCTCCGTAGAAATGCCTATTCCGGGGGCAATCGCGCCACCTCTGTACTGTGCATGCTGGTCTACGTAACAAAATGTCGTCGCCGTCCCGAAGTCAACGACTATCAGCGGCGGGCCGTAAAAATGGATCGCAGCGACCGCGTTGACGATCCGGTCTGCCCCCAGCTCGCGCGGATACTCGGATTTAATGTTCAGTCCCGTCTTGATTCCGGGACCGACCACCAGCGGCTTCTTTTGGAAATATTTGATGCACATCCGCTCGATGGCAAGATTGAGCGGCGGCACTACCGAAGAGATGATAACCCCTTCGATCTGATCAAAGTGCAAGCCGACGCTGTCAAACAAATTGAGCACCAGCATGCCGTATTCGTCCTCGGTCTTGTTACGGTCAGTGGCAACGCGCCAGTGGAAAGCAAGCTCGTCGCCCTCGTACATGCCTAAGACAATATTGCTATTCCCTATATCGAGCACCAAAAGCATCGGGCTTCCCTCACTATCTCTTCCTCTGGTTAAGATCCAGGCTGATGTCCAGGGCGCGTACGGAATGCGTCAGCGCACCGACAGAGATGACGTCGACGCCCGTTTCCGCGATCGCCCGAATGGTGCTCAAGTTCACGCCGCCCGATGCTTCTACGACTGCTTTTCCGGCAATCAGCGAAACGGCCTCCCGCATCATGTCAGTGGGCATGTTGTCGAGCATGATGATGTCGGCACCTGCCTGCAGCGCCTCTTCCACCTCGGCAAGCGACTCAGTCTCCACTTCGATTTTCATCGTATGCGGAATCGCTGCCCGTGCCGATGTGACCGCGCGCGTGATGCCGCCGGCGCCTTTGATGTGATTGTCCTTGATCATTACCGCGTCGTACAAGGCAAAGCGATGATTGTGCCCGCCGCCGACCCGCACGGCGTATTTTTCCAGCATGCGCAGTCCCGGCGTGGTTTTGCGCGTATCGACGACCCGTGCATGCGTTCCGGCAATCGCCGCGGCGTATTCGCTGGTCAGTGTGGCAATGCCGGAGAGGCGTTGCAAAAGATTGAGGGCGAGGCGCTCACCCGCCAAAATCGAGCGCACCGAGCCGCTTACCTCCACGATTGCCTCGCCTTTTGCTATTCGGCTTCCCTCTGCTACCAGCGCCTTAAACGCAAGCGCGGGGTCGATCACTTCAAAGACCAGCTCGGCGACAGGCAGCCCTGCCAGCACGCCGGACTCCTTGGCATACATGATGCCTACTCCTTCTTCGCTTTCAGGAATCGTGCTCATCGAGGTAATATCGCCTGCGCCGACGTCCTCAGACAGCCAATCTTCTATTTTGCGCTGCAATTCGCGTTTACTCCACATTCGACAATTCGACTTCCTCTCTTACACCGCCATCGATTGATTGAATGATATGCTTTCGCCAGTTGACGTCGTCCTTGTCAGGAAAGTCGCTCCGGTAATGGCCGCCGCGGCTCTCGGTGCGAAGCAGCGAAGCCCGTGTCGCCAACGTCGCGACTGTAAGCAAATTCAGGAGTTCGTACGCTTCCTTCTCCCGGCTTTGGCAGTCAAATAGCGCCAGCATCTTCTCCATTTCGGCCATTGCTTTTTTCAGTCCTGCTTCATTGCGCTTTAATCCGACGTAGCGCAGCATGAGCTTTTGCAGCCTGATCCGCTGCTCCCGGGTCTGAATCGCCGTCATCTTCCGCTCCCTCACAAAAGCAAGCGGTCTGACAGCCTCCAGCGGCGGCAGCTCTTTGATCCGCTGGACGATGCGATGGCCAAAGACGACTGCTTCCGACAAGGAATTGCTCGCCAATCGGTTGGCTCCGTGCACGCCCGTACAGGACACTTCTCCACAGGCAAACAGGCGCTTCGTCGCCGTTTCGCCGTGCAGGTCTGTCTGTACCCCGCCCATGATGTAATGGCACGCCGGAGAGACCGGGATCCAGTCCGTCACCATATCCAGCCCGTACTGCAGGCAGAATCCGTAAACGGTCGGAAAGCGGTGCTTGATTAACTCTTCCGACTCATGTGTAATATCCAAATAGACGTAAGCCGAATTGGTCCGTTCCATCTCTGAAATGATCGCCCTGGCGACGATATCGCGGGGAGCCAGCTCTTTTTGCGGATGATACTTCTCCATGAACCGCTCGCCGTCTATATTGCGCAAAATCGCTCCTTCTCCGCGGACCGCTTCTGTGATCAAAAACCGCGGAGCTCCGGGAAAGTGCAGAACGGTCGGATGGAACTGGATAAACTCCATATCCTTGATGTCCGCCCCCGCCCGATAGGCCATGGCGATCCCGTCGGCTGTAGCGATGTCGGGATTGGTCGTATAGCGGTATAATTGCCCTGCGCCGCCAGTAGCCAGCACAGTCGCCGTCGACTCGACGAAAAACAGCTCCCCATCCGGTCCCATGACGAGAACCCCGACACACTCCCCTTGCCGGGTGACGACATCGATGACGAAGTGGTTTTCCAGCACGGTGATTTGATCCGTCTGCCTTGTTCGCTCGGAAAGCGCCCTGACGATCTCTGCTCCGGTCGCATCGCCGTGTGCATGCAAAATTCGCCGCTGGCTGTGGGCCCCTTCTTTGGTCAGCTCATACTGTCCTTGTTCGTCTTTGTCAAAGTTGGTACCGTATTCAATTAATTCTTTTAACCGCTCCGGTCCCTCGTGGACAAGCACATCGACAGCCTCATACGAGCACAGACCCGCCCCGGCCACCAGCGTGTCCTTCAGGTGCAGGGCAGGCGAGTCGGTTTGCGCGGTGACAGCTGCAATCCCGCCCTGCGCCCAGCGGGTATTGCTGTCATCCAAGCCCTTTTTGCCGATCAGCATCACCTGAGCGAACTCGCTTGCCTGCAGTGCCGTGTATAAGCCTGCGATGCCTACTCCAATCACCACGACATCTGTGCGGACGCGTGGAAGCTGACTTAAATCAACGTCGGTAATATAGCGGGGGATCATCCCTATGTCCCTTCTCTCTGTATGGTCAGAATTTTGCCAAGTCCTCTAATTAAAAGCCGGATCATTGCGTATAATATCTCGTATATTATACCAAAAGGAATGCGAAAAAAACCAACTTTCCCACCGACCGACCACTCATAAAGTGTGCAACGCCGATGGGAAAGCTGGTTTTTAGCTGAAGATCGTTACTGATGCAAACAGTCACGGCATGTTCCGTACACTTCAAACTTGTGTCCCGTAACGTGAAATTCCTCCGGCAACGAAGCGAAAAGACTCATCGGACATCCGGGCAGCGAGGATGTTTTCCCACACTCCGTACAGATGACGTGATGGTGGTGATGACCCGTGCTGCTGCAGGCGAGACGGAATTTGCCTTCGCCCTCCAGGTCAGTCGCCTCAAGTATGCCCAGCTCTACAAACGTGGAAAGATTACGGTAAACGGTGTCAAAGCTTAGGTTGGGAAATTGGTCTTTGATCCGCTCCAAAATATCCTTCGCAGAGAGGTACCGCTTCTCCTTCGCACAAATGCGAATGATTTCCTCGCGTTTCCCCGTGTATTTGTAGCCACGCTGTTTTAAGATCTTCAACGCCTCATCGACAGTCACAACCGCAGCCTCCTTTCTGATTTACCTCAGTGACCGCTTCACACGCTTTACTCCCAGTACGAGCAGCAACAGGCAGACAGCTGTCAACACAATCGTTCCGCCTGAAGCCCAATCCAATAGATAAGCAAAGTACAATCCGATCAAAACCGACGCTTCAGCGAAGACGATCGCATAAAGGATCGCTTGCCGAAAGCTGCCGGCAATTTGCAGACTTGCCGCCACCGGAATCGTTATCAGTGCGGAAATCAACAAGACCCCGACGATCCGCATGGAAGCTGCGATGGTCAACGCGACCAACACCATGAACCACAGATTGATCGTCTTCCGCGACACACCGGATACTCTGGCAAACTCCTCATCAAACGAGACAGCAAACAACTCTTTATAGATTAATCCTACCGTACTTAGCACGACGAGCGCTACCCCGATAAGCGCCAACAAATCCTGGAGGGTCACTGTAACGATTTTGCCGAACAGGTATGAGTACAGATCGGCATTGAAGCCTTTGGCTATACTGATCAGAACCGTAAACAATCCCAGCCCGGCCGAGAGTATGATCGGAATGGCCAAATCCTGATAAGATTTGTACACTTTGCGCAGACGCTCAATAAACAACGATCCGACTACGGAAAACAGCATCCCGAAAAACAGCGGATTAACCGATTGGAAAAAAACCACTTTCTTTGATAGTAACAGACCTGCAGCCACTCCGGAAAGGGTGACATGGGACAGGCCGTCAGCCATCATGGACAATCGTCTCACAATCAAAAATGTTCCCAGCACCGGACAGATCAGACCGATCAAGATGCCGGAAAACAGCGTATACCGTAAAAAATCATAGTGCCACCAGTCGGCTAACATCAATCAACGCCTTCTTTCTAATGATTGTGAGCCAGCAAATGAACGTGCTCTCCATACATCTTCTGGAATATTTTATCCTGATTGTGAGCGAAGTCATGTGCCGTACCATGAAAATGAAGCTTTCGCTGCAAACAGGCTACCTTGTTCACCCACTGTGTCATTACACCGACATCGTGACTCACAATCATCAGTGTCATGCCGTTGTCTTCTTTCAACGAGCGGAGCAGTCCATAAAACTGTTCGATGGATTCCTGGTCGACGCCAACCGTCGGCTCATCGAGGATCAACAGCTCCGGCTCGGCGACCAGCGCCCTGGCGATAAACACGCGCTGAAGCTGTCCGCCCGACAAGCTCCCGATCCGCTGATCCAGCTTTTCCGACAAACCGACACGCTCTACGGCCTCTTTGACCATTGCGTAATGTTTCGCTTGCAACCGCCGAAAGAGCCCGACCTTTCCGACCAGGCCGGAGGCGACGACCTCACGTACGGTAGCAGGAAAGCCACCTGTCCCGTGTGCGACCTGCTGAGCGACATAGCCGACTTTTGACCAGTCGCGAAATTTATGGACAGGCTGACCAAACAGCTCGACCTGTCCCGAGCTGGGCGGCAGCAGGCCGAGAATCAGCTTCATCAGTGTCGACTTTCCCGAGCCGTTTGGGCCGACAATGCCGAGAAAATCGCCCTTTTGCAATGTGAAATTGATGTCGTCCAGTACGATTTTGCCGGATTCGTACTGAAACGAGACAGAGGATAGCTGTACGACAGCAGCCTCGGAATGAACCTTCTCCATATGTTTCTCATCCTTTACCGTAACTTCAATGCTTTCGTCACAAGACCTTATCCGGTTCACCAGAATCAACAAGGATGATGAGTAGCATTTATTTTTCTCTTTACTGCAGCGCCAAGCGCAGCGTTTCCAGGTTTTCGCGCATGATCGACAGGTAGTCCTTGCCGGCATTGGCCTCGTCTACCGTCAACCCTTCCAGCGGATTTAACGTGGCCGTCTTAGCTCCCGTCTCCCGGGCAATCACTTCTGCTACTTTAGGCGAGACCAGGGTTTCAAATAAAATGTAGTGGATGTTGTGCTCCTTCACGTGCTCGACAAGCTGCTTCAGCTCAGCCGGAGATGGCTCAGCCTCGGGGGTCAAGCCTGATACGCCTGTCTGCGTCAAACCGTATTTATGCGCCAGGTAGCCGAACGCGCTGTGTGCCACGACAATCTCTTTTTGCTTGGCGGATGCAGTGACGTCTTGAAATTCCTTATCCAACCGATCGAGCTCGCCGGCAAGCTTTTCGTAGTTCGTCACGTAATCCTGGCTATGCGCCTGATCAGTCTTCACCAAAGCATCCTTCACTTTTTCTGCCTGGGCCTTCAGCAGTGTCGGATCGAGCCAGACGTGAGGGTCAAATTCGCCATGGTCGTGCTCGCTCCCTTGGCTTTCAGCAGCGTGATCGTGCTCCTCTTCCGAGATCGGCAAAAGTGGCAGGCCGTCTGTTGCATTGACCACCGTCATGTTCGTTTGGTCAAAGCTCGTGATCGCCTTGTCAATCCACGCCTCGAGACCACTTCCATTATACACCAAGACCTGGCCTTGTGACATGGCGACGATGTCTTTCGCCGTCGGTTCAAAATCATGCGGCTCAACGCCAGGCGGTACAATATTGATCACGTCGGCATGGTCGCCGGCAATTTTCTCAGTGACAAAGTATAGCGGGTAAAAAGAAGTATATATGGTAAGCTTTCCGTCTGCCGGCTTGGCAGTTGCGGGACCTGTGTCTACCCCTGGCTGCTGACCGCATGCTGCTACGGTCAGAGCGACAATCCCTCCAAGCACCCCAACAAGAGCTTTTTGAAATAATTTCATCACACAATTCCCCTCTCGAAAAATCTATTTCATAATGATTCCGATTTAACTAACGCTTCTTAATTATATAGATATGTGTTTAAAAAGTAAATAAGACTCATTACGATTTACAGTGGATTGCTTGCTGTTTTGTCACATTTCTTTTAATTCCCATTATGCTATAATGCCTATGAAAAGGAGGGCAGTGTGATGAAACCAACCCGTTTACTCTGCGCAGGGCTGCTTGCTGCCGCACTGTTGACCGGATGCTCAAATGGACAAGCCGATCAGCACGCCGGCCATACGGAGCATATGGCGAATGGCGATTTACAGGAAACTACCGCTTCACTCACACAGCTCCCGTCGTTTCTCGATAACGCAGCTCCCGAGATAAAAGAGGTCTACAAGCTGTCCGCAGCAAACCAAGACCTGCTCAAAACGATGCCTTGCTACTGCGGTTGCGGCGAGAGTGCAGGCCACCAGCACAATGGCAACTGCTTTATCAAAGAAGTCAAAGAGGATGGCACTGTCGTTTGGGATGATCACGGTACGCGCTGCAACGTTTGTATGGAGATCACCGTCTACTCCGTCAAATTGAAGCAGGAAGGAAAAACCCCGCTAGAAATTCGGTCGTTTATTGATCAGACCTATAAAGAAGGATATGCAACCCCGACTGCTACTCCGCTGCCATCATAATCGCGGTCGGACGAGCAGGGAAAGCCCAGGCAATCCGGGAAAGTGGATTGTCGCGGGCTTTTTTCCGTCGGACATTTAGAAAAACTAGGCTTATCGCCCCGTCCAATAGCGAAAGCCGTTGCGTCAGCGAACCTTCACGTTCGGAAAGTAGAGGCAAAGGCCATGCTCTTCACTGAGCATGGCCTTCCTTTGTACATGGGGTTAGCTTTGTTCCTGCATTAAGCCGGAGCGACGGCCAGCATCCGTTCCAGTGAAGCACGCGCCGCATCGGCAACGTCTTCCGGCACGTAAATTTCCGGTTTCATCGTTTCCAGCGCCTCGACGCATTTTTTCAGGTTGTTTACCTTCATATTCGGGCAAACAAGGTATTTCGAGGCGAAAATAAAGGTTTTGTCCGGGCTGTCTTTTTCCAGCATGTAGCGCGTTCCGTCTTCCGTACCGATAATAAACTCTTTATGAGCCGATTCGCGGCAGTATTTGAGGATACCTGTCGTCGAACCGACATAATCGGCGAGCGAGACAACCTCCGGACGGCACTCCGGATGAACGACGACCAGCGCGTTAGGATGCTGCTGTTTCAAGGTCATGATGTCCTCAACCGAGAGCTGATCATGCGTATTGCAGTAGCCCTCCCAAATAATCATCTTTTTATCGGTAAATTGCGAGACGTAGTGCCCCAGATTCTTATCCGGTACCCAGATGATCTCATCACTGTCGATGGACTCAATCACCTTTTTGGCATTGGACGACGTACAGCAAATGTATGTCTCCGCTTTCACATCTGCAGAAGTGTTGATATACGCAACCACTTTAGCATTGGGATGCTGGGCTTTCACTTTGCGCAGACCGTCGACATTGACCATGTCCGCCATCGGACAGCCTGCCCGTTCATCCGGAATAATGACGGTTTTTTTCGGATTTAAAATTTTGGCACTTTCCCCCATAAAGTGAACGCCGCAGAAGAGAATAACATCCGCCTCTGTCGTTTTCGCTTTTTGCGCCAAGCCGAATGAATCACCGATAAAGTCAGCTACTTCCTGTATTTCAGGTCGTTGATAAAAATGTGCGAGAATGATTGCATTGCGTTCCTTCTTTAACTGAAAAAGCCGTTCGCGTAATTCAGCGTCACGTTGCGCCTTTTTTTCCAACGCTAAGGCATCCATAGACCCAGTCCTCCCAGATTCTGTCTTTCTATATTTGAATGTCCACAGTCAGGCCGTTTCGGTCATTGTAAGCCTAGTACGTTTGCCTTGTCAATCGGCACAAACTGGTGAAAGTGTTTTCCTTTCACGACCTTAGCGCAGCAGTTCCCGGATATACCGCGCGACGCCCGATTCCGCATTCCTGTTTGCCTCGTAGCGGGCCGTTTGCTTCACGACGGGCGACGCATTGCCCATCGCTACGGAATGACCGGCGTGGGAAAGAAGCTGCAGATCGTTTTCGGCGTCGCCAAAAGCCAAAATCTCTTCAGCGGCGATGTTCCATTTTCGGCAAAAATACTGCAGACCCTGCCACTTATTCACCTGTTCGGGCATGATTTCAATATTCGTCTTCCCCGACGACGTCACCATCGTCTGTCCTGTCCACGGCTCTAGTTGCCGATAGACATTTTGCAGCACGTCAGGATCCGGATGCCACAAGAACACCTTTACGATTTTCAGTTCACCGTTCGCGATCCGCTGGACGAGATCATCCCGTATTGCTACCGATGTGAGCTGGTGAAACGATAACCGCCGTAGCCTGATTCCGTCTATTAAATCGTCTTCCCCTATGAGCGATTCAATCCGGTCGCGGTCCTCCAAGATCATCCAGCGCGCACTTCGGTTATCGTGCACTTCATAATAGATCGGCTGCTCGCGGATTTTCTCCAGCAAGCGAATCACCAAATCAGCATCGAGTGACTTGTATTCCGCCAATGTCCCGTCCGCCTCGTAAATCGTTGCCCCATTGCTGCAGACATAACCGTCAAACGCAAGCCCATTGAGCGGAAGCTGTGCCGATGTATACGTGCGGCCTGTAGCGATCAGCAATTTGCAGCCGCTCGCCTGCAATGATATGCACGCTTCACGCGTCTCGTCGGTTACCTCGCCCTGTTCGTTCAACAGGGTGCCATCCATGTCAAACGCAGCCAACTTGATTGTACTTTTGTCCATGTCTCTTCTCTCCTCTCTCCACATCCTCGACAAGCTCCATCATGCTTATGAAAAAGCCCACCCGGCTCCAGCTATCGCTGCACCGGGCGGGGCTCCTTTTTTAACAGGAGCGCCCATGACGCTCCTATTCTTTATTTTCATGGCTGTGATCTTTGTCTTCCGTTTTGGGCTGGATATTGACGACGACATCTTTGCCTTCCATGCCCTCTGGCTCTTTGTCCAGCTTGCCATTTTCGATCAGTTGTCTGATCTGTTCAGCATCAAGCGTCTCCACTCGCAGCAAGGTGTTGGCGAGCAGGTCAAGCTGATCGCGGTATTTCGTCAGCAATTCCTTGCAGCGCTCATATTGCTCGTTGATGATTTTTTGCATTTCCTGGTCGATCTCATACGCGATTTGTTCCGAGTAGTTACGCTCATGACCGAAATCGCGGCCCAAGAATACTTGACCCTGTGAACGGCCAAACTGCATCGGTCCCAAACGGCTCATGCCGTATTCCGTAATCATGCTGCGGGCAATGGCTGTAGCCCGCTGGAAGTCGTTGTGTGCTCCTGTACTGATGTCGCCCAGCACAAGCTCCTCGGCAACACGCCCGCCGAGCAATCCGACAATTTTGTCGAGCAAGTCGTTTTTGGTTGCAAAATAACGGTCTTCCCTCGGCAGCATCACAGTGTACCCGCCTGCCTGACCGCGTGGAATAATCGTTACTTTATGCACCATGTCGGCATTTTTCAAGTGGTATCCGATGATCGTATGACCCGCTTCGTGGAAGGCCACCAAACGGCGCTCATCTTCTGTAACCACACGCGATTTCTTGGCCGGACCGGCAATGACGCGGTCGATCGCCTCGTCAATTTCCAGCATGTTGATCTGCTTTTTATTTTTGCGCGCTGTCAGCAGGGCTGCTTCATTCAGCAGGTTCTCCAGGTCAGCGCCGGTAAATCCTGGCGTGCGGCGTGCGATGATATCGAGATCGAGATCGTCGCCCAATGGTTTGTTGCGCGCGTGTACTTTCAATACGGCTTCGCGTCCTTTGACATCCGGACGGTCTACCGTGATCTGACGGTCAAAACGACCAGGACGCAGCAATGCAGGGTCTAGGATATCCGGACGGTTTGTCGCCGCCACGATAATGATCCCTTCATTCGCTCCAAAGCCGTCCATCTCGACGAGCAACTGGTTCAGCGTTTGCTCGCGCTCATCATGACCGCCGCCCAGACCTGCGCCGCGCTGACGGCCGACAGCGTCAATCTCGTCGATAAAAATAATGCACGGAGCGTTTTTCTTCGCATTTTCAAACAAGTCGCGAACGCGGGATGCCCCTACCCCGACGAACATTTCCACGAAGTCCGAACCCGAGATACTGAAGAACGGCACGCCCGCTTCACCAGCGACTGCACGAGCCAACAGCGTTTTCCCTGTACCCGGAGGTCCGACGAGCAGAACGCCCTTCGGAATGCGTGCACCCACAGCAGCGAATTTGCGCGGGTCCTTCAGGAATTCTACAACCTCAACCAGCTCTTGCTTCTCTTCGTCTGCGCCGGCAACATCCTCGAATGTTACCCGCTTCTTCTCATCGTTGTACAGCTTCGCCTTGCTCTTGCCGAAGTTCATCACTCGGCTGCCCCCACCCTGCGCCTGATTCAACAGGAAGAAGAAGAGGATGAAGATGATGACAAAAGGAATGATCGAGGTGAGGAATGTAAGCCAGATATTATTGCCTTCTTGCGGCTTAAATTCTACCTTGGCAACCAGTTTTGCATCGATTTTATCGTTAAGTAATTTAACAACATCCGAATCGTATAGCGGAATATTGGTATAAAAAGCTTCTTTTCCCGCTTCCGCTTTCTTCAGCTTGCCATCGACGCGATATGTACCCCCTTCAGGGCGAAGCGATACTTCTGATACGTTGTCAGTCAACAATTGCACACGAAAATCTTGATAAGAAAGTGACGTCATCTTGTCGGTGCCGGAGAGGACGAAGTTGACGATCCCAACCACGACAAGGAAAATGAGTAGATAGAACCCGGTATTACGGAAAAAGCGATTCATTCCTTACCTCCTCTCGCGAAAAAGACACTTTTCATATTTTATCATATGCAGTGTATTCTTCACAACCTGACTACTTCGTATAGACCTGTGGCTTTAATACCCCGATGTAGGGCAGATTGCGATAACGTTCAGCGTAATCCAGACCGTATCCGACGACAAACTCATCCGGTATCGTAAACCCGCTGTAGTCGGGGACGATATCGACTTTGCGCCGCTCCGGTTTGTTCAAAAGTGTAACGACCTTGACCGATGCTGCATCGCGATGGCGAAGCATATCGACGAGTCTGCTGAGCGTCAACCCGCTGTCCATGATGTCTTCGACGATCAGGACATGCCGATTTTGCACAGATGTGTCCAGGTCCTTGAGGATTCGAACCACACCGGACGACTCTGTGCTATCGCCATAGCTGGTGACTGCCATAAAGTCCATTTCACAATCGATGTCCATCTGCCGAATCAAATCAGCCATAAACACGACGGCACCCTTCAGCACGCATATGACCAACGGATTTTTTTCGCGATATTCATTCGCCAGAGTTGCCCCCAGCTCCTTCACTTTTTCCGCGATTTCCCCTTCCGTAAGCAAAATCTTCTCGATGTCGCTCTTCATTCAAAAACCTCCCGCCACTCTTCTCCATACTCTACTTCTACATACAATAACCGCTCCGTCTGCTCACTGACTGTGGCAAACGTCGATCTGCGAACTCCCGGTATCCAAACGATAGTCTCGCCAACAACCAGCAGAGGCAGTGCATCTCGCAAGCGTTTGGGAACCTTGGCGTCAATCAGCACGTCCTTCAGCTTCTTAGAGCCGTTCGTTCCCAGCAAGGAGATTCGATCTCCTGATTTCCGCGTACGCAGCCAAAGCTGGTCTTTCACTTGATCAGCATCGAACACCGCCGCTGTTTTCGCGAGGGTGATGCCTTGCGGGAGAGAGTTGACCAACGATGTATGGAACTTCAGTCCGCTCTCCGGAATCCATGTTGTTCCCGGTAGGTTGAGTTCATAACAATATGAGTCCACCGCTTGTTCAGCCTCGCTTCGGCTGAAGTGGATATGCTGGTAGACCCGTTGTACGACGAGTTTTTTTGGCAAGTGTATCACGGCCGAAGGATTGGCTCCTTCTATTATGTGCAAAACGGCCTCCACATGCTGCGAAGACCACTCTATTCCACTTGACAGATAACTTAATATTAGTGTAATCATTCTCCTTTGTAAAGCGAGGTCACAACTTTGAAACTTGTTCACGCAGATGCTGATTCGCCCTTCGCTTTGTGACGTAATCAACTCAGCCAGCTGTTCACGGCTTTGCTTGAGCAGATACTCGTCGTCAATCCGGGCAATGTCGGCAAGCTGCAGAATGTGCTCGCGGTACTTGCTGTTCACCTCGGCAAAGAGCGGCAAAACATCAAGGCGCAGCCTGTTTCGCTCATACTTTCGCGAACGGTTGCTGCTGTCTTCGCGAGGGGACAATTTTGCCTGTTTACAGTATGCCTCCAGTTGGCTGCGATAAACCGTTAAAAGTGGACGGACGACTTCAATTCGATGCTCCACCAGCCAGCGCCGCAAAGGCATCCCTGTCAGCCCGTGCAGCCCTGTCCCTCTCAGCATGCGGAACACGATCGTCTCCACCTGGTCATCGGCGTGATGGGCCAATGCGACCTTGTTGGCTCCGATGCGTTCGGCCACTTCTGCATACAATTGATAGCGAATGTTTCGACTGGCTTCCTGTGCCCCCAACCCGGTTGCGCGCATGTAGCCGCTGACGTCCCGGGCATACAGATGGGCGATCACCCCGAGCGATTGACAGAGCGATCGCACGTATTCGGCATCCTGCTCGGACTCCGCACCGCGAAACTGATGGTTCAGGTGGACGACATGCAGCTCCCAGCCGTAGTGATACATCGCGTTTAGCGACCAGAGGATATGTAAGAGAGCGATGGAGTCGGTGCCTCCAGACACGCCGATGACGATCCGGTCACCTCGGGTAAAAAGCCGTTCTTCATCAATTTGCCTTCGCACGGTTGCGAGCATACCGACCCACTATTCCTTTCCAAAAAGAAAAAATCGAAATTCCCAGAATCAAACCTGCCGCAATCGACCCTGCTCTCATCAGCGCCTCTACCGATAGCATGATTCCTTGCAGAAGGTCCTCATTGACAAAAGCGAGCATCGACCGGTAGGCAATCGAGCCCGGCACAAGCGGAATAATTCCCGAAACGCTAAAATTCGTAGAAGGAACGCGTAAATATTTCGATAAAAACTGGCTGGACAGCGAAACAAATGTCGCTGCGGCAAATGTAGCAATCGTCAGTGACGCTCCGGCAAACGGCAGCAGGTGAAAAATAATCCACCCGGTCATCCCTACCATCCCGCCTGCAAACAGCGTCCGCAACGGTACGTTAAACAAAATACAATAGGCAACTGTCGATAATAAACTAAACCCCAAACCAACCCACCATGTTGTCAACGCCGGTCACCTCGTAAAGGAGAGTATCAAAGCCGTTGCGATCGCTACCGACAATGCGGTCAGGATTGCCTCTACGCCGCGTGACGTGCCGGCCATCAAGTCTCCAGCCATCAGGTCACGCAAGGAATTCGTAATGGCAACCCCGGGGAACAGCGGAAGCATCGTTCCGATAATCATCGAATTGAGATGCAGGCTTGGGAACAATGTAAAGACGAGAAAAACAAACAAGCCGCCGACAAACGCGGCAAAAAAATCGGCAAAAAACTTCACGTTCAAAAATGCCGGGAATGTATAGGAGCCGAGATTGACCATCATGCCCGCAATCGCTGTCGGCAGGAAGTCGAACATATTTCCGCCCATAAGAATAGCAAAAGAGCCGCTGGCCAAGCCAGCCGCCAAATGCTGCAACCACACAGGGTAAAGCGGTCGTTTTTGATCGATCTCGCACAATTGCCGGTACGCTGTTTGCAGCGTGATTTTACCGGAAACATATTGGCGCGAGACTTCGTTAATCAACGTCACCTTGTTCAAATTAAACGTCCGGTCATGTATGCGAATCATCCGGGTATGATCTCTGTCCTCACACCGATACGAAAAGATTATGCTTGTCGGCGTGACAAAGCTGTGCACGCTTTCCATGCCGGCCGCTTCCGCCAGCATTTCCATTGTTTGTTCGGCGCGGTATGTCTCCCCGCCGTTTTTCAGCATGGTTTCTCCGGCTAACAGACATGTATCCATTACGAGATCATCACTGACCGTCATCCAAATCCCTCACATCCACGCAATGTACAGCGAGTAGGCAAGCAGCAGAAGGGAGGCGACAAATGCTCCGCCCAACCATTTTCCTGCGCTGTTTTTCCCCTGTTTTCCTGGCGGCTGTTTTTCGCTCTGCCGCTGACGCAGCAGTGCCATTAATTCCGCTTTCATCATCGACGCCGATGGATACTGTCCCGTCAGCGCCCTGATGAGAAAAACCCGGTATTTGAAAAGCCGCTCGCTCGCCTTGATTATATCACAGAGCGAGTTGACATGGCGTGACACTTGCTTGATTCTTTTCCATTCCTCCTTGCCAAGCTGCAGGCGGAGCATGATCATGGCAACCGCAAACAGATCATAGCGGACATCGGCCCGGCGATCGCCGGCCTGCCAGCTCGCCCGATCGTAATCGTCCGTAAACTGCCGGACCGCATTGCCAATCCTTGTCACTCCGCCAAAGTCGATTAAGCGCAGCTTTTTCTCCTTTTTTGTGACCATGATGTTTTCCGGCTTCAAATCGCCGAAAACCCATCCCTGTGCGTGCAGAGCTTCCAGCCGGGAGAGCAGCTGAATCAACACGATCGGAATCCAATCGCTGCCAGCCGATTCGATATGCTGATCGAGTCGCGCTCCCTCCAAATACTCCATACTGTAAAATGTATATGTACGTCCGCCTGCTTCGAGATCATCGACATCGCACAGCAGCGGACCAACGACATTTTCCTTGTGCTTTTGGGCACTTTTCAACATGTTGACTTCCATCAGCAAGTCAATCGGGTCGATCCCCACCTTTACCGCTTCTCTGGAGCCGTTGCGCGAGACCAGATAGACAACTCCATTCGCTCCTCTTCCCAGTTCCCGTAGTACGCTGTACGTTTTTTTGTTCCATTTTCCCCGAAACTGTTGAGGAACAGCAGGGAAAACTATATTAGAAGACATGGTCTTGTAAGAATCCGCCGCTACCGTTGTCATCTGCTCTGTCAGTGCCGTAGTAGCGTTCGTCCATTACAGGAGCTGCCGGAATTTGTTCAAACAGAGCAATCGCCTCTACGATTGCCGGGCCGGTTGGTGTTACCCCGCTCATCGTCAGCCCGGTCGTAAGCTGATGCGCTTGCTCTACTTTATCCGTCCACGGGATACGTACCTCTATATTTTGTTTTTCTTTCCCAGGAAATGAACAGACGGCCATCCTGCTCGTGCCGCTGCGCGAACGCAAGCTGATGCTAAAATCGTGGATCGACTGCTGCACAGCGGACATTTTCGGCTTCATGCTGCCTGACGTATCGACGAGCATGACCACCTCCAAGTGGCTCTGTTCACCTAATTCATCCACCATGCCGGCTACCTGCATTCTCTTTTCCGGGGGCAAACCCTCCATCGGCATTTCGCCTAAAATATCTTTCAGCTCTTTGTTCACCACTTGATGAATCGTTCTCGTCATCGCCTTCCGGGTAAGCATCTGGACTGTCTGGGTAAGCTGTGCCGGATAGACGATGTCACTTAAACCACCACCTGCTTCGGCAATGTCACGGATTTCCTTTTCGCCTTGCTCGTTCATCTCCTGACGGTCAACGACACCGATCACATTCACTGTTATCCCATGCTCTCGAGCAAGCGTGGCCGCAGCCACCGGACTTATCCCCACGTTGGAGCACCCGTCGGTCACTACCAAAATTTGTTTTAATTTTGCTGCCTTTGTCATTCTGGGAAACCTCCCCGTCTACTATTTTTTCTAGCTTTTCTATCAGTATCGACGGGGTACTGGTAAATCATACCTTTTTGCAAAGCTCAACTGACAATGCGCGGCCGCTCGATGCGCTCCATTCCCTGCACATGAATCGCCGACCACTGCGGCACAAAGCGGTCTATTCTCGCAACCAGCACAGTCATGTCGTCGACGATGTTGCCGGAATGCTGGCGAATGACTCTTTCCAGCAGCAAGTCGGCCACTTCCTGCGGGTCATCCGTCGCCATCTCCGAGATGAGCCGTTTCATCCACATCTGCCTGTTCTCGATGTGGCGCGGCGCTTCATAGATGCCGTCCGACATCATGACGAGCAAATCACCCGGTTTGAGTGTTCGCGAGACGATATCCACCTCGATTTCATCTAAAATGCCTGCCGGCAGGTTATTTGCCGTTACGGTAAAGACATCCGCTCCTCTCTTGATAAAGCTCGGCGTTGAGCCAATTTTGACAAACCGCGTATGGGCTGTTTGCAAGTCGATCAGAGCCAGGTCGACGGTCGCAAACATTTCGTCAGTCGATCGCAGTGCCAGCACGGAATTGACTGTTTTAATGGAGAGCTTTTCATCGATTCCTGACTTTAACAGCTGCTGCAGCATATCGAGCGCCGATTGGCTTTCCAGGTAGGCCCTCTCACCATTACCCATGCCGTCACTGATCGCGAGCGCCATCTTGCCGTTGCCCAGCTCCATCGTTTTAAAGCTGTCTCCGGACAGCAGCTTGCCGCCTTTCGCCGCCCCGGCCACACCGATATCGAGCTCAAAGTTTTTGGCAGAGCCGAGGCACATCCGGCAACTCCCATCCTTGTACGCTTCGCAATGGCGTTCCCGGACGACGATGTTTTCGCCGAGTATTTCGGATAGCATGGGCGCGACGATTTTGGCGCATTCGTCACGCCCGTAGCACGTCGGCTGGCTGATCTCGATGTCCACCTTCCCTTCTTCGAGACTGTGTATTTCCACGCGGCGGATGGCCAAGCCCATCCCTTCCAAGGCGGTCGATACCTGCTTTTCCTGCAGCGAAAGCTCAATCCCTTCGCGCTGGATTTCCTGGGCAAAATCACTCATCACCCGCGATACGCCGGATAGCTGATCGGCTACCAGCTTGCGGCTTTCGTGCACCTGTTTTTTCAGGTGCGTGTACTCGACGTAGCGCTCGTATTCCTGCTCCATTAAGGACATGACTTTTTCCGACTTGACGCATTTCCGCTCCCAATCGCGGGGGAGCTGCTGCCCTTGCAGCGTGCCGATTTGATGTACCAGCTCAGACATGGCCCGCATCGCGTCATAGGTTGCCTGTGTTTCGCGCTCCCAGCACTGTTCCTTTTTCCAGCATTTTTGGCAAGTGAACTCCGTGATATTGCTCAGGAACAGATCGATTTGCCGATCGTTGGCTTCCGCTTCTGCCGTTTGCGCAAAGCTGCGGGAAAGCTGCGTAAACAGCTCGGAAAACTGCCTGATTTTGCCCGCTGTGACATCGCGGACCTGCCGCATATACTCTTGATGTGATTGCTGGTTTTCCGGCGTACCAGGGATAAACCGGGATATTTTCTTCCATATTGCTGCCGGCGTCAGAATAAAGAATACAATGGCAAGACTCGTCTCAATCAATGACGTGTACAAAACATCGTTTGCGCCGCCGTATATCGCGAGAATCGCCGTACCGATCACCAATCCGGCAGATACGCCGATCTTTCCGCCTTCTTTTAAAAGGCCGGCAAGCAATCCGGAAAAGGCGAGCAAATTGATTTGCTGCAAGGCACTTACGTTCGCCAAGCTTAATATCAACCCCGTCACAACCCCTACCGCCGCCCCTACCGTACCCCCTCCACAAAATGCGAACAGCAGCAGCAGATAGCGTGACAGCACGTGTTCCATGGAAATTCCCTGAATCATCCAGCCGACGGTTCCGGTCATGAGGGAAGCGAGCAAAATCACCAGGCAAATGATTTCTTCACTTTTTAACGGCTCGTACGGTTTGGCCAGATGGATGATGGACAGCGACTGGGTAAAGATCAGGGTGAGCACAAAGGCAAGCATCGCTTCTACAACCACCATGACGAGACTGTACGTCGTCACCTGGTTGGTGATGGCATCAAACAGCAGATGGCTGGCAAACAGGGTGACAAGCACGATGAGCGGCATGAGCGAGAAATCTTTTCTGCGGAATTTTTCCGCTACTCTGCAGACGATGTAGGCTACCGCAATGCTGAGCACCGCCTCCAGCCCGACAGGGACCGTATGGGTAAAGGCTCCGGCCAGCAGGGCCACCGAGCTGGCAAACAAGCTGTCGCCCTTGATGAAGTACATCACCATAAAATAAGGAACAATAAATGGGGATAATTCCTCCAGTATAAGTGCCCTGCCGATTAGAAAGCCCATGACCAGCGGGAGAACGTGCCACTTTTGTGCTGTTGCGGCAAGTCGTTCCCCCCACGCAGCAAGCATTTGTGAGACGTGTTGACTTACGCGCTCTGACCATTGATCGTTCGTTTGCGAGATTACCTGATTTTTACCCATTTCAGCACCACCCGTTCTAAATGTTTAAGATTGTAGGTCTCATTATACGGAGTGGTACTTGTAAAATTTGTCAAAAGCTTGATGATGATTCCAAAAATCGTCCGACAAATTATTTGACCCTGTTCGACTGAGCATTACGCAAAGCCTGACAGGGTCAAAATAAGTCGAGAATGAGAGAACGAAAAACAACTTGTCCCGAGCTGTTGTGGTGGGGAGAGAGAAAAGAGGATGGGCTCCGTTCGTTGCGGCTTCTGCGAGGAAGCAAACACTGTCCGGCTCCGCTCCAAAAACGGCACGTCGACCAAAATTCCAGAGATGATTATTCAATCGTAGAGTTGGTCTATAAAGCTGTGCCGTTTTTTCCGCTCCGCCTGAGCTAAGCCGCAAAGGCCTCCGCCCATTCCTCTGTTCTCTCTCTGAGCAACTGGGGAGAATCAACGTGCGAAAAGAATAATCGCCTTCACAGGTACTTGCGGAGTGTTCTCTTCTTGGCGGTTCCCCTCGCCTCCACTAATCCCTCTTTCAGAGAAAAAAATAACCGACGTTTTGGCGTTCAACGTCGGCTACCAGGTGATTCGCGCTTAGCGAAACGGGCTTATGTAACATATTCGCCATCTATTTCAAATGACCTTCCATGAATCCTTGCTTTTTTAGAGAATTTCTTTTTAACGTCCGCCGCGCCCTTTTTTCTCGTTGTTTTTACGCAAGGGCGAGAGGCGGTCTTCACTATCCTTCAGGAAGCGGTTCAGCTTGTCTTCAAAGTTTTCTCCACGCTCCCGAGGGGTTTTTTGGGTTTTTGCTGGCCGCTCCAGCGCTCGTTTGATCGACAAGCCGATTTTTCCGTCACGCAGATTCATCACCTTGACGGTTACGACATCGCCAATTTTCAGGAATTGATGAATGTCGGTTACGTACGTGTCGGCGATCTCGCTGATGTGAACGAGCCCAGTCACTCCTCCGGGAAGCTCGACAAACGCGCCGAACCTGGTGATGCCCGTAACCTTGCCCTCTAGCTTACTGCCGATCTGGACTTCCATGGACAGTAAAATCCTCCCTTTGACAGAGTTCTACTTCTGGTCGGGAATGACGTAAATGATTTCGCCGGGTTTGGAAAAGTAATGATTCTTCCGCGCCAATTCAGCGATATAGTCTTTGTCGTTGAGTCGACTGGCTTTATACGTCAGCTCGGCTTGAAGCTGCTGTGCAGCTGCCTGCTCTTCTTTCAAATTCGCAAGCTGCTGTTCCTTATCGGACAGCAATCCGCTTTGCAGATAGGCCGTATAGCCCGTCCATATAAAGAAAATCAACACAAAAAACAGGAAAAACCGAATCCGCCGTTTCTGGCCTTTTTTTTTGGATGTAGCTGAGCTGCTTTTCATTCTCCGAATCCACCTCTTGGGTTTACTTCCGCTTGAACAGGGAGCCAATCTTGTTCCTTAATCTTAGCCAATTTCCCCCGAAAATGACACGAATTCTTTTCGTCATATTTAGATATACAAACGTAAAGGGGCTGAGCAGGAATTTGACAACCTTCCAGATCACCCGACAAATCGATAACAAGACAGACAGCAAAAAGGCAATCAACACCCAAATGCACTTGAAAATAAACCGGATCGGACGTATCAGCAACATGTCGAAGGTCATCAAGATGACGCGATACATCCACTTACAAAATTTTATCATGACGAGCAGCAAATGAATATACTTCTTACTTCCTAATACAAAATATATCCACGCTCCCGCGAAGATGCCCAGAAAGATAGGGAAGCGGATGATCCCGTCGTTAATCCAGACAAGCACGTAAAAGACTGCAGCGACACTTGCCAACCAGAAAAGCACATCACAGAAAAAGACCAGCCATCGAGGAAAGCCGCCTCTGTCTCTGAACACTTGGTAGGTGTCAAAGCCGACACCCATCAAGGCTCCACAGATACCCATATATGCGATTGTTTGAAGTTGTACAGCGATACTCACTTGAATAACTTACCGAAGAATCCTTTGGAGCGATCTCCGGTCTGCCCCTGCTCAAGATAACCCATATCATGGACCAATCCCTCAATGGCTACTTCTCCGGTCTCCAAGCTTAAATTTTTCATATGCAGATTTTGTCCGCGTATGCTCAAAAAACCACTTTCCGTCTCCAGCAGAAACTCTTCACTGTCAAAGCTCTCTACCTTTTTTACCCCTGATATCGCCAAACTGCGACGATTGATCATCACGACTTCATGTCGCGGTCGTTTATGTTGATCACTCATGGCAAAGCCTCCCCCCTATGGCTTAAAAAATTCACTCTACAGTCATCGAGATTGTATTCTTGTACCATCGTATGGGAGGGGATGTCCTTTTAGAACTAAAAAGACTACCCGCGCAGGTAGTCTTCTTCCTCTTTTTCATCCCGCGGCACCGGAATTTCGCCAACGACGCGATACAGCGACGCCGCTTCCTCTTTCCGCGGGTTTTCTTTGATATCTTCGACCACGACGACGACGCGCTTCTGGCCAAAACGGATGGACAGCGTATCGCCAATTTTCACGTTGCTCGATGCTTTGGCTGTGCGCTCGTTGATTTCCACCCGGCTTTGATCGCAAACGTCTTTGGCCAGCGTGCGGCGTTTGATCAAGCGCGACACTTTTAAAAATTTGTCTAATCTCATCGTTCATCGCTCCCCTTTTCCAACTGTTTCATCTCATCCCACCACTGATCCATCTCGGTCAGGGTCGTCTCTGCAAACGTCTTGTTGGCTGCTTGCAACTTTTGCTCGATATAGCCAAAACGACGGGTAAACTTGCGATTTGTCAAGCCAAGCGCTTCCTCCGGATCGATCTTGTAGAATCGCGCCAAATTGACCACGGCAAACAGCAGGTCGCCCAGCTCTCCCGCCCGTTCTTCGGCTGGAGCTTGCTTCAACTCGTGATACTCTTCCTCGATTTTTTTGTACACATCTTCTACATGATCCCAATCAAAGCCGACTGCAGCGGCTTTTTTCTGCAGCTTGTAGGAATACATAAGCGCTGGCAACTCACGCGGAATCCCTGACAGTTGGGACTGCTGTGCCGGATCGATACCCTTTGCGGCCTTTTCCTGTGCCTTGATCTCCTGCCAGGAAGCGAGCGCCTCCGTTGCGTTTTCGGCACTTTTATCGCCGAAGACGTGCGGGTGCCGGCGAATCAGCTTTTCATTGATCGCGAATACGACATCGTCGACGGTAAAGTAGCCGTCTTCTGCAGCCATTTGCGCATGCAGCATGATTTGCAGCAGCAAATCGCCAAGCTCTTCGCACATCGCGTCCGGATCATCGTCGTCAATCGTCTCGATGACTTCGTAGGTCTCCTCAAGCAAATTCTTGCGGATGCTTTGATGCGTCTGCTCGCGGTCCCACGGGCATCCCTCGGGGCTGCGCAAAATCGCCACGATTTCCTTCAAGGCGGCAAACTGGCGGTTGTAAATGGACTGCTCCCGAGTGGGCGGCACATACACCAGGCTCAGATTGCCGAAGTTTTCGTGGTGATCCAGCTCGTGCAGCGGAACGGTTTCGACATGCTCCAGCCCGCTCACGCCGACAGCTGTCACAATCGTCACACGGTAATCGTCAGGAAATACGTCCATGAGCGTCAATTTGACGTCGGAAGCAATCATCTGATCATACACTTGGGCAATCACCGTGTGCAGAAGCGGATTGATCTGTTCCGCGCGCAGACTTGTCGCATCCACCAGGGCGCACCCTTCGATCGGATCGATGGCCAGTCTGGCGAACAGTGGGTCGAGAAAGCTTTGCCCGCCCAGCACGTCGACGACCAGCTCCTGCTCCTTGGCTGCTTGCAGAAGCAATTGCACCGTCCGTTCGGCAACCAAGGGATGCCCGGGTACGGCGTAGACAATCTCTGCATGCTGCTTCGCGAGTGCAATCAATGCTGCGGCAATCCGTTCGTACACCTCTTCGAATGTATCACACTGTTCATACGTCTCATCAAACGACACAAAGGTTATGCCTTCGGCTGCCAACTGGCTGATCACCGGATGATCAGCCGTCCGCGCGTACAGATGAGTCGCTCGTTTGATTTGCTTGTAAACACCCAGCGGCAACTGGTCGAGGTCTCCTGCCCCCAGACCAAGCACGCGAATCGTAGCGGTCATTTTACCGACTGCCTCCTTAAGCGAGTCTTATGGCTCGCGGACTAGTTTTAAACGCGTCAACAGCGCAATGATTTTCGTTCCTTTTGGCAACAGGCGCATGTCGCCAGCTGTCAGTGCCCCTGTAGCGAGCAGGGCAAGGACGTAGACGATCCCTCCCGCCACGACGGCGATACCGCCAACGAGCGTATAGAGCATTCGATGTGAGCCGATGACGTCGCTAAGGACGAGCGTCAACAGCAACTCTACCAGCAGCACAACCACTGACATGATGACGACCGCAACAGCCGGCTTGCCAATAAACCTGCGGAATTTAACCTTGACGCCGATGTGGCGCTTGATCGCCCGCATGTTCAGCGCCATGGACGTGACGTAGGCCAGCACCGTCGCCAAGGCAGCGCCGGAAATGCCCCAAAGCGGCACCAGCAGCAGATTCAGCAGCAATTTTACCAGGACGCCGATAAACAAGTGATAAGCGGGCAGCGTCACCTTGCCGAATCCCTGCAAAATCCCCGACGTGGCAATGCCCAAAGTGGCGAACAAAATCGTAAAGGCTTGGATAGCAAGCGCTTCTGTTCCTTTGCTGTCGCCGTACAGCATGATATTGATCGGATCTGCCAGCAAGGCTAGTCCAAAAGACGCCGGCAGCCCGAGCAGCAAGGTCAAGCGTATCGCTACTTCCGTACGGCTTTCGACCACCTTCTGCTGGCCCTTCGCTACGGCTTCGCTAATCGCCGGGACAAGTGCGAGCGATAGAGACGTGGCAAAAAAAGTACCGAACTGGATCAACGGCTGACCACGGTCATACGCACCTTTGGCAATCTTGGCGGCCTCCTCTGCCATGTTGCTCCACTGCAGCATATTGACGACGGTAAGCGAATCGACCAACGGGATCAGCGGCAAAACGAGCGCCCCCATACAGATCGGAAGCGCGTAAAAGAGCAGGCTGCGCAAAATATGCCGGTTTGACCACGTCTCGCCGACCGGCTGCATCCTGGCCCGCAGCCGCCTGTCCCTTCGCGATGTGCGCTGCCAGTAAAAGATCAGGACCAAAATCGCGGCTACTGCACCGGGAAAGGCCGCAAACACGGCGCCCGTACCGGCCAGATACTCATCCTGATAGGCACTCATCATCCAATAAGCGGCGATGAGGATAAAAATAACGCGAAACAGTTGTTCCATCACCTGTGAAACGGCTGTCGGCAGCATATTTTGATGGCCCTGGAAGTAGCCGCGCAGAATCGCCACCAGCGGCACGAGCGGCAGTGACCAGGAAACGGCCCGAAGCGGCAAGGTAAGGTGCTCGTCACCCATCAGCCGGGAGATGAGCGGAGCTCCGAAGTACAGGAGAAAAAAGAAAAAACATCCGAGTATGACCAGAGCAATGCTGGCTATCCGAAATGCTTTCCGTGCGCCAAGCGCATCACCCAGCGCCAATCGCTCGGATACCATTTTTGAAATGGCGATCGGAAATCCGGCCGTAGCGAGGATCAGCAATGTCGTATAGAGTGGATAGACCTGCATGTATACGTATAACCCGATATCACCGGTAATATTCTGATAGGGAATGCGGTACAGGGCACCGAGCAGCTTGGAAACAAGCCCGGCAATCCCCAGTATGGCGGCTCCTTTGACAAATTGGCTGGAACCTCTTTCAGTCGACATCTATGTAAGTTCTCCTCTCACACCAGAAACTGCGTTCATTATACCACAACGCAACCAAATGAAAAAAAACTAGCTCACGTTCAGCTAGTCCTTTTTCAGGCCATCTTATTGCTCCATTTGTTTGGCCAAAAAGCCGGCGGCTGTCTCCGCCATTTTCATTTCCAGTTCGCCCATTTTCGTCGAATCATTCTTGCTCAAGAGGATGACTGCTCCGATCGGATCGCCGCCAGCGACAATCGGGGCTACGACAAACGATGAGTACTGTTCAGTCAAATCGCGGCAAATTTCGTACTGGCCACTGTTCTTCTCCAAGCGGCTCTTGCGGTCTTCCAAGCATTTTTCCACGATGCTGCCAACGGATTTTTCCATGTATTCTTTTTTCGAAGCCCCTGCAACCGCAATGACGCTGTCTCGGTCGGAAATGAGCACCATATGATTCATACTCTCATAGAGCGAATCGGCGTATTCCTTGGCAAAGTCACCCAACTCACCAATCGGCGAATATTTTTTCAAAATCACTTCCCCATCACGATCGACAAAAATCTCAAGAGGGTCGCCTTCGCGAATGCGCAGGGTACGGCGAATTTCTTTCGGGATCACGACACGTCCGAGGTCGTCAATACGACGAACAATACCTGTTGCCTTCATATCTTGTTGCCTCGCTTTCTTGAGAGATTAATTGTAGGTAAGGGTTACCCGTATCTTTTCCATTAATCCCGTTTTTAACTATGCTCTGGCTGTTATAAAATTTACCAGTCCTTGTGTACTCCCCCCGGGGTCGCAAGTGAGTGATTATAGTATTTGCCGAGTTTTGAAGAATATGCGACAAAACGAAAAAACAGGGAATCGCTTGACCCCCTGTCTTTTTCCACCTATTTAACCGGTTTTGCTTCCGGAATGTTCCAATTTGTCACGAGCTTGTCCACGTCTTGGGAAATGAATTTGTCGTATGCCTCGCCCAGCCCTTTTTGTTTGAGGCTGTCTTTGACTTCTTCAAATGGGCGGACCGAACGCTTTTCTACTTTGATGATATGGTACCCGTAATCGGTTTTGACTGGCGGGTCGCTGATTTGACCGATCGGCTGCGTCAGTGCCGCTTGTTTAAACTCCGGCACCCAACCGTTTACATCGGCATTCTCGTACAATCCGCCTGTTTCCTTGCTGCCAGGATCCTCCGTTTTTTCCTTGGCCAGCGTAGCAAAGTCTTCTCCCTTTTTCAATCTCGCCAGCAAATCGTTGGCGATTTTCAATGCTTCCTCAGGCTTGCGAGTCTCTGAGGAAATCAGGATGTGGCGCACGGAGGCAATCGTAAATACAGATTTGTCCGTTTGATCGTACTCTTTTTTCAAGGCTGCCTCGTCGATTCCGCTTTGCAGCACGCCAATCGAATTGTTGATCAGCTCCATCTGCTTGACAACTTCATCTTTGGTCACGCCTTGACCTTCCAGCAGCTTGGTGAATTTCGCCTCATCCTTGCCAAGCCGCTCCATATATTGCTCTTTCAAACGGCTGAACGTTGTTTCAGCCTGTTTGTTGGACTCTTTCTTCACCTTGGCATCTGCACGCCCGGAGAGGATTTTGGAAGCGGCGTATTCACGCACATACGTTTTGAGCGCTTCTGTATCCGCCGTCTCGATCATCGCCCCTTGCTGCGGGTTTAAGAAGTTGAGTGCGCGGAGGAAATTTTCAAATTCCTTCGCTGTCAGTTTGCCGCCTTGATAATCAGCGATGACGGTATTTGGGTCAACTGAAAACGGAAGCTTCAGCGCAGGGAACTGTGCAAGCGGATCCTTCGAGTCCGCTGGTGCCGCACCTTGACTCCCCCCTGGTTGAGTTTGGTTCGACGGAGCCGGCTGAGCGCTTTCGGCATTTTTGCCGCACGCCGATAATAACGAAACTGCTACAACGGTTGTAGTCAGAACGGTAAGGAATCGTTTCATCGATTTGTTCTCCCTTCTATTGGCTGACCCCAAGCTGGTTGTTTAACAACCCATTGGAGCTGGTGTCTTTCTGCACCTTGTAAAACTCACTGAGCAGTTTTTCTGTAAGCCGAACACCTTCTTCAATGTTCAACCCCTTTACTTTAACAGTTATGATAATCTGTTGTCCACCCACGAGCCCAACTCGCCGTCCCCAATCACTGGCCAGGGCGAACAATGCCCCCCCGTCAATATTGCTGTTTTGGCTTGGATGGAGGAATAATTTGATAACATCTGGATCTTTTTGGCTTATCTCCGTGATGTGATAATGCAGGGCGTAGACACGCATGCGCGAGATGGTTAGCAAGTTCTCGACCGGCTTCGGAATATCGCCGAAGCGATCGAGCAGTTCATCCGCCAGATCGTCCACCTCCTCCAATGTCGAGACAGCGACAAATTTCTTGTACATTTCGATTTTCTGCCGGCTGTCTGTGATGTAGAGCGATGGGATGTACGCATCGAGCTGAATGTTGATTTCCACAGGTGAGGCTGTTTGCTGCTTGACCTCGCCTTTTAATTCGTCAATTGCTTCTTTCAGCATTTGCGTGTACATGTCGAATCCGACTGAGTTGATAAAGCCGTGCTGTTCGGCGCCAAGCAAATTACCTGCGCCGCGAATGGACAGGTCGCGCATGGCAATTTTAAAACCGGAGCCAAGCTCGGTAAACTCCTTGATCGCCTGCAGGCGCTTCTCCGCGACTTCCGACAGGACTTTATCCCGCTGGTACGTGAAATAGGCGTAAGCGATCCGGTTGGAGCGACCGACACGTCCACGCAGCTGGTACAGCTGGGACAGCCCCATTTTGTCCGCATTGTAAATAATAAGTGTATTAACATTGGGAATATCCACGCCAGTTTCAATAATGGTTGTACTGACGAGTACGTCGAAGTTTCCATCAAGGAAATCGAGAATGACGCTTTCCAGCTCTCCCTCGTTCATTTGACCGTGCGCTACGGCGATACGCGCATCCGGAACGAGCATGGAAATTTGCTCGGCCATCTGCTCGATTCCCTGCACCTGATTGTACAGGAAAAAGACTTGGCCCCCGCGTGCCAGCTCCCGCTCGATCGCCTCACGGACGAGCAACGGACTGTAATCCATGACGTAGGTTTGTACAGGGAAGCGGTTTTCCGGCGGCGTTTCAATTACCGACAAATCGCGCACGCCCAGCATCGACATGTGCAGCGTACGCGGAATCGGCGTAGCCGTCAGGGTCAGGACGTCGACATTGTTCTTCAATTGCTTGAGCTTTTCCTTGTGGCTGACACCGAAGCGCTGTTCTTCGTCGACGATGAGCAGGCCGAGATCGCGAAACGTGATGTCCTTGGACAAAATCCGGTGTGTCCCGATGACGACATCGACCGTGCCTTCTTTCAGGCCTTTCATCGTCGCCGTCTGTTCCTTGCGCGAACGGAAACGGCTCATGACTTCGACGCGTATCGGGTAGTCGGCAAATCGCTCGCGGAACGTCTCGTAATGCTGCTGGGCGAGAATCGTCGTCGGCACGAGCACTGCCACTTGTTTGCCTTCCATAGCCGCCTTGAAGGCAGCGCGAAT
>CAMIVR010000006.1 GCA_946402065.1 uncultured Brevibacillus sp. | reverse complement strand
AAAGTACCTCAAGGAAACAGAAAATAAGTATTGTATGTTAATTGGTCAGTCGTAGTTTTTTTTGTTTTTTTAGGAGTTTTAAAGGTTAGCTATTTATAATTCGGAACAAAGGGCTGCATGTTCCGGTTCGAGGTAAAGACAGAATCTATCAAGGAGGAATCAAGATGAACACTTGTATCAAAACATTCAGGTGGGCATGGATACTTGCCCTGATCGTTTTAGTGCTCCAGATGACAACACAGCAGGCGGAGGCAGGGAGCAACAGACCGCTATCTTCTGCTTCCAGGGGGGATACGATCCACTTTGGCGGGAAGGAATGGTTGGTATTGGAGCCGAGTACAGGGTATATTCTTTCCAAGTACTATGAAGGGCCTCGTGTATTCGATACCGGCAACAATCCCACATTTGACCCCAGTAATCCCAATAATATTGCGTATTGGTTAAATAATGAGTATTATAACTCGCTTGCAAATAATGAATGGATTGAGAGCAAGGATTGGACCGTAGGAAATGATGATAACGAATCAGCACGCTCCGTTTCTGCCCATGTAGGACTTATCAGTAAGAGCGAATATGGCACTTACGAATCTCTATTCAGCTATCGGGCTTTTTTTTGGACAAGAACCCCGATAGTTGAATGGGGATGGAACTATGTAAGTCTTGGAAAATATGCGGCTGGTAAGCCCAACGAAATTTATTCCCCGCGTCCCGCCTTGTATCTGAAATCAGGGCTCTATCTGACACCCGGCGGTCACGTAACGGATGCTTCTTCCTATCAAATTGCGTCTCCACAGCTTACGTCACCTGCCAATAATCAAGTATTTTCAGAGGCGGCTGGCCAGAATACAATTGCTATCTCCGGTACAACAAAAGCGATCCCGGGGATACCCATCAGTGTTAAATACACGATTGATGGGGTAACCTCACACATCAATCAGACCATTCAAACTTTGATGACAAATGGCACTGACCAGACTTATAGCAAGAACATAACAGTAGACCACTCGTTGCCCAAGGGAACCTATACCTTGCGAGTGTGGAGTGAAGATAACAATGGGGAAAAATCTGCTGAAACGACCATAACGATTCGGATAATAAGCTCTAACAATAATTTAAGTGCGCTTGGCCTCTCGTCAGGTACACTGAGCCCCGCATTCTCACAAACAACGACCAGTTACAGTTCAAGTGTCGGGAACAATGTAACGAGTATAGTGGTTACCCCTACAGTAGCAGATACAACGGCAACGGTGAAAGTCAATGGTGCGAGTGTTGCCAGCGGACAAGCCAGCGGAGCGACCAACCTGGATGTGGGAAGCAACCCCCCGATTACGGTTCGTGTAACGGCACAGGATGGGATGACAAAAGACTACACGATCACGGTTTACCGGCAGGCAGGCAATGCTGATTTAAGTACGTTGGAGGTGGACGGTGTACCCGTAGCGGGATTTGCCCCAGGAACAAAGGCATATAAGGTCAATGTTCCACATGTAAAGACAGCGGTCACGGTGAAGGGGACAGTAGCGGATACAAACGCAAACGTGAGCGTGATTGGAGGAAGCGGTCTAAACGTCGGCCACAACACCGAGACGTCACGGGTGACGGCGGAAGACCCTTCGATCACCAAAGACTACACGATCACGGTACACAGGCAGGCGGACAATGCTGATTTACGTACGCTGGAGGTGGACGGCGAACCCGTAGCGGGATTTGACCGTGAAACGTTGGCGTATACGGTGAACGTGCCGAACGCAAAGACAGCAGTTGCGGTTACGGGAACAGCTGCGGATGCAAAAGCAAATGTGAGCGTAACTGGGGGCAGCAACCTGGACGTAGGCGACAACACCGTCACGGTTCGGGTGACGGCGGAAGACCCTTCGATCACCAAAGACTACACCATCACCGTGAATCGAGCAGCCAGCAGCAACGCCGATCTAAGCCGATTAATCCTTTCGTCGGGGATACTCAACCCCGCATTTGATGCAGGAGTTACCACTTACACGGCAAAAGTCGGGTACAACGTGGCAACCATGACGGTAACGCCAACGGTTGCGGATCCCACAGCAACTGTGGAAGTAGACGATAATCGCGTCGCTAGCGGTCAAGAAAGTAGTCCAATCATGCTGAATGTAGGCAAAAACACGATTGTCGTCACGGTTACGGCTCAGGACGGCTCGACTCAGAAGTATACAATGAAAGTGAACAGGCAATCCCCTCCCCCCTCCTACTACCCGGTGACAAATGTGAGCCTGGATCCAACGTCACTCACATTAACAGAAGGAAAAGAAACGGCGGTCTTGCATGCAACGGTCATCCCGTCCTATGCTACCAATGCAAGTGTTTCATGGAGTTCGGACAATCCCGAGATAGTATCGGTTGACCAGAACGGTATGGTAACGCCGTACAAGCCAGGGGAAGCCACGATCACCGTCACAACGCAGGACGGCAACTTCACAGCGCAATCGCTTGTCAAGGTGGAACCAGTCTCAAAACCGGAACCAGCCATTACCCTTGTTGGCCTGAAATCATCGCAGGAGAGCGTGCTGCTCAAGCCAGGCAAACAGGCATCGCTCCGGTTGTACGCTGTGTATTCGGACGATACTGTGAAAAATGTGACATCAAATCAAAAGACAAGCTACAAAAGCAGCTCCTCATCCGTGGCCACCGTCAAATCAGGAATCATCAAGGCAGGCAAAAAAGAGGGAGATGCCTTGATTACGGTGCGCTATGAAGACCAACTGTTCCAGATTCCCGTGACCGTTTCCAAACAGGGGGTAAAAGAACTCCAACTTTCTTCGGAACAGGCGCAATTGGAAACAGGAGAGGACATGCAGTTGCAAGCCAGGGTCACGTTCTCTGACAGTACCCAACAGGATGTCACGAAGAATGCAGTATGGGTATCGGACAATCCTGAACAGATTACGGTGAATAACGGCAAACTGATCGCTCACTCCGCTGGTAAAGCCACGGTTACCGTGCATTATGGAGGGAAGTCGGCAGAGCTTGAGGCCAGCGTGACGGAACCGAAAGAAGTGAAGCGGATTACCGCAAGCAAGCGAACCGTCAAGCTGAAAGCGGGCAAAGCACAAAGCATCAGCTTGACGGCGTACTTCAAAGATGGCACCAAAGCAGTTGTTACCGAAAAGGCTGACTGGAGCAGTGCGGACGAATCCGTTGGGGCGGTGAAGGCCGGGACAATTACGGCTGTCGGTACAGGAACCACGGCGGTAACGGTCAGATACCAGGGCCAAGTGCTGACGATCCATGTCACGGTGATGGAACCTTGAACAGAAATTTACTTTCTTCTGGTGGGCTCCAATCCGTCTATATCATCGAGAGGTTAACCAGTACAATAGGCACAGCACGTTGATGTCCGCCTATCGTCACATCAAGGATCCGAAGTTTATGTACTGCGTGATTCGGGAAAAAGGCGAAGTGTTTAAAGCGCTGAAGACGTTTTTTGCTCGATCGGTCGGCTAAAGGGACGTAACGCATTGAGGTGAAAAGAGGGTTCTGCATGAAAGTGATGTCATCTATCGGCATCACTTTTATTTATTTCTTAGAGACATTGCATGTTAGCAGTTCCGACGCGGTGACAGCCAAATCGTCCAATTTGCCGCCACTGGAAAAACGGTTCGTTCGCAGTATTAACCACTTCTCCTTGCTATGAATAAACTACAAATGGAGTTGATTTGTCAAAGGGAGGTGTCCGAGTGAAATTCGGTAATGTACTGGTGACTGGTGGGGCAGGATTTCTTGGTTCGCAGTTAATTAAAAAACTGTTGCCTGTTGCGGAACACATTTATGTAATCGATGATCTTTCGACGGGAAATCGCGATACCATTGCACAGTCGGACAAAGTTACTTTTTATCAGGACAGCATTACGAATGAAAAGCTTCTGGAAGATATTATGCCCCAGGTAGAATGGGTTTACCACCTTGCATGTCGCAATCTCCTTTTATCTGCTGTGGATATGAAAGGAGATTTTACCACCAATCTATATGGGGGTTACTTGCTTCTTCAGAAGGCAAAATCACATGGTACTCGGTTGAAAAGATTTGTTTATACCTCGACAGCTTCTATATACGGTAATGCACAGGTTCTTCCTACGCCTGAATCGTATTATCAAATAACGATGCCGTATTCAGCAAGCAAATTTTCAACTGAGCATTATTGTCAGGTCTACTACCATATGTATCAATTTCCTGTAACCATTCTCCGCTTATCCAATGTATACGGTCCAGGGCAATATGTGAGCAATCCATATTGTGGAGTGGTGATGAAATTCTTCGACGCTATACAGAAGGGAGAACCAATTCCTATCTATGGCGATGGAACGCAAACAAGGGATTTTACGTTCGTTGACGATACGATGGAAGCGTTGCTTTTAGCAGGGCAGCATCCAGAGACAATCGGTAAGGTTTATAATGTGGGTACCGCAAAGGAAACGAGTATTAATCAACTGGCGGAAATGATTATCAAAATTACTGAACACAAGACATACCAGATTCAATTTCAACCGAATCGGATTGTTGATAAGGTGTACCGACGGGCAGTCGATGCTGTTAAGCTTCAGCATGATTTGCAGTGGCAGCCACGTTTTTCTCTTCATGAAGGTCTGGCAAAAACGTATGAGTGGATAAAGGGAAAGGAAGCATAATCGGATCCGCTTCCTATAAAGAAAGATGCGCAGGCTGGGGCGAGCAGCCACGGATACTTTGTGGGCTTGCCCTCATTTTTTTTCTCAACCCCACAAGTTACTGCCACATTCCTAGCGCGTCGGATGTCTGGAACCGGTTGACGGAAAGTGGGAAAATAAGCGGTTGAGGATGCTGTTGGTTACCTTTCGCGGAAACAGTAGCAGCGAAGCCCTTGGATTTGCCTCCATGAAGCTTCGCTTAGCTGTCTCTTTTCTCTTTTGGTAAAGGCAATTACGGCTTCAGGGCTATAGTACCCATCGGATTACTTCGAAGCATTCTGCATAATTTGCGTTTATTAGAATTCCCCTCATTTTGGCCAGGGCGTAAAGAAACTCTTTATTAAAATAAGCTCTATGTTTTTGGGTTTTGTAACACTGCAGAGACAGATGCTTGATTTCCAGATTTTTTTCCGTAATCAATGAATAACATGTATTGTTAAAAGTCAGATTATTCCAGGGCAGTTCATAGGCTAAAATGGGGGTAAGTTTGAAAGCCCTTATTCCTTCCATACAGATTACCTGATGATCCTGGTGAATATCATTTTGTGATGGGATAAGCACGAGTTCAGGTTGAATAGCTTCCCTAACCTTGATTAAGTCCTCCAGGATATTCTGGCGATTTTCTGCAAATCTCCGCACAGGATATTTTAAAACCCGAACATGTTCGCTTTTAATGCCTAATAGGGCTGTAGAGGCAAGAACCTCTTTTCTTAGCTCGTCCTTTGGGAAGGGAGTAGGAACGGATTCTTCTGCCGCGGAAAAAGCAAGATAATGAATCTCTTTTCCTTCATTTATCCACTTGTTTATCGTTGCCCCGCAGCCTAGTTCCCCATCATCCGTATGAGGTGATAGAACAAGGATTTTATTGAATGCAATCAATTCCCCTCCTCCTCTCATCCTTCGTTGAGAATATCGGGATAGAGCTGTTTGCTATAAAGTCCTTTCGTATACATGTACAAGCGTATATAGTCTACATAGCGGTTTTCATAGATTTCCTTTAAGGTTTGGTTAGGGAACTGGTAAACGAGGAATGACTGTGTCATGTAGTTATTATGTTCCGGAAGGCCTAGAGCAAGATAATCAAGCAGGTGTGTGTCATTATAAATGACGCCTTTCCCGAAGATGATTTGTATGCCCGTGTTGTAGAATTGTGCAAAGGCGGAAGTGTGATTAATCCATTGGCGATCATAGCTGGTATTTCCGTAATAGTTGGAATGTAAGGCTACTACATCAAAATCCAGTTCCCTTATTTTGAGGCAACCGGAGGAACCATAAAAAGGAAGCCACATTCGATAATATCCTTTGCTCTTTACATACTCATTCGTTAATTGCACCAGTTTTTCATCGTAGTCGTAGACGGATTCCCTTTGCCACAAGAAGCCACGAAAATTAAGTCTTTGCGACAGGTCGGATTCCTTTTTCCACCGCTCAATAAATTTATCTATCCACCAGGAAACTGCTGAGAACCGATCATCATCATTTTCGAAATTTAATGATTTTTTATTCACCTTACCGAAATTTTTCTGATTCAAGTAGGGATAAGGAATTGAAATCCATACGTCGAGCAACGAGTGAGTGGCTACTAAAAATAGTGCGTGCAGATTTTGTGCAGGTGCAAATAATGAATTGATCCACTCTATCCAGTCCGTACAGTCTGCCGGTTCTCCAAATCCCGCGTACATCGGATATAAATAGCGCCCTTTTCGTACAGAGAGTCCGTTAAAAATAAAACCGTTGAACATTTTATCGATCGGGTTTCCATCCGCATAATAGGACACATAGTACCTTAACTCAGAGGGAGTCCAGTGACTTATCATATTCTCGGATACTCCTCCACAGGGGAGTACACAGACGTGGTTTTGGATTTCCGGTTGAGAAGGAGATAAGTAGCCTTCGTTCGTTGGTGCCAACAAAAAGCATCACCCTTTCGATTTTATAACCCTTGCCTTACAGCATATGATCAGTGGAAAGGATTCGGAATATAGCATTCAACCATTTTATCTTGATGGAATAACAACTTATTCGGTTGCATCATAAATCGTAAGTAGATTGACTATAGGGATGCGATTTATAAAGCGGGAGCGTTCAAGCGAGATGAGATCGAGTAATGAGTAACGGGAGAGGAGAGCTTTGCATTAAAAAAAGCTGTTTCCACAATACGATCCAGAAAGGTGATGGTCATGAAGGTTATCCATGTACCGCTTGAAATTGCAGGTCAAATGGGTATTTTATGCGGAGCGCTGAAGAAGTATGGTCATCAAGCCATGGGCTACAACTATTTTCATACAGCCCTGGGCTATACAAATAATATCTTACCTGCCGATGGATATGAAATTGTGAACATAATAGGCGAGGCTATCCAGCATTTTGATATGTTTCATTTTCATTATATGCTGACCGCTATATCAGATTTCAGGGACTTGGACATGTTAGCGTCGGCAGGCAAACCTGCGGTCATGCAGCACTGGGGCAGCGATGTACGAAAATCAAGCATCGCCACTTTGCTTAATCCTTATGTAAATATGAAAGATTGTCCGAAGGAAGAGGAGATTCATGAAAAGCTTTTGAAGGTGTCGAAATATATTTCGACAGCGATCGTTCAGGATTATGAAGTGTTGCCTTATGTGGCTCCCTACTATAAAAAGGTACATGTTCTTCCGGTTGCAATTGAACTTTCCAAGTTTGTGCCAGCGTATCCAAGTATTTATGAAACCTATCCGCTGGTTGTTCATGCACCTACACAACCTCAATATAAAGGAACAGAAATTATTGAACGAGTCGTAAATGTGTTACAAAAGGAAATACCTTTTCGATATAAACGTATTGAACATATGAACCATGCACAAGCCAAAAAAATATACAGACAGGCGGATATTATTATCGACCAGCTTCTCCTCGGATCATACGGAATTCTTTCTGCTGAATCAATGGCATTTGGTAAACCGGTGATTACTTACGTACGTGATGATCTGCTTTGCTACTATGCGAATGAGCTGCCGATTTGTACTGCGAATCCGGACACGTTATATGATGTTTTAAGACCATTGCTATTATCAGCAGGGTTGCGGAATAAAAAGGGAAGGGAGGGTCGTAAATTTGCCGAGAAATACCATGACAGCAACATCGTCGGATTGCAGTTAATCAAGATATATGAACAACTGCTGCAGGGCAAATAACGACAAAAATGACCTGCAGATAATAATGGACGGATTTCAGCAGATATATCTCTGAGCCGTCTATTTATTTTTCATTCAACAGCCGCCCTCGCTATCGGATTGGGCAATGATTCAGGTTTCTCATCTTCTTCTGCGACAGTAGCAGTAAGCGTCGTAGTTGCATAAACAAGTATATCTGATGAGAGACAAGGGGGTGAAAAGTCTATGAAAGCCGGAAATAGATTCAAAAAAATATGTAAAGCTTCCTGGTTGGCAGAAAAATTGAATTTGACATTGGTGGGTCCAGATATAGAAGTGGTTAAAATTAGTCCATGGAACAATATCGCAGATTACTCTCTTGTTTTTTCAATTACCAATTCACTTGAAACGGAACGAATTGCCCTTGTGATTGGGTCGGAAAAATTGGCTGGAGGTTCAGTTTCTGTCCTCATGTCCAATAATCCCCGCTTGGATTTTGCCCATGCTGTGCAAATAATAGATGAATCCATTGGATTTGAGTCATATGATGAACCGCCACTTATACATCCAAGCGTAAAAATAGGCGAACATGTTGTCATTGGCCGTAATGTGAAAATTGGCGAAGGGACGATCATCAATCATCATGTCGTTATCGGTGACGGTGTTGAGATTGGAAAATTCTGCAAAATAAATTCGGGTGCCATCATCGGAGAAGGTGACTTTGGTTTCGAACGCGATGAAACGGGTCGGCCAATTAAAATAAAACATTTAGGGTCTGTTTTGATTGGCGACTATGTTCAGGTCGGGAGCCTAACTACCGTTAGTAAGGGGACGATAGAGAATACGATAATATGCGACTATGCGAAAATAGACGATCATGTTTATGTCTCCCATAATTGCAAGATTGAAAAGAATGCGATCATCACAGGCGGTTCCATTTTAGGAGGAAGTTCAGTTTACGGCCAAGGGACTTGGATCGGGATCAATTCTACTATCAAACAAAAGGTGGAAATAGGTGATAATGCTCTCGTCGGGATGGGAGCCGTCGTTCTGAAGAATGTAGAGGCTAATGAAAAGGTCGTTGGTAATCCTGCGAGAAGGCTTCCCTAGGAGACCGTACTAATCGCATCGCTGCAAGGGGGGGAAGGTGTGGGTCAAGGCGATGAAAGCGATGAAAGTTATTCTTTTTGGTACCTCCAAACACCTGAGACACGTCTATGATGTGGTATGTCAAGACGACGATACAGTGCTGTCTATTGTATACCCGGATAACCGAAAACACACGGATAAAGTCATGGGTCTGATCACATTCGCGCAGGAAAAGAACATTCCGACGATCGTGCAACCGATGAAAAGGGACATCGGTTCGTTCTTTAAACAAATTGAAAGGTTGAAGCCGGATATCGGCGTTGTCTGGTCATACTCACAAATCATCCCTTTATCAATCATTCATTTGTTTCCTAAAGGACTCATTAATTTTCACGGGGCTTATTTACCGCATTATCGTGGCGCAAATGTGCTCAATTGGGTTTTGGTCAATGGTGAGACAGAAACGGGTGTGACTTTGCATTACATTGATGAAGGAATTGACACAGGTGACATTTTAGCACAGAAAAAGGTTTCGATTTCCCATACCGACGATGCGTATACGTTATCCAATAAATTGGAAACGGAGGCCATTCATTTATTTACAGAGATCTGGCCTAAGTTGAAGAACGGAACGATACAAGGGACCCCGCAAGATCACAGTGAGGCAACGTATTATAAAAGAAGAACATGGGAGGACGGAGAAATCAATTGGTGTAAAACAGCCATCGACATATACAACCTTGTCCGTGCGCTCGTCCGACCATTTCCCGGTGCCTTTTTTCGATATCGTGAACGGATTTATCAAGTGTGGAAGGCTTCCATATGCGACACCATTTCTCGAGATTTTCCGTGTGGACAGATTATTGAGATCAATGACCTGTCTGGTCACATGAAGGTCCAAACGTCCAGGGGGATTATTCAACTGGAGACAGTGGAATGCGAAGGGCAACCGATCAGCCTCGCCCAGCACTTTCACAGTGGAATAACGCTCCATTTCCAGTCAATCAACCAATTTCGCCAGTGATAGAACCGTTTGATGGAAATGTGAATAGCTTATGGCAAATGCGCGAACAATTTGATTCCCCGTTGAAAGAATAGAGGTGAACAGGCTGTGAAACAGAGTGAAGAGATTAAACTCGGTGAAAACGTTGTGCTAGGCGAAAATGTAGTGATAGAAGAAGGAGTTGTGATCGGGAGCAACGTAACCGTGGGACATTTTGCCGTGATCAAAAAAGGGACAGTCATTGGAAATAACGTAGAAATTGGAGAGCTGTCAGTCCTGGGTAAAGCTCCTTTTTCCAACAATAAAATGGCACGTAAAGCTGGAAAGATATATCCCCCTTTGATCATTGGCGATCACGTGAAAATAGGCTGTTCCACGGTGATTTATCGGGGGGCGCTCTTGTCCGGGGATGTGCTGGTCGGTGATTTAGCCAGCATCAGAGAGGACGTTACGGTCGGTGAAGGGAGTATTATTGGCCGTAATGTAATGGTCGAGCTTCATACGACGATTGGAAAACGGGTAACCATCCAAACCGGGAGTTATATTACTGGCGACATGACAATCGAAGACGATGTGTTTATCGGACCGTGCTGCTCCACCTCCAATGATAAATATATGGGTATGGGAAATTATCAGCATCGGGGTCCGATGATCAGAAGGGGAGCGAAGATTGGTAACAACGCCACGCTTTTACCGGGAATCACGATCGGCGAGGAGGCAATCATCGGTGCTGGTGCAGTAATTACACGAGATGTAGAGCCGAGGAAGACAGTAGTAGGGAATCCTGGACGGTCGATTGGGGAAAGAGGGGGAGATGCCGTCAGATCGTAGACATATTTAATAGTTTGATTGGTTACCGATACGAACAGGGAGCTTAAATGGTTCCTGTTTTTCTTTGTCGGCTTCAAGCTACCTTGCGCGAATGTCCGAATAGCCTATTTTACCCGGTAAGATCAAGACCGTAGCCGTGTCAGGCATAATCTATGCAACATAATTTGATAGAAAAATTTATTTGGCAAAACGGGGTGGGGAAATTGGAGAAAACATCCAGAAAAAGGAAAGGAGTGGCTTCTCCAGAATCGCCAACAATATCGGTTATCATTCCTGCTAAAGATGAGTCGCGAACGATTAAAAAGGTTGTGAATGAAGCGAAAAAAATTAAACGGGGTACAGAGGTTATCGTTGTTTGCAACGGGGCAAAGGATAATACGGCAGAATTGGCGCGCCAGGCGGGTGCCAAGGTTGTCAGGCTCGACATAGCAGTGGGACATGATGTAGGCCGGGCTATTGGAGCACGGATCGCAAAAGGAAAAGTTCTCTTGTTTATCGATGCTGACTTTGTCGTCCCGGCACAGATATTGCGCAAATACTGTAATGACGTACTAAATGGTTGGGACATTGTCTTGAATGCGTACTCGGGATATCAAACAGCTACGAGGATTCATGCTACTTCAGAAGCAAAGCGACTTTTAAATAAATTGCTGGATAGACCAGACTTAGAGGGAAGCTCAATGACAACCGTACCTCATGCCTTGAGCAGAAAAGCGCTCAAGGTGATCGGCTATCGGCTGTTGGCTATTCCGCCGAAAGCCCAGGCTAAAGCGATTTTAAACGGGCTTCGGGTAAAACGCGATCATTTCTTTCTTACACGCAGGGTAAATAGGCGAAGACCCCAACTAAGAAAACAGTTAAGACATCTGGTCTTGGGCGATCATGCAGAGGCGTTAAGCTATCTTCTTGACATGAAAGGGAGCAGAGGGGGGCTTACGGACTTTTTAAGAAATCGAGACATAGCGATTGATGATCCATTTCCCCTGGAGGAAGTTGACAGCTTCGGCACAACACAGCGAATCATTGAGGGAGGTTTAGAAGAAGATGGACGATACGCTAGAGCTGCTCCAGGAGAGGAATAAGAATCGAGATCTTTCCGTGATTATATCTGTTTGCAATGAAGAAGAGACAATTGGTTCCCTGTTAAGCAATGTGCAGAAGCTTTATCCGAAAGAGATCATCATTATTGAGAACGGCTCGACAGATAAAACAGTTGGCATTTGTCGGGAACACGGAGTCAGATGCTTCTCCTATCCGCATCCCATCGGGCATGATGTCGGCAGGGCAGTCGGGGCAAAAAAAGCCACAGGCGAAATTCTATTATTTTTAGATGGTGATATTATCTTCCAGCCGGAGGAGCTGCTTCCGTATATTGAAGCCTGCTCCGGTGATGTAGACATTGCGCTAAACAATCTAAACCCATTTTATTCACACTCGTCCATGATAGACGCGGTAAGTATGGCAAAAGCCTTTTTAAACAGGCTGCTGTTGCTTTCGCGGCTACGGTATTCCTCGCTGACGGCAATTCCGCACGCGATGAAAAGAACGGCTGCGGAACATATCGGCTTTTCCAATCTTGCTGTTCCGCCGAAAGCCCAGGCGATTGCTGCTTTAAAAGGACTCTCGATTCAACATGTCCAGGGAGTAGATGTGTTTACGACGAATAAATGTCGCAAATATAATTCGAGCAGTACCAATCATGTGGAGGAAATGATCCTAGGCGATCATCTCGAAGCGATTGAATTCGTTCAGTCAGTCGTCGGGAAGCGGGGTTACTTATACGACACGATCAGATTGCGTAAATTCTTGAATGAGACGAAAAAACTCCCAGATTAAAAATATATCTTTTGCTCGCGGACAGGTGCCGTTTCGACTTTGATAAGCACCCCATAAATTGAAAAGAGGTTATAGAAGCAGATTTACAGTTAACTGGTAGAAGGGGTGAGATTTATGGCTGCGAATGTTTCTGTAGCTATTATTGGTTTGGGATTCGTTGGTCTTCCATTAGCTTGTCTTTTTTCCAGAAAAGGTTATCGAATCATTGGAATAGACATAGATTCGGATAAAACCGAACAGTTGCTCAACAAAAAAAGCTACTTATCCGATATCGAAGATCAAGAGATTGCCGAGATGGTAGATAGCGGTCGATTTACCGTTACCTCGGATTTTCGGGCAGTAGAAGGCGTGAATTGTATTATTATCTGTGTACCCACTCCGCTCCACAACAGGGAACCTGATTTATCTTACATTACTTCCGTAGCAAAAAGCATTGCTCCTCATTTACAACCACAGCAGCTCATCGTATTGGAAAGCTCCACATACCCAGGTACAACAGAACAGCTTGTGAAACCGCTAGTGGAAAATAGCCTTCTAAAAGTAGGGGAAAATCTATTTCTCGGGTATTCACCGGAACGGATCGATCCCGGAAACAAGACCATTTCGATTGAGGATATTCCGAAAGTGGTCAGCGGCGTCACCAAGGAATGTTTAAAAAAAGTGGAGCAACTGTACGGAAGTGTGTTTAAACGGGTTGTGCCGGTTTCTTCCCCCGGCGTCGCGGAATTTACAAAGATGCTGGAAAATAGCCAACGACTCATCAATATTTCTTTTATCAATGAAGTGAATTTTTTAGCAAAAAAACTGAACATAAATCTTTGGGCAGTAATAGAAGCAGCCAAGACGAAACCGATGGGATTTACCGCTTATTATCCCGGTGTGGGAATCGGCGGACACTGCATTCCTGTCGATCCCTTCTTTTTATCCTGGGTCGGGATGAGGGAGGGAGTACCGTTAACGATGATTCAAAGCGCAGGTTTAATCAATGAGATTATGCCGCATTTTATCGTAAGTCAGGTGGTCCAGCAGCTTTCAAAACTACAGGTCCAGTCTGATTCGGCAAAGATCGGAGTGATTGGCCTAACCTATAAAAAGGATGTTAACGATATACGCGAATCTGCTGCTTTAAAAGTCATCGAGCTGATGGCAAACAAACAAATGCTTGTTTCCGTATATGATCCGGTTTATCAGGGAGTAATCCCGCACGGAGTCGAACGGTTTGTGTTAGCTCCTGACAGTTTAGCAAAATTTGATGTCACCCTGATTCTCGTGGACCATTCCAATATTCCGTGGGATGTTGTGATACAACACAGCAAATGTGTGATTGATACCCGAAATGTAACAGGGCATAGTGAAGCAAAGCATATCATTCACATCTAAACGATTCGATCAGGAGGTGTGAAATGGGGACATATAAGTTTTTTTTTTGGATCATCGCTCTATTTACCTGAATAGTTTAGGAGATGCCTTGTGTCAGCTGGGCAATCAGCTATTCTACCAGACATCCTGGAATATGGAAGAGATTGAAGCGGGAATCGCTTATTTTAAACCGGATGTCCTTGTCACGATCGGTTGTGATCTTCCTTTACACAGCGACTCGCTTAATCTACTGCCGGAATTATGCCGGAAGCACCGTTTGTTGCATATATATTGGGCAACAGAAGACAAAATTCACTATGAAGGCTGGTCCGTTCCCTTCATTCAGCGAATAAAACCGGATCTGATCTGGACGATTCATCCCGATTGTGTCCCGCTTTATCGCTCGATGGGTTTAGCGGCAAGCTATCTAAACTTTGCCTGTAATCCACGTCTTTTTCCATCCAAACCAAAAGACGTCGCAGAGATCTATGAAATTTGCTTTATCGGGACGACGCATCTGCACAAGGAAACCTTTCGCTATCAAAGTCTGCGGCAATTGCTTTTTCCGCTTGTTCGAGCAAACATCAAAACAAATATTTGGGGATTTGGCTGGTTGGAGGATAAGGAGTTGTTACAGCGGCAGTTTGGCATTGAACTTCCTGACGAATGGTGCCACGGTTATCTTCCCTATAAACAAACGGCTGGAATCTATCATCGATCGAAGATTATGCTCGGGGTACAAAATGCCGAGGATCAGGTGTCGCAGCGCACATTTGAGATATTAGGTTCCGGAGCCTTTATGATTGCCAGTAAAACAACGGAGTTATTGCGTCTGTTTCAGGACGGAGTCGAAATTGTATTGAGTGACAGCCCTGAGCAAACGATCGAGCTGGTTTCTTATTATGGAAAGTACCCGGAAAAAAGATATCGAATCGGTCAGAACGCCAGAAAAAATATCCTGGAGAACCACACATATGGAAAGCGGTTTGCACACGTGTGGAATGAGTTGGAACACGCTTTACAACGAAAACGAGGTGTATTCTGAAATGATTTCTCTTGTCGCTTTGAAACGGCAATTTGAGTCGATAAAAGCAGAGATACTGGCGGCAGTCGAACAGGTAATTGAGAGCGGTCACTATATCAGCGGTCCAAAAGTAACGGAACTGGAGGAGAAAATTGCGAAAAAATTAGGCGTCCGGCATGTGATCACAGTGGCTAACGGAACGGATGCTCTGATCATTGCGCAAAGAGCGTTAGGTATCGGGCCGGGCGATGAAGTCATAACGACTCCGTTTACTTTTTTTGCCAGTGCGGAGTCGGTCTCAAATGTCGGCGCTACGCCGGTTTTTGTCGATATCGACAGGCAAAGCTACAATATCGATGTCCGCAAGATAGAAGAAAAGATAACCCCGGCAACAAAAGCGATCATCCCTGTCCATTTGTTTGGACAGTCTGCTGAGATGGATGAGCTTCAAGCGATCGCTCGGAAACATAATCTCCTCGTCATTGAAGATGCATGCCAAGCATTTGGCGCTATGTATAAAGGGCGAATGGTTGGAAGTCTGGGAGATGTTGCCTGTTTCTCCTTTTTTCCCACGAAAAACTTCAGTACATTGGGAGACGGTGGAATGATTGCCACCTCCAATGACGAGATAGCAGCTTTATGCCGAAAATTGCGCCATCACGGAGGGAGTAAAAAATACTACCATGACCTGATCGGCTATAATAGCAGACTGGATGAATTGCACGCAGCGATCCTGCTTATTGTCCTGGAGAAGATAGATGAATGGAATGAACAAAGACGGCAGGCGGCCAACTATTATCGGGAAAAGCTTACACATCTTCCCTTTCTCCGCATTGCCCCTGAAACGCAGGAGCGAACGCATACGTACCACCTGTTTTGCCTGGAAGCTGCCAATCGTGCTGCACTGATGCAGCGTTTTAACGATTGTCACATCCAAACAGGTGTCTATTATCCATGCCCGCTCCATTTGCAGAATGCCTACCAGCATCTGGGATATAAACTGGGGGATTTTCCCGTTGCCGAAGAGATGGCAAACAGCTTGTTTGCTATACCGATGAGTCCGTTTTTACGTAGAGAAGAACAGGACCAGGTGATTGAAACACTGCTTGGCTTTGGAGGTGAGTGAGATGAACGTTCGCTTTGGACTGATCGGTTGCGGCAGAATCTCCGAACGTCACATAACCTCAATCAGCCAATGCAATGGGGCGGAATTAGCGGCAGTCAGCGATTTGTATGACGCAAGAATGGAGGAGCTGGAACGGCTGTATCGATTGAAGACAGGAAATGAAATATCTCTTATAAAATACAGGGAATACCAAGCGCTGCTGGCTCGGCCGGATATAGATGCAGTGATTGTTACGACAAGCTCCGGCTTACATGCGCGCATTGCATTAGAGGCGCTGCATTCAGGTAAACACGTGGTGCTGGAAAAGCCGATCGCGCTCTCCATCGAGGATGCCGATCAAATTATTGCTTTGGCGGAATCGCAGAAGCTGCATGTGCTTGTTTGCCACCAATTGCGCTACCGTCCGATTATCAGGAAGATCAAACAGTATATTGACCATGGGGCGCTAGGAAAACTTTATTTAGGGGCCGTTGCGCTGAGAATTTTCCGAGCACCGGAGTATTACGCCGCTGCTCCCTGGAGGGGAAGCTGGGCGGAAGACGGAGGAATGCTGATCAATCAAGGGATTCATCTGATCGATTTATTGCAATGGTTTTTAGGTGACGTCCAGCAAGTACAGGGACAAATTGTCAAGGGATCGTCCGCCAAGGAAACAGAAGATGTTGCCGTAGGAATGCTCTCTTTTACCAATAAAGCGGTAGGTATAATCGAGACGAATACGATTACCTACCCCAAGAATATGGAGTACGGAATTTCCTTGTTTGGTGAAAAAGGCACGATTTCCATTGGCGGCAGGTCTTTGGATCAAATCATTCGCTGGTCCGTCGCGGATGATCCTTTTCAATCCGAGGCTGCAGAAGCGATGGTCAAACAGCAAAATGAACACCAGCTGATGTATCAAGATCTGATTGACGCCATTCATTCAGGTAACAGGCGAGTCTTAAGCGATGCACGTGAGGGGAAACGGCCGTTTGAGATCATCTGTGCATTATACCAGTCTGCCTTAATCAATCTACCTGTGTCTTTGCCGCTTACATCATTCTCGACTGCAAGTATGAAAGGGCTACAAGGGTGATTCCGTTGCGACATGAAACCGTATTGGTCACTGACGGTGCAGATTTTCTTGGCTCCCAACTGCTAATAGCCTTACGGTTTCTGCTGCTGAATAAAGCGCAGCTTTGGAAAGGAGGGGCTCCTTCGTGAAGATTTTTCACGGGATCATCGAGATAGCTGGACAAATGGGGATATTAAGCGGTGCCTTGAAGCGAAGAGGATATATTTCAATGGGATACAATATTTTCCAATCGTATCTAGGGTACCAAGAACATATCATCAATACCACTCCGCTTGAATTAACCAATACGTCAAAGCAGCTTTTGTCTTTCTTTGACATTTTCCACTTTCATTATAACAGCTCTATTCTTCAGGATTTTGCCGATTTGCCGCTCATTAAGGCAAAAGGCAAGAAAATGTTCATGCACCATTGGGGAAACGATGTACGGTTTCATGACAAAGCCAGGATCAATAATCCATATGTGTACACCGGTGATTCACCGCCAAATGAAATCATTCATGAAAAATTATCAACGATTAGCAAGTATATCAGTGAAGCAATCGTCCAGGATCATGAGGTTCTCCCGTATGTGGCTCCTTACTATGAAAAGGTCCATGTTTTGCCGATTGCTATTGACTTGGCGCCATTTACGCCTGCTTTCCCGTCACCTGCCAAACCAAAACCGCTCATTCTGCATGCTCCGACCAATCCCGAGTTCAAAGGAACTGTCCACATTGAGCAGGCGATCGAAAAACTAAAGGAAAACTATGATTTTTGCTATCGCCGCGTTCAGCACCTAAACCATCAACAGGCCGTCCAGCTGTATCGGGATGCTGATATCATCATAGACCAAATTCTTTGCGGTTCGTATGGTTTGCTAAGCGTTGAGGCAATGGCCTTTGGCAAACCGGTGTTAACCTATGTGCGCGATGATCTTGTCCCATCGTTTCCTGCCGAACTGCCGATTATCAATACCAACCCCGATACGATATACGAGAAAATAAAAGAACTTCTGGAAAATCCCGAGCTTCGTTATAAAGCGGGCGTACGCGGGCGGCGTTATGTGGAAAAATATCATGCCAGCGATGTTGTCGCAGAGAGGTTGCTCTCGATTTATTCTTCATAGCGAATCCAGGGAAGGAGGACAAAAAGGTGAGCTCACTGGAGAAATGTATGTTTTTCATTCCAAATCGATTTTTTGTGGATCGAAACGAGATGTTCGTATCCTTTAACATTGCTCCTATTCCCTCGGACATGGAGATCAATCGGCTAACGCTGCATGTGCCGCTTGGGTACATTCGAACATCAACAGACAGCTCTTTACTGATCGAAGAGATTGAGACGGGATGGGATGTGGCTTTATTAAGCCAGGGCTTTCGCCCATCTCATTCCAAGGTGGTCGCCAGGGTTCCAATCGCTCGCCCTCAAGAAGTGACATTAGATTTGAACAAATATAGCTCCCCGTGGCGATTTACCAGTATGAACAACCATGGATTTTATGTGGCGATTTTGAGCGAAAGCAAACTGTCTTTTTCCGAGGAGGCCGTGCCGTATCTGATTGCTGCCACTATATAACGAATGGAAAACAGAGCTTTAGAAAACGTGGCTACGCCAAAAGGTTTGGCGTAGCCACAATACTGCTCCTGTTTTTTGTGGACAGATTTGCAAAAGGCTCCCACAGCCGATAAAATGGTTGACTGGACAGTGATAAATACATAAGAACAAGGATGCGGGACTAATACGAAAAGAGGTCGCTATAATGAAGACAGAGCACAAAAAACCTGCTGTATTAAAAAAAGTTTTGCGAGGACTAGCTGTAGTAATCGGCGCATTTATAACAGCCTATGGACTTGAAGCCGTACTGATCCCGAACAACGTATCCGACGGCGGTGTGACTGGTCTGAGCATCGTTGGATCAGAGCTTATCGGATTGCCGCTGGGACTCTTGATCGCGGTGCTGAATATCCCGTTTATATTTCTGGGATACAAGCAAATCGGAAAAAGCTTTGCGATTTATTCTGTGCTCGGTATTGCCTCGCTGGCCGTCGGCACTGCCGTTATGCATCACATCTCGCCCATCATCGATGGCGATACGCTACTGGTAACCGTCGTCGGCGGGATTATTATCGGCTTTGGAATGGGTCTGGCCTTACGGAATGGCGGAGCATTGGACGGTATTGATATGTTAGCTGTGTTGCTTTCCCGAAAATTGCCTTTCGGTACAAGTGATCTTATCTTATTTCTGAACATGTTCGTGTTTATCGTCGTCTCGACCGTGTTCGGCCTTCAAGGGGCTATTTTGTCAGGTATTGCTTATTTTATCGCCTCTAAAGTGATTCATATCGTTGAAGAAGGTTTGAGCGGCGCAAAAACGTTTAAGATCATTACCAGACATCCCGAAATTATGGTAGAGACCATTCGCGACCGCTTAGGGCGCAGTGCTACATATAATCTCGTACAAGGCGGATATTCCAACGAACAGTTCAAAGAAATTACTTGTGTCATTAACCGATTGGAAGAAAGCAAAATGAAAGAAATCATCCAGGGAATTGACCCGAGTGCCTTTGTTATGGTCTACGACGTTGCAGAAGTTAGAGGCGGGAACTTCAAGAAGCACGATATTCACTAGAAGCGAGGTCAGCCTCAAATGGCGCTGACCGCCATACTGATTAAATTTACATGCTATCCGACTTCCAGCTTGTATACCAGTTCGCGATGTCAGCGCGAACCGGCGTCTCCAAATCCCGTTCCATTCTGGTTGTGAGGAGCAGATACTGTTCTTCTACACCAATCTTGTCGCCTATCGCATCGTAAAGCTTCATCAGCGAGAAATAGCTATCTTCTTCGTCCGGAAGCATTTGTTGAATACGGAGATTTGTCTGGATGGCTTTTTCCGGAAAGCCGTGCTGCTCGTAAAACTCACCCAGTTTTCTCATGTGGTAAAACCATAGCAATCGCAACCGTTCGCGTTCGTGTTCAGCCCATATGTACTCATATATTCCGAGATAATCGCCTTTGTATAAACCCAACGCATGCTCGTATGCGTCTACCGTGCTCGCATCAAGGACACTTAATTGCTTCATGTTGGATTCCCATTCCTCTGCGTCCACGCGCACTTCCCTTATTTCTAGTCTGTAGCCGGCTTCCAAATCTCCGCTGAGGATTGAAATCATGTCCAGCTTGAATGTTTTCAAGGCCTGGCGTATATGATAAATCGTTGTGTAGAGCTGCTGGGCTGCTTTGGCCTCTTCAAGGTCCGGCCACAGCAGTTCAAGCAATACGCTGCGATTCACTGTCCGATCCCGGTGATGGAGCAAATAGGCAAACAGCTCTTGTGCCTTGTTCGTGCGCCATTTCACGACCTGGGCATCCATGCCCGGCAGCTTAAACTGAATCTGATGAAAACAGCAAATCAAAGGTGAGTTCGCATCCCGAGCTTTTCTTGCTGCTTTTACATTGCGTTTCTCCATTACCCGCATGATGGTTTGATGCAAACGCACACTTTGTACCGGTTTCATAATGTAGTCCAAGGCATAAAGCTCAAAAGCCCGCACGGCGTACTTGTCATACCCGGTCACAAAAACAATTTCGGTACCGGGAACGACCGCCTGGATCTGCCTGCCAAGATGTAAGCCGTTAATCCTGGGCATGTGGATGTCCAGAAACACAACATCTGGGCGATGCGCCAATACGCCGGTCACTACCTCAGCCGGATTCGAATACGCAGCGATAACCTCAATTCCGCTTACTGAACCCTCAATCGCTCTTTTAAGCCCGATCAATGCTATTTGTTCATCGTCAACCAATATGGCTTTCACAGGAGCACCCTCCTCGAGAGATTTTCTTGTTGTCAGTGTTTTTTGGTCGATAAGAATTTATAAAAATTCTTATCGACATAAGCGCAACTAAGGCTACGCCGAAAGGCTTGGCGTGGCCAAGTTTTCTAAACTAATATGAGCACAGTACCAGATGACGTAATTCTCCTGTTCTATTTCTATCGGAAATCGGCATCCGTTTGTTTAGAAGGAAGTGGCTGCGAACGATAGCACACTTATGGGACAGTTCCATACGTTTCCTTGGGAATTTGAAAGGAGATCGTCGTCCCTTGATCGGGCGAGCTTTGAATCTCAAGACCTTTACCATACAGTTGCCGCAAACGACGGTCTGTATTGAACAACCCGACCCCTTTCCGCCGGGAAGATTTACTATCCAACAACTCTGCCAATCGCTCCTCGCTCATCCCCACACCGTTATCGGCAATCCTGATGTGGGCGTAGTCTCCCTGGTCAGTTATTTGGATGAGCAAGGTCCCGACGTCGTATCGCTGCAGAATCCCGTGAGCGAGGGCGTTTTCGACGAGCGGCTGAATGGACAGGGGAGGGATCTTCAGATGAATGGCTTCATCCACGTCCCACACGATTTGCAGCCTGTCGCCGAAGCGTTCCTGTTCAATCGACAAATAGGATCGAACCAGCTCAAGCTCGCGCTCAAGCGGGATGACGATCGCGGCATTTTGAAAATCAAAGCTTTTTTGCAAGTACGCGCTGAAATCCTCCAGCAGCTTTTTCATTCGCGGCGTATCCATTTCGCTGAGGATGGCAATGGAATTTAACGTATTGAAGAAGAAGTGCGGCTTGATTTGTGCCTGCAGCCATGCAGCCTCCATCCGCAGGCGTTCTTCCACCGACTGCTTGAGGTCGATCAACGAACGCACACGAGATTTCAATTCCAATGTATCCATTGGCTTAATCAGATAGTCATTGGCACCTGCCATAAAGCCGACAGCAATGTCTTCGGGATTGCTGCGAGCAGTCAATAGCAGGATCGGGAGCTCGGAGATGGCAAAGGTCTGGCGAATCACCCGTGTTAATTCAAAGCCGGACATTTGCGGCATCATCACATCGGTAATGATCAGGTTCCAGTGCGCCGTATTCAGCAGGGATAACGCTTCCCTTCCGCTTGTAGCAGTGACGATGGTGTACCCTTCTGCCGACAGTATGCTGTCCAGCACTTTTACATTGACGGGATCATCATCCACCGCCAGGATTTTTGCCCGTGTTTCGAATCCGGCAGCGTTTGAACCGGACACCCTTTCGGAAAATGCAGCCGGCACACTCTCGAGTCGTTCAACTCCTTCTGCCGCTGCGGCAACTTCACCTGTGTGCAGATCCGGTTGGGCGGCTGGATCGGCAATTGGCAGCGTAAAGCTGAATCGCGAGCCTTTACCGGGCTCTGACGTAACTTCCAGCACTCCGCCGTGCAGTTCCACCAGTTCCTTGCATATCGTCAGGCCGAGTCCGATTCCGCCGCCAATCGCCGTCATGCCGGAATCCCCTTGTCTATAGGGCTCAAAAATGCGTTGTTGCAACACTTCGTCCATCCCGATGCCCGTGTCGGTGACATGGATGCAGGCTTTGCCATCCTGAATCCCCGCGCTGATCGTGATGCTTCCTTCAAGCGTGTACTTGACTGCGTTATGCGTCAAATTGAACAAAATCTGGACAAGCCGATTCTCATCGGCCTTCACGCTGGGAAACGTATCCGGGATGGCAAGAATCAGCCGGACCGGTTTGTCATCTGTCATGAAACGAAGCATATCGACAACGCCAGAGGCGGCGGATTGTACCAAAACGTCTTGCACATGCAGCCGGATGCGGCTCTCCTTCAAGCGGGTCACGTCGAGCAGATCGTTCAGCATGAATGACATTCGCCGCCCTACGGTGATCAGCAGCTCCATTCTTTTTTTATTGACGAGCTCCATCTTGTCTTGCTCGCTGTCAAGCACGGCTTGGGCGATATTCATGATGCCATGCAGCGGATTGCGCAGTTCATGCGAGGTGTTCGCCAAAAAGTCGTCTTTTCGCTTGTCTTCCTTTTGCAGCTGGCTGGCCAGATGTTCGGTCCGGATCGACGCGCGGTGATAGCGTTTAAACCAGAAAGCGGCAAACGCAACGAACGCTGCGAGTATGTCGAACGGGTAGTAATTCAAGTCGGGCAAAACCTTGTTTTTCAGGACAGCCCAGCCGATATTCGCCACGACGGCGAATACTCCCATGTATAAAAAAATCGCGTCTTTATGGAACTTCCTGCCGAGATGTCGAGCCATCGCGGGAATGGATACAATCGCTGCCAAAGCCAGGAGCAAAAGCAGGAATCTCGTAGCTGTCACATAGCCTATAGGGGCGAGCAATACAAAGAGCCCATATGCTGCAGAAAACCCGATTAACCAGCGATAAGCTTTGTTGATTCGCGCTTCCGGATGGAGCTCCCTGATAAACGGGATCAAAAAGGCAGTGGTACCGATAGAAGTCAAATAGAGCATTTTGACATCCCATGGATAGCTGATGGGCAGCCAGGTGAGCAGCAGCTTGTCGTCATCGATCAGAATTGCAAAGATCGTATTGATAACCAACAGGGAAAAGTACAGCAATGACCTCTGCCGGTAGCCGATCAGATAGATCATCCCTGCGTACCCGGCGTGCATCAACAGAACGACACTGACGACCAATTGCATGGCGACAGGAAGCCATGTTTTGCCGGCAAGCGCTTGTTCATTGCCGAATAGTATCGAGCGGACTATGCCGCCTTCTCCGCCGTAAGCGGCGTTTGCTACGTGAAGGACGATCTCGACCTCATCGCCATCGGCCCGAAATGTGGCGGTATAGGGGACACTTCGCAGCGTGCTTTGCTCAAGCGTTTCTGCCGGCTGCCCCATTTTCTCGAGCAGCGTACCATTTACGTACAGTGCCGAGGCGGACCGTACCTTTTGCAGGCGGATTCCATAAGACAAATGAGCGTCTTCATGCGGCAGCAATATCCGCAAGCGGTACGTGCCGTATTGATAAGGAGAAAATTCTTGGGGTGTTCGAAAGCTTTCCTTCCAGTTGCCCGGAACTTGAATGTACTGTTTGTGCCGATCAATAGATGGCGTGTTGGGTGAAGTTGGTTCAAGGAAATGTTCAGGATAAAATTCCCACTGGCCGTTCAAGGTGATGATGTCATTTGTGGTGAAATCCCATTTTCGCATGTCGAGCACACCCTGGATGGCCTGGGGATGATCTGGAATCGAAAAACAGGAAATCCAGAGGAGACGAATTCCGGTAAGGATGAGAAGAAATAATCCGATAATGAGTGGTTGCTTCCATTTTGTCATCATGGTTTTTACAAATTCGTGAAAAATGACGAATTTCCTGCATTCAAAGAGAGGATGATGTGCAAAAGGGAAGGGTGTAATGTGCGGATTCTTGGCGATTGGGTGGAGAAAGAGCGCATAAATATTGGCTTGAAAAACGGAGTCGAGGTTTTTGGCGGTTTGTTTGGGAGCAAATCGGTTGTATAGGTTTTGGAAAGGTTGGCTTGTTACACTTATGAAAGGACTGCATTAGAGGGAATTTTTGTCGAATTATGCTGGTTTTCTGGGATTATTTATTTCTTTTTAAGGGAGGTTTATGGGCGATAGGCTGGGGGTTTTTGGGTTGCAAGTTTTTGAAAAACTGTTTGCTAGTAAGTAGGAGGAATTGTGGTTTTTTGGTCGATAAGAATTTATAAAAATTCTTATCGACATAAGCGCAACTAAGGCTACGCCGAAAGGCTTGGCGTAGCCAAGTTTTCTAATGTTCTGTCATTTGATATGAAATGGATTACGGGAAGGGGAGGTATTTGTATTTGAGGTGTAGACAAGCTATGTATAACACAAATAGAATTGCACGCTGAAAATGACGTGCAGATGAAAAAGAACATGAGAGGGAGATGAGAGATTATGTTTGCGAGAAACGGCACGTTTTTTTGGAAGAAGCAGTTGCTGCTGCTGCTTGTGCTTGTTGTCGTAGCAGGCGGTTTTCCTGCTGCGTTTGCGCCGCAGGTAGTGAAGGCGGCTGAGCCAGCGCCAGGTGGGGTCGAAGGTGCGGCATTATGGTTAAAAGCAAGTGTTGGTGTAGCGATTGGAGCCGACGACAAAGTTACTACTTGGACAGATCAAACAACAGGAAAAAAGTTTACTACTGATGAAACCAGAAATGGTATTACGCGTGATATGAGCCTTGCAAACTTCAATCCAACTATTAATTTTGCTGGCAATGGGAAGATGGTTGGCGACGAATATACGCGAATGAAGGTACAAGAGATTTTCGGTATAGCAAAGCATAACACTATCGGGACTGCTTTATTTTCGACTGTGCCAGAACCCCCACCCGCACCGGCTCAACAAACTCAAATGTTTTTTGGTGAAGACGGCAACCAGACTTTGAGTATTTATACGAGTGAAAACCCCACTCAAGTTGAACCCAATTATCAGTTAAATGGACCAAGGGACCGATTTTCCGATAATCTAAGGTTATTGGCAGCCTCTCCTCAAACACAAACAGCTTGGGAGAATGGAGTAACTAAAGGTAAGAATGGAAGCTTTACAGATAAATTAGGCACTCGTACGTTAAAACTGGGGGAAAATAGTAAAGGAGGGCACCCACTAAATGGACACTTCCCGGAATTAATCGTCTTTGATGAGAACAAAACATTGACTGAAGATGAGATCAATCGGATAAACAGTTATCTCGCTTTAAAGTATGGGGTAACACTGAAGGCCGATAATGGCAATGCAACCGACTATGTAGCCAGCGATGGGACAACGAACATGTGGACTGTCGAGAAAAATGATGGTTACGGTAATCGCATTACCGGTATTGGTCGTGACGACGCAAGTGCCTTAAAGCAAAAACAATCAAAATCGGCTGATGTAGATGCGAATGTAACGATTGCTCTTGACGACATTGCAGCATCAAACGCTGAAAACTCCGCATCAGACGAATTCACAGCTGATAAAACGTTCTTCACATTTAGTGACAATGCGGGCCCAAAAGAATTCACAACCGAAATTGCAAATAGCGGTTTACCAACAGGGCTGAAATACACAAATGACTCGACAAAATCAGCGAAAATAATGGGACGTGTTTATAAAGTTGAGAAAAGCGACGATTGGGTGGATCAGCAAATTGTACTACAGGTAGATGGTGCCAATGATGTGGATTACACCATTTACTTGTTTATCAACGACACAGATGCAAACTTCCCAACAGCAGCTACTAAAGTGTTTTCAACAACGAATGGCAAAGCAACACTAAATAGTGCAGATTTGGCTAATGGCAGTTACTTTACATTTGTGAAATACGTTGATAAAAAGGAACTGGAAACAGAAGTGATTGGTGCTGCGAACTTGCAGCAAGGAGATTATACTGCCGAAAGTTGGGCACCATTTGTACAAGCTTTGGGCGAGGCAGAAGCTATATTGAAAGATGCGGATAAAAATAAATCAGAGGTAACAGCAGCACTAAATAAATTAACGCAAGCGAGAGCAGGTTTGAAAGCACCCCAAGTTATACCAACTGATCCAGCGATTACGACATCCGCAGGAAAAACAATGTATGGGAAAACAGCAGTTCCAGTTGACGCAAATGTAAAACTCGATGCAACAGTGTTAACTGGCTATGAAAATGATTTAACTGGTGCAACCGTTGTGATTGATAATTTCGTAGCAGGGGACATGCTGGCATTCACGGATACTGACAAGATTGAAGGAACATACAATTCTGCTAACGGTGTATTAACCTTGAAAAATAAGGGGGCTGTTCCGGCTACTATTGAAGATTATGAAAAAGCTTTACAGAGTGTCACATTCTCAACAACATCTACCGATACAACCGATCGACAGATTTCATTCACGCTTGGCAGTGCGGTAGCTTTTGAGGGACATTTCTATGAATATAGTAACAAAGGTGCAAGTATTACTTGGCATGCTGCAAAAGCCGAAGCAGAAAATAAATCATATTTCGGTCGCAAGGGTTATCTTGTCACCATTACAAGTCGAGAAGAAAATGAGTTTGTAAAAGAGAAAACACAAGGTCTTGGCTGGCTTGGCGCAGCAGATATTGAACGTCTTGATTATAATAATCCTGGGGCTAATGAACCTGTAAAAAATGGTGATTGGCGTTGGGTAACAGGACCTGAGGGATTGGAAGATGGTGGTAAAGGTCAACAATTCTATAAAGGCTATGTAGTAGTAGTAAATGGTAGTCCAGTTAACGGTAGTCCAGTTAACGGTAGATATAATAACTGGCAAACTGGTGAACCTAATAACTATAATAATGCTGGCGAATATGTAGCTCATATTTACGGTCCGGGCGATACAGCAGGACAATGGAATGATTATGCACCTACTAACGCTGGTGTTCAAGGCTACATCATTGAATACGGTGGTATGCCAGGCGATGCAAAATTTTCGTTAAGTGCGAAGAAGGTCATACGATTCGCAGCACCAGAACTGGAAAGCATTGTTCTGACAGGAAACAAGCAATTAACGTTATCATTCGACAAGACAGTGAAAGTGGAAAATGCAAACGGCCTGACCATTACTGTCGATGGTGTGCAAGTAACACTAACAGATAATGACGTTAAAGTAGATCCAGGCAATTCGAAAAACATCCTTGTCTCATTACCAGACGATGTAACAGGGAAAAAAGTTACCGTTTCCTATAGCGGTAATGGAAGTTTAAAAGGAACAAACGATGAGCCAGTCGCAGCGTTTAGCAATAGAGATGCGGAAGATCCATTCACTTCGGCATTGAAAATTACAGCACCGAGCGTAGAAACAGTAGCAGTGCCGAAACCGGAAATTGCGGGTGAAGTAGAGGCTGGTTCTACGGTTAGCGTCGTTATTCGAGATAAAGATGGAAATGAAGTGACAGGAGCAGGTGGAGAGGCAACCGTTGATCCTAACGGGAATTGGAAATTCGTACCAAATGTCGATTTGGCAAACGGCACCTACACCATTGAAGTAAAAGCTAAAAAAGGTGGCTTGACTGCAACGAAAACCAAACCAATAACAGTTGTAGACAAATCCAAGCTGCAAGCCAAAGTGACTGACGCAAAGACTCTAAATGAAGCAGACTACACACCTGAAACCTGGGCGGCTCTACAAACAGCTTTAACAGCGGGACAGGCAGTGTTAGATAAGCCAGACGCAACTCCCGAAGAAGTAGCCAAAGCATTGGCTGAATTAACTGCAAAAATCGCGGCATTGCGGGCACCAGCTCCAACGAGCGTAACGCTTACGCAAACTGTTGGAGGCAGCAATCAGATTACACTGAATTTCGATCAAGAAGTAGCATTGACGGATCTAAGCGGCTTTACCATTACCGTTGGTGATACAGTAGTAAACATTAATGATATTACTTTTGACTCAACGAATCCGAAAAAATTAATCCTTACATTGCCAACAGGAACAGAGGTAACGGATAAAAAAGTAACAGTGAAGTATGACGGCACAGGCAACTTGACAGGTAAACATGCAACCCCGGTCACTTCCTTTACAAAAGAAGCAGAAAATCCATTCGCAGCAGCGCTTGAGATTAGTAAACCCAGCCAACAAACCGTAACTGAATTGAAACCGGAAATTGCAGGTAAAGCTGAAGCCGGTTCTACGGTACAAGTTGTCATTAAAAAACGCGGAACAAACGAGGTTGTGGCAGATTCAGGAATCATGCTCGCAACTGACGGAACATGGAGCTTTACGCCAGACAAGAATCTGGCACTCGGCGACTACATCATTGAAGTGACCGCTACCAAAGGTGGCCAGAAAGCAGTCAAAACCAAAGACCTGAAAGTAACAACAAAGACGCCACCAATTCCTTCTGTCGACAAGACAACTTTGCAAGCTAAAGTAGATCAAATTCACAGCGAGAATCTTGTTTCTAATGATTATACAAGCGAAAGCTGGGCAGAACTGGAAAAGGCGTTGCAACAAGCGGATGCCGTGCTAAAAGATCCAACCGCGACGCAAGCTGAAGTAGACGTAGCGCTGTCTGTTTTGAAAAAAGCGTACGATGGCCTGGAAAAGGTCTCTTCCGTAGTAGACAAATCCAAGCTAAAAGCAAAAGTAGATGAAATCGCGGCTGAAAACCTGTCAGCAGAAAAATATACAGAAGCAAGCTGGCAAGCATTGCAGGATGCATTGGAAAAAGCAAGCAAAGTACTTGCCGACCCAAAGGCAACCCAAGCCGAGGTAGACAAGGCGCTTGCTGAATTGAAAAAAGCCAGACAAAATTTGAAAGAAGCAACCACCCCTGTCGACAAGACCAAGCTGCAAGCCAAAGTCGATGAAATCGACGGCGAGAACCTGGTGGCAGAAGACTACACCAAAGCGAGCTGGCAAGCCCTGCAGGACGCATTGGAGCAAGCAAACAAAGTACTGGCTGATCCGAAAGCCACCCAGGCCGAGGTAGATAAAGCGCTGGCCGCCTTGAAAAAAGCCAGACAAGGCTTGATCGATGTAAACAACCCGGTCGACAAGTCAAAGCTGTACGACAAAGTCGATCAAATCGATGATGAGAACCTGAACGAGGATGATTACACCGCAGCAAGCTGGAAGGCGCTGCAAAAAGCGCTGGAAAAAGCAAGGGAAGTCCTTGCTGATCCGAAAGCGACCCAAGATGAAGTCGACGCCGTTCTGGCTGCTCTGAAAAAAGCCAGACAAGAGCTGACTCACATCGATAAAGACGTAGACAAGAGCAAGCTGCAGAACAAAGTAGACCAGATCAAGGATGAGAACCTGGACGAAGACGACTACACCTCCTCCAGCTGGAAAGCTTTGCAGAAGGCATTGGAGAAAGCAAAGGATGTCCTGGCCGATCCGAAGGCTACCCAAGCAGAAGTCGACAAGGCACTGGCTGACTTGAAAGAAGCGAGAAGCAATCTGCGCAAAACCGGTTCGTCTGGCTCTGGCGGGGGCAGCAAGAGCCGGGATCGCGACGAAAACCAGACAAGCGGCCATATTTTCGGCAACAACAGCAATAGCACGGGCAGCAACAGCGGTACCGGTTCATCAGGAAACGGCAATTCCGGCGGAGAGCATAAAAAAGGCTATATGAACGGCTATCCCGATGGGAAATTCCGCCCGGACAAGGGTGTCACCCGTGCAGAAATGGCATCGATACTCGTAAATATCGGGGCTGTAAAGTCAAAATCTCAGAATGGCGGAGGATTCCTGGATGTGCCAAACAGCTTCTGGGCGGCCAACGCGATCGAGCAGGTGAGAAATGCCGGCTTGATGAACGGCTATCTGGACGGTAATTTCAAACCGAACGGCAACATTACCCGCGGCGAGATGGCAGCGATCATCTTCAACTATCTGAAATTGAGCGATGATGGAGCGCTTGCCGGCTTCTCTGATGTCACCGAACAGTATTGGGCGAGCGGCATTATTGCTGCCGTTAATAAAGCGGGGATAATGGCAGGATATCCAGACGGTACGTTCCAGCCACAGAAAGTCTTGACTCGCGCAGAAGCGGTGACAATCCTCAACCGATTGTTCAACCTGAAGCCGCAATCCAATATTACGCAGCAAAGATGGCCGGACGTAAGCAGAAGCCATTGGGCGTTTAGCGATATTGAGGAGGCTTCCATCCGGTTCTTCTCTGACCAACCGTAAGGCTGGAAAGAGCAGAGCAATCACGTACTGCCAAAAGTACAGTCATGAAGGGGGCATTCCCAAAAGTCGAAAGGCTTGGGGATGCCCCATTTTCCATGAAATGCAAGGAAGCTGAGGGGAAAACAAAGTTGTATAGGTTTTGTTCAAATACGTTTGTTATACTTATGAATAGATCGCAGAAGTGATACATTCCCTTATCTTATCCTGATAACAGCAACGATGCGAAATGATCGCCAGGATGTATGATTCTGCAGGCACCACAGAATATTTGCAAATAACAGCAACAACATCAGATCAGGTACATCGGGAACCGGCAGGGATGTCCGGACTCGTATATGATAGATTTGCGATTACGCCGATGGCAATGACGACCGGTAAAAGGCATTTACGCGCGCAGATGCCGACCATTCTCGCAACATCGGCGCCACTCAGGGGAAGGCTCAGGGATGAGGCGGATTTTAAACCGACAACCATTGCGTGGAGTGAAGGAACAAAATTGCCCGATGTACCCTCAAGCGATTCGGTCCTTCAGTGACATGGAAAAGGTATCTGCAGGATACTATGGATTTTTCCAATTTAATCAACTTGTTAGATGGATTGCCTCGACATTTGTGACGGGGTAATTTTTTTATCGGGGAATCGTCGTTCTTTCCTGCTCCCAAGCTGTGGACAACATGTAAATTGATGATAGACTAATAGGAGAGACAAGACATGAGCCGCGGAGACATAGCCATTTACATGGAGAATTACTGGTGGGGTAGGGGAAATCCGATGAGAGCAATGCTAATCGACGATGAACACTTGCCATTGATGCATCTGAAAAAAATGCTGGAACGTGACATTGGCGGTGTGGAAGTCATCGGAACGTATTCAGATCCGCTCGAGGCGGTCGAGATCGCACAAGTGCAAAAGCCTGACGTCGTGTTTTTGGATATTAACATGCCGGAGATTAGCGGACTGGAGATTGGCGAGCAGCTGCAGGCGTGTGTGCCGGGAGCAGAGATTGTCTTTGTGACGGGTTATGATCGGTATGCGGTGGATGCGTTTGAGCTCTGCGCACTGGATTACGTGATGAAGCCGGTCCAACTGGAACGATTGCAGAAAACAATGGAGCGACTGAAAGGGAAAATTGCAGCAGAGCCGGAAAAAGCGCAAGAAAACGAGCGACCGGTTGTGATCAGCTGCTTTAACCAAATAAAGCTGGAATTGCCGGACAAAGAGCCCCACATTATTAAATGGCGTACAGCCAAGTCACTGGAGCTGTTTGCCTATTTGCTGCATAACCGCAACCGGGTCGTCGACAAGGAATCGTTGATTGAGCTCTTGTGGCCGGATTGCGATATAACCAAAGGGGTTACGCAGTTATATACGACAATCTATTTAATTCGGCAAACACTGAAGCGCAACGGTCTGGGAGATGTTTCGATCAGCAAGGGGAATTTGGAGGCAGGCTACAAACTGACCACCGGATCGGCAAAGGTCGATACGGAAGAGTGGGAAGCGCACCTCAAGCAGCTCAGTGTTCCGACCAGGCAAACTATTGACGAGCACGAGCAGGTGCTGGACATGTACAAGGGCGATTACTTGGGCAACTACGACTTCCTTTGGGCAGAGCATGAACGGGAACGGCTGCGGCGGTTGTATCTGGGCCATGCGGAAAATGTGAGCGCGTTTTACATGGAGGAAGGAAATCTGGAGGCTGCCATTCACGTGAATCAGCGCATGCAACAGTTGTATCCGCTGGAAGAAGCGAGCTATTTCAGCCTGATGAAGCTGTATGATGCGCTAGGGAATCGGGCGGCAGTCGAAGAACAGTTTTGGCTTTTGTCATTACGATGGGAGCAGGAGCTGGATGCGCAGGTCAATCCGGATATTGCTTTCTGGTACGATCACTGGAAGCGCAGTGAATCGTCTTAGAAGTTGACAGATTTGCGCGAATGAATCCAATACTGGGCAGAAGAAGCTGATCTGCAACACACGAAAAGAGGTGCTCTCGGGCACCTCTTCTTTCTTGGTTTCTATTCTGCCGCAGGAATGACCCACTGATTTTTCCCGCGCTCGGTCGTTACGTATTCAGGCCAGCGGAAGTGAATCGGTGGTTCGTAATCGCAGAGCGGCGCGATCCATTTTTTTCCGTTGATGCCGCCGCCCGTGCGCTCGACAAACTCGTCTTTCGCTTTTTGCAGCAGGTCAGGCTGGGTCAGCAAGTCGACGATCGTCAGGCCGATCGTTTTGGAAGCAGAGACGATCATCGGATCGATGCATTCGCGGATGCCGCCCAGCGCGTTCATCACCCATGCCGGATAGCTGTAGCCCGGTTTCGGAGATTTCAACGCCGGTCTGCCGATGTAGAGGCGCACGGTCGGAGCGTGCCAGCAGTATTCCGTGTAGTCATCGGAAGTGAAGTGCTCCTGCCAGGCAGGCAGTGTCTCACGCAGCAGGCGTTCTGCTTCCTGCGGCTCGATCAGTGTCTCAACCGCTTCCAGATACGGTTTGTCCATCGGTTCCAAGCCCAGATTGCGCTGGATTTCCTGTGCGTATTCAATCGCTTTCCCTTCGAACTTCGGTGCGCCGGCCAAAACCAGATTTTGATACGTCACATCAGCCATCGTATGGTTAGCCAACCCGTAACGCGATTTGGCTACCCATTCGCGCTTCACGCTGCAGTGTGCCGCGCGGGCAGCACTCTCGGCGTTTTGATCGAGAATGCGCATGACGTTTTCCGCCATGTCGATGTCCGGGACGCGGATGAAATACTGGATTTGCGCCATTTGCGCAGGAATGTTGTCGGCAGTCGCCTGTCCGGCGTTGAGAATCGTTTCGTTCATTGACCAGCCCATGCTGTTGGAGAGCATATGCTCGCGGTACATCTTGGACAGGGTGTACATCGTTACGACGGCATCGGTTGCCCCTGGTGCCCTGGCAGCGGCATGGGAAGCGGGGATCGGGCTGTCGTCGTTTGTCGAGCCCCACGTCTGTGGCTGGTCGCAGGTGAAAGTGTAGATGACCGCGTAGGCGACGGCGCAATGCGTGTTCCAGTTCGTCGTATTGCAGAGGGGCAGCATGTAGAACGGGTGAAAGCTGATCGCCGCATCCATGTCGTCGTAATACCCTTTGGCAGCGTGAATCGGTTTGGACCCGCGTACTTTTTCCGCAGGTTCGCCTAAAAATTTCAGCGTCCCTTTCAGATTGTATTTTTCCATAACGGCTTTTGCCGCCAGAAAACCGCCCAGTGAACCGATGCCCAGTGCGGAGTGCGGATCGGTATGGCCCCCTGCGTACTTGCTCAGGCCATCGCGTGGACGCTCTACTGTATCAGCTGCCTGACAGTTGCCCGGGACAGCGTCGTATTCTGCGTAGCCGCCGATGACGGGACCATTGCCGTTGCTCCACGTGGCGCAAAATGCTGTCGGCATGCCGGCGCTGCCTTCTTCCACGGTAAAGCCTTCTGCCCGCAGACGCTCGACATACCAAGCTGCTGAGCGGTATTCACGCCAGGCAGTTTCCCCGTAGTGCCAGATGATCTGGTTCCAGTCCGACAACGCTCGCTTATTTTCCTCGACCCAGTTCATTACGGATTGTTTCTCTTGTGGTATCATCTTTGCTTACTTCCTCTCCTGTTAAGTTCGTGACGATCACGTTGGAATGCTGCTTCTCTCATCTCCGTCTTGAAGCAAGGTTTGTACCGCAGCTGCACTAATAGCCACAAGCAAGCTCTGTGCCAATGCTGAAGGCCGCGATCGGCAACCCGTGGGAAAAACGTTATTCACATCTGTATAGATCGTGAGCGAATAAAGCTGCAAGCCCTTTGACAGAGCGGCTAGGCAAAGGGATTATTTAATTCTGAATAAAAATTATTTAATACTGTATCAGAAATATTCACTTATGTTACAATTCATTAAATATACGCATAATTTCACAAGCCTGAAAAAAGTAAAGGAAGTGAACGATGTCTACGCCATTATGGGATTGGGAAGAAATCGTCGACCATCTTCACAGCGATGTACTGATTACGGATGCGAGCGGGGTTATCCTGTACACGAACAAAGTCATCGAGCATTTTTACGGCATGAAGCGGGAAGAAATTCTCGGGCGGACGGTGATGGAGCTGGAGCGTGAACGCGTCTTTTACCCTTCCGTCGTACGAAAAATTCTCGCGACGAAAAAGAGTCAGACCTTGATCCAGGAAACGAAGCTAGGCCATAAATTTTTGGTGACCGGCAAAATTATTTACGATGACCGGCAGCAGATTAAATTCGTCGTGACCTATGCCCACGATGTCACGGAATTGGTCAATCTCCGCGAATACGTCACCCAGATGGAGCATGAGATCCAAAAAATCCGCAAAGAAATGCTGGAAATGAGCATCAACAAGAAAAAGCGCGAGGGGATTATCGCGACCAGCCCCAAAATCATCAAAATTCTCGATTCTGCCGAAAAGGTCTCCAAGTTCAATACGACGATCCTGCTGACGGGCGAATCCGGCGTGGGCAAAAACGTCATCGCCAAATACATTCACCACCAGAGCAAGCGGACCGGGGCGCTCGTCGAAATTAACTGCGGCAGCATCCCGGATGCCTTGCTGGAGTCGGAGCTGTTCGGCTATGCGCCCGGTGCCTTTACCGGAGCCAATCCCAAAGGCAGCACGGGATTGGTGGAAGCGGCACAGGACGGGACGTTGTTTCTGGATGAGATCGGCGAGCTGCCGCTGAATTTGCAAGTGAAGCTGCTGACCCTGATTCAGGAGAAAAAGTTTTTCCGCGTAGGCGAAAACAAGCCGCGCAGCGTTGATTTTCGGCTGATTGCTGCGACCAATGTGGAATTGGAGGGCAAAGTGGCCGCCGGTGAATTCCGCCAGGACCTGTATTTCCGCCTGTCGGTCATTCCACTGCATATCCCGCCGCTGCGTGAACGGCAGGAGGACTTGCTCAGCATGATTCTCGACTTTATGATGCGCTACAACCATCTGTACAATAAGCAGGCCGAGCTTCACCAGGAGGCGCTGAATTGCTTGCTCAACTACAGCTGGCCGGGCAATGTCAGGGAGCTGGAAAACATGATCGAACGGCTCATCCTGATCACCGACGATCCGGTTATTCGCAAAGAGCATTTGCCTAAACATATTTTGCTTGAAGGGGTATCGGAATTCGGCGGCGACAAGGCGAAGACGCTGCCGGAGCTGCTCGACGAATACGAAGCGAATCTGATGAAAAAAGCGTACGAAAAATGCCGCAATACGATTGAAATGGCGAAGTATCTCGGCATCAGCCAACCAACGGTCGTGCGCAAGCTGAAGAAATACAAAAGCACGTTTTAGCAAGGTGGTTTGCATAGCGAGACAATCATGGTCAGAACTGAATAATTTCTATTCAAGAGTGAATATTTTCAATTATCACCATGTTTCAAGGGTAAAACCGAGGAGCGACGGGCGAAACAGTATTTAAAAAAGAATAGTTGTGCATGTCTGGCTGTGCAGGGGCGTGTGTTATCGGGTTGGCACAACACTTGCTTGATGACGGAGTAGAGACGAAATCAAGGTGACAACGGCTGATGAAGTCTACTCCTCTCCGTCAGACGCACAGAAAAAGTACCTGCAGAGAATTTTGAAAAAGAACAGGGGGGTAAATGATGGCGTTAGGGGATAGCTTGTCAATTGTTAACGCTACCAAGTACTATAAAAAATTTCGGGCGGTTGACAATGTCAGCATGGACGTCAACAAGGGGGAGTTTCTCACCATATTGGGACCAAGCGGTTCCGGCAAAACTTCGCTGCTGAAGCTGATCGCCGGTTTTGAGGAGCTTAGCGAGGGTAGCATTCGCTTAAATGATCAGGACATCACGAAAAAGAAAGCGTACGAGCGAAACATCGGGATGCTGTTTCAAAATTACGCCCTGTTTCCGCATATGACCGTGTTCGACAACATCGCCTATCCGCTTCGTCTGCGCAAGGTTCCCAAAGACGAGACAAAGAAGCTGGTCGAAAACATTCTCAGGCTCGTCCATCTCGGTGAATACGGTTCGCGCTACCCGAAGCAGTTGAGCGGTGGACAACAGCAGCGCGTCGCACTGGCCCGGGCGATCGTCTTCAATCCGCCGATTCTCTTGCTGGACGAGCCGCTTGGCGCTTTGGACAAAAACTTGCGCCAGCAGATGCAGCTGGAAATCAAGCAGATTCAGGAACAGGTCGGCATTACGACAGTCAGTGTGACGCATGACCAGGAGGAAGCCCTGACGATGTCAGACCGCATCTGTGTCATGAATCAAGGCCGGATCGAGCAAATTGACACACCTGAGCAGTTGTACAAGAAGCCGAAAAACCGCTTCGTCGCCGAGTTCATCGGCGAAATCAACCTGATTCCGTGTCAGATTGCCGGTTTTGAAGGCAATCAAACGAACATCAAGCTGCTCGACCAAGCGGTGGCAAGCGTCGAAACCGATGACTTCCATCGTGATCTGCAGAACAGACAGGCACTCATTGCCATTCGGCCGGAGAATATTCAGATTGCCTCGGATGAAACGCGATTCCAAAACACGCTGAAGGCGAAATTGCTGCAGACGATCTACGTCGGAGAAGCGATCAAGCTGAAAATGAAAACGGCTACAGAGCAGGAAATCCTGGTGAAGGTACCTGCCTACCAATCTAATCTGATCACCTATGAGCGAGAGATGGTGTTGGGCTGGAATGGCCAGGAAGCAACGCTGCTGCAGGATGAAGCGTAAGCAAGGCGAGATGAGTCTGAGCCGGCCGAGCATCGACAGAAACAAACAGAATATACAGGCTAAGGGGAGAAGAATCGCCATGATCAAAAAACTATCCACTCTGTCACTTTCCTTTTTACTGGCTGTCAGCCTGACGGCGTGCGGCGGCGGAGAAACATCGGCACCAGCCAATAACAACGAAACGAACGGCAGCAGCGAAGCGCCGGCAGCTTCCGGCGATGCCGGCAAAGAGCTCGTCGTCGTCGACTGGGGCGGCGCCTATACAGATGCTCATAAAAAGGCCAGCTTTGAACCGTTTGAGAAAAAATACGGCGTCAAAATCACGGTTGTGTCACCGACCGACTACGGCAAGTTTAAAGCGATGGTTGAGACTGGCAGCGTAGAATGGGATGTCGTCAGCGTCGATACCGACTTCGCTATCCGCGCCGGCCGGGAAGGCATGCTGGAGAAGCTCGATTACAACGTGATTCACAAAGATGGCATTCCGGACAACCTGGTGTTTGACTACGGCATCGCATCAAGTCTCTTCTCAACGGTTATCGGCTACAACACGAAAGCATTCTCCACAGACAACCATCCGAAGAGCTGGGCCGAATTCTGGGATACGAAAACATACCCGGGCGCGCGTTCCTTCTACAAATCGCCGACCTGGACACTGGAAGCAGCGCTCTTGGCCGATGGGGTCAAACCGGAAGAGCTGTATCCGCTCGATGTCGACCGCGCCTTCAAGAGCCTGGACAAAATCAAGGGCGATGTAAAAGTGTGGTGGAACGCCGGCGCCCAGCCTCCGCAACTGCTGGCTACAGGTGAAGTGCCGCTGTCGGCAGCGTGGAATGGCCGGATTACCGATGCCAAGACGCAGGGCGGACCTGTCGATTTGGAATACAACCAAGGGCTTGTCGCAGCGAACGTCTGGGTCATTCCGAAAGGCTCGAAAAACAAAGATTTGGCGATGAAATTCATCGATTTTGACATTGCACCGGAACAGCAGGTAGCCTTCTCGACGAACATTGACTATGCGCCTGCCAACCAGAAGGCAATCGATCTCTTGCCACAGGATGCGAAAGACCGTCTGGGGCAATCGCCGGAAAACCTGAAAAAGCAAATTTACATCGATGCTGCCTGGTGGGTAGACAATTTCGATTCGGTAAACGAGCGTTTTCAACAGTGGCTGCTGAAAAAATAATCGGGGAGGTAAACAATGATGGAAGCAAGAGTTGCAGCCGGGGGACCTGCTAAGCGGGTTTCCCCCGCCTATCAGATCATGCGCATCAAAGGATTACAATGGCTACTCTTGTTTTTGCCGTTAGCGTACATCCTCTTTTTATTGGTCTTTTCCATGCTCGGCCTGTTTAAACTGAGCATCTTTGGCAAAAACGGCTTCACCCTGGAATACCTGGAGCGGATTTTCTCCACGCCGATTTATTTGGAAGTGCTCTGGCTGACGCTGAAGATCGCGTTTCTCGTGACCGTTTTCGTATTGATTTTCGCGTATCCGGTGGCGTATCTGCTGGTCAAGATCGAATCGGCCGGGTGGAAAAAAGCGATCTTCGCCGCCGTGCTCATCCCGTTTTGGATCAGCCTGCTCGTGCGGACGTTTGCCTGGACCGTCTTGCTGCAGGAACAGGGTGTAATCAACAAGATCTTGCTCGGCATCGGCTTGATCGACAAACCGCTTCCGCTTCTGTACAACACGACCGGGGTCATTATCGGGATGACGCATGTCCTGCTGCCGTACATGGTTCTCAGTCTGTACTCTGTCATGGAGGGGATTGATCGCCGGCTGCTGCAAGCGGCAGAGGGCCTCGGAGCGCGGCCGTGGAAAGCATTCGCGCAAATCTTTTTCCCGCTGTCTCTGCCGGGCGTGATGTCTGGCTCGCTGCTCGTCTTCGTCATGGGGATCGGCTACTTTATTACCCCGGCCTTGCTTGGCGGCGCAAACGACATGATGATCTCCATGCTGATTCAAGACAACATCAGCACTACCCTTAACTGGAATCTGGCTTCCGCCATTGCCCTCGTACTCTTTGTCGTGACGATGCTGCTGCTCTTCCTGGCTTTCCTGCTGACAAAGAACAGCCCGGTCCTGAAGGAGGTCAAATAGGATGTGGCTGAAAATCGTGGTTGGTCTCATTCTCTTTGCCTTGATTGCTCCCATTTTGGTCGTGATCCCGCTATCCTTTACATCGATCGGCTTTTTTGAATTTCCTCCGCCGGGGTACTCACTGAAATGGTACGACAGCTTTTTTAGCAATCAAGAGTGGGTGGAAGGACTGGTTCGCAGTCTGACCGTTGCCGTCCTGACAGCCATCGTCGCAACCATTCTGGGAATCATGGCGGCTGTGGCGATGAACCGCCTGCAGTTCTGGGGCAAAAAGGCGTTCATGTCGCTCATGGTCGCACCGATGGTGATTCCGGTCATCGTCGTCGCGATCGCCCTGTATCATTCCTTCGCACCGATGAAGCTGACCAACAGCCTGCTCGGTCTGGTGATGGCCCATACGATCCTGGCCATTCCGATCGTGTTTGTGACCGTCACGGCGGGGCTGCAAGGGATGGATCGCAATCTCGAGCTCGCTTCGCTGGGACTGGGCTCCACTCCGATCGGTACGTTTTTCAAAGTGACGCTGCCGTTGATCCGCCCAGCCGTGCTGTCTGGTGCATTGTTTGCCTTCATTACGTCGCTCGATGAGGTGGTCGTCTCGCTGTTCCTGGCAGGATCGCGGACGAAGACGCTGCCGATCGTGATGTGGGAAAATCTCCGCACTCAGGTAAATCCGACGATCGCGGCTGTTTCGGCGATTCTCATCGGCCTGACGATCGTCCTGTTTTTCACGCAGTCTTGGGTATCGTCGCGCAATGCACAGGTGAAACAGGAGAGTTGATGGCTGGTCGAGCAAAGGGATTGTCGCATAAAAGGTGTCAGCCCGGGCTGGCGCCTTTTTTGACGATATCGGGAGCATTTTTCTTTGTCGTATTGTTTGATGTACGATTTCAACCATAATAATTTCATTATCAGCGATTCCTTTGATCGATTAATAATTTGTCTTAGTGATGTATCTGTTTGTATCCCCTTCTTTCTTTACTTCCCAATCTTCAGTCCTCACTACTTCTCCTAACTAGGGACGCAACCTTGACAAGTTCAAACTATCCGATTTCTGATTCTCTTCAATACCAATAATACGCTTCCACACCTTTGAAGGAGAGAGACTTTTAGATTTTTGTCCGAATAAAATCCCCCAAAACTAATACGTACAACCAGGCCTGTTGATTAACCATTAAATGGTAGAAAAAAAGCCGTCAACCCGGTAAAATGTTTGTACCCCTACAAACAAACCAAAAGGTGACGACTCCGTGAAAAAGTCTAACACGATTCCATTCATCCTTCAATCCGTGCTAACGCCCGAAGAAGTTGCGCTCGCTGTCCAAGCCGTCGGATATGTAGATACGGCTCGAAAATTTACCGTATATCATTTATTGAAGTATTGGTGTGCCGCAGCTAGTGAAGAATGGTCGGGTTATCGTCCTGGCGTGGATCGTGCTGCCAGCAATGGCTTACTTGAAGTTCACTATTCCTGTTTTTCAGGGAAGGCGGCAGATGTACCGTTTGAGGTGTTTAAAGAACTTTTTAAATGGCTTGTTCGTAAATGCAACCGGGAAACCCGGCGAAAACTTGCTTTTCCCAAAGAATTGCTGCTGATTGACTCCACTACCATAACCGTGGGGAAAACCCGTACGCCTTTGGCTCCCTTTCATGGAGAACGGGTTGCGATTAAGCTGCATGTCGCTCTGCAGGCCCAAAACGGGCAACCACTTCAAGTCACGGAAACGATTGGCGCAAGGCACGATGGGCCGAGATGCGAAACAGTAGAAAACCCGGACTTTATTATGTTTAAACGGTGTCGAGGACCAACCAGCTTCTTATGATGTTCTTGGAATTATGTTTGATCCAAGTAAATTTGAATACTATGATTATGCTATTGATGACGAGTATAATAGCAAACTGAAGAATGCTGACTATTCATCACAGGGTACGGTTCTATTTAACATATTTGATTCTCGACCAATTTCCTATTCAACACATTACGACATTGTGAAAGTTACGCCTAAGAAATTTGGAACGTCAGCAAAATTTGGGGCAAAGTACACGCATACTTATAACATTAATAACAAGTCAACAACTGGTACAGCGGCCATTACATGGGGTCAAGGAATGAACGTAGTATCGGGCTCGATAACGTATTCGGTCACAACAACATCTTCAGAAGCAAATTGGGAAATTAGTGATACTAACTCTCTTAGAATTCCTTAATCCTGGATTAAAAACTAATAACAAGTAGCAAGAGGTATCCATACTCTTGCTACTTGTTATTAGGCTGGAGGTATGTTAATGAACAAGATGGCTTTTAGTTTCATTTTTATTTTTTCAATGTTTCTAGTTTCTTGTACTAACAATCAATCTGTAATTACATCTTCTTCCTGTGAATCAGATTTGTATTCTATCTCTCACGACATATTTTATTACAGGTATTCTGCTGAACTTTTTGAATTATCGGAAATACTTGACTTAAGTTCAAGTGTTTCAAATGATACCGAGATTGCATACTTGAAAGGAAGAATTGATGGGTTTTTAAAAAACGATACGTATGAATTTTCTGTTATTCAAAGGGCTGAAAAAAACAGCAAACATCCAATTGTACATCCGATGCTCCAATCAAAAATTTATAATTTATTAAATGATATAGTTAATTATACAAGTAAGTTACAAAGTGTAGTGCAAAATAAAAATATAAGCAATCTTAAAGAAAGAAAACAAGAATTTACAGAATTAATAAGATTATCGAAAAGCATTAATGTTCACGATCTGGACGAAAAAGATAATGTGCGAATATATTCTGATTTGATAGACAAAATGCTAAAAATTATGAAAGAAGCAAAGTAAATTGTATTCCTATGTTAGCATTAAAATCAATCGTTAAAATTTATAGGTAGTTCAAAAAACAGATTGGAAAAAAGGTAATAGGTTTTGAATGGTCAGACACTGATAGAGTGAATATTGACAGAAAGTTAAAAACAATATAGTATGGTTCTATCGATACATTCACTCCCAGAAAGATTAGCCCTTTCGAGAGCGGTGAATGACCAATCTCAGTCTTCAAGTAAATAAAATCACTGACGAATCTTCTGAACTCCGCGAGATCGGAGAGGAAAAGTAGATCGAAGCCAGTTATAGACGCTCATGAATCCTCATGGGTGTATATAGCTGGCTTTTTTATTTATGCGAAGCGGGAAAAATGACAATCAATGACGATGGAGGGTTATTCATGAGTATCGTTACAGAAGCAGCGCACATGAGCTTTGTTCAAAAGAAAGCAGGCTACGAAATCAAACCGCATCCGCACCACAAACGCTTGTATCACATCGAGCTAAACAGCGAGCTGCTCGGTCAATTCTTCACGTCACTGCAGGGCGAAGGCTCGCAGCGGCTGCAGTACGTACCGTTCATGCGGCTGATTCTGGCCGCGGAAATGCGCGACTTGTTTGGCCAATCGTTCGTCGAGGCGATCCGGGGCATCCTGCACGACCGGCAAACAGGCGGCTTCACCATTGGGGTGCAGGGAACGACCAGCGATACGGAAGATTACGTCAAATTCGCCACGGCGTTGACCCATCTCGTCGGGCTGCCGAACCACGATGCGATGTCAGGCACGTTCTACGCGCGGTTTACGGTAAAGGATACGGACAACAGCGACTCGTACCTGCGTCAAGCCTACCGTCTGTTTACCCTGCACACGGATGGAACGTTCGTCGATGAGCCGACAGACTGGCTGCTGATGATGAAAATGGATGAGAAAAATGCCGTCGGCGGGGAGTCGCGTCTCTTGCATCTGGATGATTGGGAAGAGCTGGAGAAGTTCTGCAAGCACCCGTTGGCTTCGTATAAATTCCTGTACAAAGCGCCTGCCAGCAAAAATGTCGAGCAGGTCGTGTACCGCGAGACATTCTTTGACCAAAACAACGCGCCCTGCATCTGCTTTATCGACCAATTCGTCCAGCCGGAGACGATTGAACAGGCGATTTACTTGAAAGAGCTGTCCGAATCGATGGAAAACAGCCCGGCTACGCATGCGCTGTCGCTGCCGATCGGCGATTTGGTCATGCTGAACAATACGTTTTGGCTGCATGGCCGCGCAGCTTTCGAAAAAAATCCGGAGCTGCACCGTGAGTTGATGAGACAACGTGGTGTCTTTGCCAAGCGGTAGAGCGCGAGAGAGGAGTGGCAGCGATGTATGATTTTGCCATTGTGGGCGGAGGGATTGTCGGACTCGCCACAGGAATGGCCTTGTGCCAGCGAAATCCACAGGCGACCATACTGGTTTTGGAGAAGGAAGACAGCTGGGCAAAACACCAGACGGGTCACAACAGCGGTGTCATTCATTCCGGCATTTACTACAAACCGGGCAGCTTCAAGGCGAAGTTCGCCCGGGAAGGCAGCCAGGCGATGGTGGAGTTTTGCCGCGAGCACGGCATTGAGCATGAGATTTGCGGCAAGGTGATCACCGCCACCAAACCGGAAGAGCTGCCGCTACTGGATAATTTGCTGGAGCGCGGTCTGGCAAACGGGTTGGGCATTAGCAAGATCAGCGCAGGCGAATTAAAAGAAATCGAACCGCACGTCAACGGTCTGGCCGCCATCCGCGTGCCGATGGCCGGAATCGTCAACTACAAGCAGGTATGTGAGACATTTGCCGCGATCATTGCCCGACACGGTGGAGATTTGCAGCTCAGCACGCGCGTGGAAAAGGTCGCGGAAACAGGCGGCGGGGTGACGATTGAAACGAATCGCGGTTCGTTTCACGCCCGCTTTCTGATCAATTGCTCAGGACTGCACAGCGACCGGGTCGCCAGGAACAGCGGTGTGCAGACGGATATGAAGATCGTGCCCTTTCGCGGCGAATACTACGAGCTCAAGCCGGAGAAGCGCTATCTCGTCAAGCATCTGATCTATCCCGTACCGAATCCGGCCTTCCCGTTTTTAGGGGTGCATTTTACCCGGATGATCGGCGGGCATGTCGAGGCTGGACCGAATGCCGTGCTCAGCTTGAAACGGGAAGGGTATCGCAAAACCGATTTCAACCTGAAGGATTTTTCCGAAATTATGACTTACCCCGGCTTTTGGAAGCTGGCGGGCACCTACTGGAAAGAGGGCATGGAAGAGATGGTCCGTTCATTCAGCAAGGCGGCCTTTGTCAAAAGCCTGCAGCAGTTGATCCCGGAAATCCAGGCCGACGATCTCGTCCCGGCAGCAGCCGGAGTGCGGGCACAAGCGTTGAAGCCCGACGGCAGTCTGGTCGATGACTTCCATATCATCGAAGGGAAAAACAGCATTCACGTGTGCAATGCTCCTTCGCCGGCAGCTACGGCATCGATCATGATTGGCCGAACGGTGGCGGAGCGCACGGTAGAGCTCGCCAGGCTTCGCAGGGTGTACGCTATATCTTGAGCAGAGATGGACGATGGACAAGAAAATTCTTTCAGGAACAAAGGTAAGGGGGGCAGCAATGTCTATGAAAACAGCAAACAACACCTACCAAAACGTGATAAACGGCAGTTGGCTGGACGCGGGCTCAGGCGATGTCGAAGCAAGCCTCAACCCTGCTGACAAACGGGAGGTAGTCGGGTATGTACCGCTGTCGACAAAGGAGGACGTGGATCAAGCTGTAGCTGCGGCAAAAGCGGCTGCGGAGGGCTGGCGGAAACTCGCCGGCCCGACCCGCGGCGAATATCTGCGCAAGACAGCCGACATTCTCGAACAGCGATTGGATCAAATCGCGGAGACGATGACCCGGGAAATGGGCAAAACGCTGGTCGAGGCCAAGGGGGAAACGGCGCGGGCGGTAGCGATCTTGCGCTACTACGCATCTGAAGGCTTGCGTGCGGTAGGCGAGGTCATTCCCTCGAGTGACGAAGGGGCGCTGCTGTTTACGTCCCGCGTGCCGCTCGGCGTCGTCGGTTTGATCACGCCGTGGAATTTCCCGGTCGCGATTCCCGTATGGAAAATGGCGCCAGCGCTCGTCTACGGCAACACCGTCGTGATCAAGCCGGCCCTGGAAACGACCGTGACGGCGATTCAGGTCATCAAGTGCTTTATCGATGCCGGATTCCCGCCGGGTGTGGTCAATCTCGTCAGCGGCTCAGGCTCGGTCATCGGCAACGTGCTCAGTGAGCATCCCGACGTAAAAGCGGTCAGCTTCACCGGCTCCAATGCCGTCGGCAGCATCATCGCAGCCAAGGTGCTGGCTCGCGGCGGCAAGTACCAGCTGGAGATGGGCGGCAAAAACCCGGTGATCGTCACGGAGAGCGCAGATCTCGAGCTGGCTGCGGAGCTGACGGTGAGCGGCAGCATGAAGTCGTCGGGGCAAAAATGCACAGCGACCAGTCGCGCTATCGTAGTGAAGGAGGTGTACGCCGCGTTCCGGGAAAAAGTGATCGAAAAAATCCGCAGCATCCGCGTCGCGAATGGGCTGGAAGCCGACTCGTACATGGGTCCGGTCGCCTCGAAAAACCAGTTTCACAGCGTGCTTGCCGCCATTGAGCGGGGCAAGGCAGAAGGCGCGACACTGGTGCTTGGCGGGGAAGCGCTGACAGAGGGGGCATTGGCGGAAGGCTACTACATCGCCCCGACCTTGTTTGAAGACGTCGAGCCTGGCATGTCGATTGCCCAGGACGAGATTTTCGGTCCGGTCCTGGCTTTGCTGAAAGTGGACAATCTCCAGCAAGCGCTGGAAGTAGCCAACGATGTGCGCTACGGCTTGAGCGCGTCGATTTTTACCAATCGGCTGGATGAAATGATGAACTACATCCAGGAAATGGACGCCGGGATGATCCGGGTAAACGGGGAAAGCTCAGGCGTGGAGCTGCAAGCGCCGTTTGGCGGGATGAAGGAATCCAGCTCCCATTCACGCGAGCAGGGAAGAGCTGCGATGGAGTTTTTCACTTCGGTCAAGACGATTACGATCAAAGCGTAACGGAAGTCGGTGGCAAACAAAACGAAAATGGAGGGGTAAGATCATGAGCACTTCGCAACAAAACACTGCGACGATTCCGGGGACAAAGTCGCAAGCGCTGCATGCACGCAGACATCAGGCAGTCCCGGTCGGCCCGTATAACATCACTCCGCTTTACGTACAAGCGGCCCAAGGAGCGCTGATTACCGATGTAGACGGCAACACCTACATCGATTTTGCCGGCGGAATCGGAATTCAAAACATCGGCCACTGCCATCCCAAAGTGGTCAAGGCCCTGCAGGAGCAAGCCGCGCAGTTTATCCATACCTGTTTTCATGTCCTGCCCTACGACAGCTACGTCAGTTTGGCGGAGCGCTTGAATGCAGCCACGCCGGGAGATTTTGCCAAAAAGACGATGTTTGTCAACAGCGGTGCCGAAGCGGTCGAAAATGCCGTCAAAATCGCCCGTGCGGCTACAGGCCGGAAGTCGATCCTGTCCTTTACCCGCGGCTATCATGGCCGCACCTTGATGACGATGTCGCTGACGAGCAAGGTCAAGCCGTATAAATTCCGCTTTGGTCCTTTTGCGCCGGACACGTACAAAATTCCTTATCCGTATTACTACCGCGACGCCGAGGAGATGTCCCCGGATGCTGTCGATGCGCAGGTGCTGCGTCGGATTGAAGAGTTTTTCCTCGGGGAAGTGGCGGCGGAGGATGTCGCAGCGATTATTATGGAACCGGTGCAGGGAGAAGGCGGGTTCGTCGTGCCGTCAGCCAATTTTGTCCAGGGGATCAGAAAATTGTGCGACAAATACGGCATCCTGATGATTGCCGATGAGATTCAGACCGGTTTTGCCCGCACCGGCAAGCTGTTTGCGATGGAGCACTTTGGCGTAGCCGCCGATATCATGGTGTCGTCGAAGTCGATCGCCGCCGGGATGCCGCTCAGTGCTGTTACAGGCCGGGCCGAATTGATGGACGCTTCCGCTGCGGGACAGTTAGGCGGTACGTTCGCCGGCAGTCCGATGTCTTGCGTTGCCGGGATGGCTGTGCTTGACGTGATCGCAGAAGAGAACCTCGTCTGGCGAGCGCAGGTCATTGGGGAGCGCATGCTGAGCCGTTTTGCAGAAATGCAGCTGAAGTATCCCCTCATCGGCGATGTACGCGGACTCGGAGCGATGGTTGCCATGGAGCTCGTGACGGACCGCCGGACGAAGGAGCCGGCCCAGCAGGCGACGGCAGAGATTGTCCAGCTGTGCTGGAAGCACGGTTTGATCGGGTTGAGTGCCGGGTTGAACGGTAATATCCTGCGCTTCTTGCCGCCGCTCGTCATTACGGATGAGCAGCTGGACAAAGGTCTGGATATCCTCGAAGGGGTCATCGCCAGTGTGCAAAAGCAAGGAGAAGGAGTGTAGCAGATGAATGAAACTCATCTCGCCTTGCAAGCAGCGACGAAGTATTACAAGCGGGTAAAAGCCGTTGACAGTGTCAACCTTGAGGTAAAGAAAGGTGAGTTTTTAACCATTTTAGGCCCGTCCGGCTCCGGCAAAACCTCTTTGCTGAAGCTGATCGCCGGTTTTGAGGAGCTCAGCGACGGGTCGATTCGTCTAAACAATCAGGACATTACGAAGAAGAAGCCGTATGAGCGCGACATAGGCATGTTGTTTCAAAACTATGCGCTCTTCCCGCATATGACCGTCGCCGACAACATTGCCTACCCGCTAAAAATTCGGAAGATTGATAAAGATCAGATTAGGGAAAGAGTGCGAAACATTCTGCAATTGGTCCACCTCGCTGACTTTGCCGACCGCTATCCGAGCCAGTTGAGCGGTGGGCAGCAGCAGCGGGTCGCGCTGGCGCGAGCGATCGTGTTCAATCCGCCGCTGCTCTTATTGGACGAGCCGCTGGGAGCGCTGGATAAAAATTTGCGCGAAAAAATGCAGCTGGAAATCAAGCACATTCAGGAAAAGCTCGGCATTACGACGATCAGTGTCACTCATGATCAGGAAGAGGCACTGGTCATGTCTGACCGTGTCTGCGTGATGAACCGGGGCAGGATCGAGCAGATTTCTTCACCGGAGGAAATCTATCAAAAGCCGCGCAACAAGTTCGTCGCAGAGTTTATCGGCGAGATTAACCTGCTGGTCGGACAGATTACCGCAACTGAAGGCGAAAAGCTGGTCGTCAAGCTGGCTGGCGATAACAGCCGCAGCTTCTATGCGCTTGCCGAGCAGTCGTTAAGCAGCAAGGACGTATACATTGCCGTACGGCCGGAGAATGTTCAGTTGACTGATGAGGCTGGAGCCTATGAAAACATCCTCCACGTGATTGTACGCGAAAAAATTTATGTAGGTGACTCTGTCAAGGTAAAAGCTGAAACGTCGTACGGAGAAGAAATGACCATCAAGGCGTCAACGCGCCACACAGAGATGCTGTCCGTCGGGGAGGAGATTTGTGTCGGCTGGAACAGCAAGGACGCCACGCTTGTTCCGGCAGAAACGTAAGCACGCATCAAATGAGCATTTCACATAAATCCTGAACGAAAGCAAAAACGATAAGGGGGACGATCTAATGAAACAAAAGGTGAAATTGGCAGCGCTTACGCTGGCAGTAGGAGCGACGCTTGCGGCGTGCGGTTCGGGAGAGCAGTCGGCGCAGACTGCGGGAGGAGATACGGGCGGCGGCTCAGCCACCGCTTCAAAAGAGCTTGTCGTCGTCGACTGGGGCGGCGCGTCGTCTGATGCGGCGAAGAAATCGCAGTACGAGCCGTTTGAAAAGGAAAACAACGTCAAAGTAATCGTCGTCTCGCCGACCGATGTCGGCAAGCTGAAGGCGATGGTGGTCAGCGGCACGACCGAGTGGGATGTCGTCAACTCTGACAGCGATGTCGCACTGCGGCTGGCAAAGGAAGGACTGCTGGAAAAGCTCGATTACAGCATCATCGACAAGGACGGCGTCTATCCGGAGCTGGTAACGGACTATTCGATCGGCCAGGAGCTGTATTTTACGAATATTGCCTATAATACCGAGCTGTTTGGCAAGGACAACCATCCGAAGACGTGGGCAGATTTCTGGGATACGCAAAAGTTCCCCGGACCTCGCTCCCTCTATAAAAACCCGATGGGCACGCTGGAATCGGCCCTGCTCGCCGACGGAGTCGAGCCTGACAAGCTGTATCCGCTCGATGTCGATCGCGCCTTGAAAAGCCTGGACAAGATCAAGAAAGACATCAAAGTATGGTGGGATGCCGGAGCGCAGCCGCCGCAATTGCTCTCGACCAAGGAAGTCGCCGTCGCTGCTGCCTGGAACGGCCGCGTCTCTGCTCTCAGCGCTCAGGGGGCCAAGATCGACAACGAATTTAACCAGGCATTGGGGATGTCGACCTCATGGGTCATTCCGAAAGGCGCACCGAACAAGGAACTGGCGCAAAAGTTCATCGCGTACGTCTCCAAGCCACAGCCGCAAGCGGAGTACTCCAAGCTGATCGATTACGCTCCGACCAATTCGAAGGCGATTCCCCTGCTGCCTGCGGAAGTCGTCCAGCGTCTGGGTCAAACGGACGAAAGCAAAAAATCACAAGTGTTGATTAACATTCAATACTGGGCTGACAATTTCGACCAGGTCAATGAGAAATTCAACACCTGGCTGCTGAAATAGGAGCATGAGGAGGGAGACATATGCATGAATTGAAGACAGAGGAAGTGGCATTGCAGCGCGTGCCCTCTGTCTCCCGGGCCGTAAACATTTCCTGGTTAAAGTGGCTGCTGCTGCTGATTCCGCTGCTCTACACGCTGGTACTGCTGTACTATTCGCTGGCAAGTGTACTGGCGTTAAGCGTGTACGATAAAAACGGCTTTACCTTGAAGTACGTCACTGAGGTGCTAACGAATACACTCTATTTGCAGGTGCTGTGGATTACGCTAAAGACGTCGTTTATCGTCACGGTGGCTACACTTGTACTGGCATATCCCATTGCTTATTTACTGGTTGTGATGCATTCAGTGAAGTGGAAAAAAGTGATCATGGGCACGATCATGATTACGTTGTGGATCAGCCTGCTGGTCCGTACCTTTTCATGGACGATTATTTTGCAAGATCACGGCATCATCAATAAATTCCTGCAGGCAATCGGCTTGGCAGCCGAACCGCTCAAGCTGCTCTACAATTCAATCGGAGTGACCATCGGGATGACCCACATACTGCTGCCCTACATGATCCTGAGTCTGTATGCAGTCATGGAAGGGATCGACCGCCGTTTGATGCAAGCGGCAATGGGGCTGGGCGCAAGACCGCGGCAGGCGCTGTTTCACGTGTTTGTGCCGCTCTCCTTGCCCGGTGTGATGTCCGGTTCCCTGATCGTGTTTGTCCTGGGATTGGGGTATTTTATTACTCCGGCACTGCTGGGCGGGCAGCAGGACACGATGATTTCCAAGCTGATTCAGGAAAACATCCAGATGACCTTGAACTGGAATCTGGCAGCGGCACTGTCTCTGCTGCTGCTCGTAACCACCTTTATCCTGCTGGGGGTGGCGTATTCGCTCTCCCGCCTATCTCCGATGCTGAAGGGGGACAATTAAATGTGGCTGCGCCTGTTTGTTGCTGTCATGCTGATATTGATGATCGCCCCGATACTGGTGATGATTCCCTTGTCGTTCAGCGGGGAGGTCGCTTTCAATTTTCCGCCTGAATCCTACTCGACCAAGTGGTATGCGAACTTTCTGACGAATGACCAGTGGACCGTAGGGCTTGGCCGCAGTCTCACGGTTGCGCTGTTTACGGCAATCGTGTCCACCGCACTGGGGATTATGGCGGCGCTGGCTCTGAACAAGCTGGAGTTTCCCGGGAAAAAAATCTTCATGAATGCCATGGTGGCCCCGATGATTATCCCGGTAGTTGTCGTCGGAATCGCCATGTACCATTCGTTTGCCGGGTTCAAGCTGACCAATACGCTGATTGGACTCGTCCTGGCCCATTCCATATTGGCTATTCCGATCGTCTTTGTGACGGTTTTGGCCAGTTTGAAGGGAATCGACAAAAATCTCGAGCTGGCTGCCCTGAGCCTTGGCTCCAATCATCTCGGCGCGTTCTTTAAAGTGACGCTGCCCTTGATTCGGACGTCCGTTGTCGCCAGCGCCTTGTTCGCCTTCATTACCTCGCTGGATGAAGTCGTTGTCAGCATATTCATCGCCGGAGCCAAAACGAAAACACTGCCGATCGTCATGTGGGAAAACATGCGTACGCAGGTTGACCCGACGATTGCGGTGGTTTCATCACTGCTGATTGTCGTAACGGCTGCGATCTTTCTGTTGGCGCCGGGGATTACGCAGGCCGGGAGAAATGCAAAATAGCATAACAGAGAAACGCTGTCTTGTCGGACGCTGGTTAACGCTGGCGTCTTTTTTAGTCGCAAGCATAATAAAGCAGAATTTTCCCTGTAAAAAAGAGGAAAGGAGCAGGATGAGCTTGAATACGCAATCAACAGGAGCAAAAGCGGAGCTCGCTTGTTCCAGCAAGAAAATCGTCAGCAAAAACCTGGCGCCTGTCGTACGAGCTGATCGAAGCGATGTCGGGTGAACGCGTGCGCACCGTCTATACGGCGGGCGGCGGGAGTCTGAGCGAGACGTGGCTAACCATCCGCAGCAATGTGCTGCAAAAGCCGATCGGCAGGACGAGGGCCGTGGAGGGAGCGGTCGGAGCGGCGGTTATTGCCGCTTCGCAGACAGGCTTCGCCAGTCTGGGCGAGGCCGCTGGTGCAATGATCCACTTGGAAAAAACGGTCGAGCCGGACGGACTGGCTGCACCGTATGACGAGCGCTACCGGCAGTTTGTCGAGCGCCTGGCAGAGCTGGGGTACTTGTAACTATAAAGGAGGCGAACAGGAATGACGCGTTTTTATCTGCTCCGACACGGGCAGACGACGTGGAATGCAGATGGAGACCGGTACTGCGGCAGAACGGATGTTCCGCTGTCGGAATCAGGACGAACGCAGGCGGCGCTCGCTGCCGCAGCACTGCGCGAGGTTCGCTTCGCTGCGGTGTACGCTTCTCCGTTGCAGCGGGCGCGTGAGACGGCAGAGGCGATTGCCGCGCTGCACGGGCTGTCTGTCGCCACGGACGAACGCCTCGTGGAAATCGACTTCGGCCGATGGGAAGGACTGACCAGAGACGAAATCATGCTTTCCTATGGAGAGGAATGGGCGGCATGGCTGGCCAATCCGGCAGTCGTGCGGTGCGGGCTAACCGGTGAAACGGCAAAGGAGGTGTATCAGCGAGCCAACTCGTTTTTCCGCGAGCATAACGAAAAGCACACAGGCGACAGTCGGCACAGAGACGCCGCCGGGAGTGTGCTGGTCGTGGCCCACAATACGTTTAATCGGCTGTTTATCGCCGGTTCCCTGCAGATACCGTTTCACGCCTACCGCCGGTTGGAGCAGAGCAACACCGGCATATCGATCATGCAGTTCAATGAAAAACAGCAGGTTCGCTGGCTGCAAATAAATGAAACCGCCCATTTGCGCTCAGGCGATAGCGATACAGCGACCTGAACCGGGGGAGGGACGTTTTTTGGCGATTCCCTGGCAGTGGATTTTGCGGGTTGCTCAGGATGTGGAAAAATCGGTGGAACTCAGCGACCGTTGTTCACGAATAAACAGTAGTAATTCCAAATGGCTTTTTGATCTTTCCATTACCCGAACATGCTGTCTTGAACGGTTTTGGCGTTTATTCTTTTCCCACGTTGATGCTGCTCAGTCGCCCCGAGAGAGAAAAGAGGAATGGGCTTAAGGCCTTTGCGGCTTAGCCCAGGCGGAGCGGAAAAAACGGCACGGCTTTATAGACCAACTTTCCGGATGAATCATCTTCTTCGGAATTTGGTCGGCGTGCCGTTTTTGGAGCGGAGCCGAACGGTGTTAGCTTCCTTGCAAAAGTCGCAACGAACGTAAGCCCATCCTCTTTTTCTCTCCCACCACGACAGCCCGTGGACATATCGCTTTTTATTCGTAAGCAGTTCTCGCCGGCCACGATCCTTGCAGCTTGCGGATTTGGACGATTTGTCCGGTGTGATTTACATCGTGCATGATCAGGTTGCTGACGATGATGCCCAACGTAGAATTGCCCACCGCTCGGTCAAAAGCTTCGTCTGCCTGCCCGGCGAGCAGTTCGCGAAGCTCTTGATGGACAGCTCTGACGCGGGCGACTGTTGTTTGCCAGGCATCTTCATCGTCTGACCGGCCTGCCCCGGCAAACGTATCGTCGTTCGTACTCACCGTATTAGCTGTTTCAACCCCTTTTAACCGCCCTACGTCCCGTTCCTTGTAGTAAAGCAGGTGGTTGACGGTCTCCCAGATCGTATTGGCGGCTTCGCCTGTCGCCCGCCAGTTTGCCTGGGCAGCGGTAACGCCTGTCAGCACCTTTTCCAGCGGGGGAAACCAGCCTTCCTTGTCGTAAGCATGGTCCAGTTGATGCAGCAAAAATTCAATGCGATTCATGTAGAGCGCCTCCTCTCAAGTGAGAATTTTGCAAAAATCCATAGAGCGACTTCCGATCAGCCATTGTACCCGGTGGCGAGTGGAAGCGGATTTTGCAAAATCCTGAAGCAACTACCGATTGACGGATAAGGGGGATATAATGGGCATAGCGGAGAATCACTGATTGACGTGTGTAACGATCTAAATCGTTAACGGTAGTTACAAAGAGATTACCATATACTGGTGGGAACGGTCAAGGCATTTGCAGGAGGCTATAACATGGAATTTTTATGTATCGATTTCCTTAACAGCGATTGGCGCGACTGGCGTGGTTCAGGCAGGCGGGAAAATAGGCTGGACAACCCGGTTTGGATGAAAGAGTTTCTAACACACTGGGGCGGGGACTCCGTTCCGGAGCCTGATGCCGCGACCCGGCTTGGCTTGGTTGAACTGCGCGAACGAATGCGGGCAATGGTTGAGGCACTGGTCGAGGGGCGGCCACTCGGTGAGGGCGATATAGAGCTGTTGAATCAAGCCATGCAGCAAGTGCCTGCCCACTCACAACTGGTGCAAACCGATGCAGCGGAATATCGGCTGGAGCAGGTTACACCGGCACACGGTTGGCCGTGGATGATCGGGCAAATCGCCCTCTCCTTCGCCAAGCTGATCACAGAGGAAGATAGACGGCGCATCAAGATTTGTGACAATGACGACTGCCGCTGGGTCTTTTTTGACGAGAGCCGCAATCGCGCCAAACGCTGGTGTGATGACAAGTGCTGCGGGAATTTGCTGAAAGTGCGCCGTTTTCGCGAGCGGCAAAAAGCGAAGGAGCAGACGGACTAGACATGTGCTGCAGCACGAACGAAGCTGGCTAAGGGCGGATCTTGACCGGCGTTCCGATGGGCACCAGCTGAGCCAAATGATCGACGTCCTGATTGTACATGCGGATGCAGCCATGCGAGACGTACTTGCCGATGGAGGACGGGTTGTTCGTGCCGTGGATGCCGTAATGCGGTTTGCTCAGCCCGAGCCAATACGTACCGAAGACCGAGAGCGGCCCGCCGGGATAGGAATTCGGGTAGGGCACCTTGCTGACAATCGTAAAATCGCCGTGCGGTGTCGCGGTAGCGATTTTGCCCAGGGCAACGGGATACGTCCCTGCCAGTCGCGTGCCGTCATAGAGATACAGGCGTAGTTTTGAGATGCTGATCAGAATGCTGTAATTGGGAATCTTCCTCACCTCTTTTGGTAATGGTCCTTTTATCCACATCGTATGCGTCGGCGCTGATGATGTAACTGATTCCATGCGATCCTTTTCCCTGGCGGCGACGGTTCCATTACCAGTTGCCAGTAAACTCCTTAAAATTCTACTTCCCCAACGGAACGATACTGGTCCTTTTGAAACCATTGTAAGCGTGGATTCCTCGAACTTCCGGTATTCTATTGAAACTGTTATAACAAAAATCTATGAACTATATTTGAGGTCCATCCCGAATGGAATTCTCTAAAAATCACTGCTGGTAATCCAAGTACCAAAGAGAAAGAGATAGATTCTATGTATAAACCTCGTCAGATAGTGAGCTTTCTTGTCGGCGTTCGTACTCCATTACCAGATAACGACTGAACTCCACGGTTGTATGATTGATGAGTATGCCGAAAGAACGCCCTTGAAACTCGGAAACGAGCTAGAGATAGCTATCGGAAAACTCGTGAAACTCGGAAAATTCGGAAAACGTCTCAATGCTCCATCGCATGTCATAGATTCGTACCAATTTCTATTGCATCGACTGCCAGATCGATGCTGAGAATCGCCAGCTATTCCTGCGACTTGTAGCAATAGTGGATGAACCCCAGTTTCTCTGGTAACCCACAGACTGTCTCGACGATTATTGAGCCGGGAGTGTCGGGCATGTGTTCTTCGGCAGCGTGCGGTATAATGGTGTAGTATATATAGGGGTACAAACAATTCCTTGTTTGCATGGTTGCTCGACACTTCCGTGATACCAAACAAGAAAGGTGTTTCCCGGTCAATCCACGTTTTTTGCCTTTAACTGTAACTGCTAAACTAGAATCTCAAGAGATAGACCGATTTTTATGGTGCGAAAGTTAAGTTACAATACGAAGAGGGGGAGAGTTATATTTATGTATATTCGAGGTTCATTGAGATTCCTTTTCCAAATAGTACTTTCTGCCATCTTGTTACCCATTGTATTTCTAGGTTTTATTCCTTCAAATAAATTTGATAAAACTTATGCTTACAGTCCCATACAAAATATTAACAACAATATCCAAAAGGGTGATAATGACATTAAAGGGAATAATAAGAAAAGCCCGCTACTACATATGGTAGGATCTGATATACAAAAGAAACTTGATAAATCTTGGAACGAATCTTTGAACAAGTTCGACTTAAACCGAAATGACTGGAGATTTTTTGACTGGTTTAATACCGAGGAAATTACAGTATCTATGTCGGAAGCTGATAAATCAAATTACTTAGATTCCCTTACCAATTCCGTTAATTCTGTTCGTCAGAAGGGCGATCTGGTTCCAATTGTTTTAGTTAATCGTGATATCACAAAAACAATCGTTCTCTTTCAACGAAATGAAGGGGAGGGTAAGTCAGTTAAAGTAGTTCTGATTGCTAAAAAATCAAAACAAGGGACTAATTGGGTTATAGAATCAACTACAGAAAAATAGTTGGTGAATTGCTTGATAAAACGTCTCTATAAAAATGATATAAACAAAAGTTATATAAACTAATATTGAAATCACAAAAGTCGAGTCATAGGTTCGATCAGCGCTTTTTTTGCGTTGGATATTTTAGTGTGCGTAGCTCTTGAGCGACCTCTACCTCATCGTGTTCGGCGATGAGGAATGACGTATTTAATTTTTAGTACAAGTAAAAATATATAACCAAAACAGATGTGGTGCAACATTTTTTATCGGAAAGGAATTATTTGACGAAAGCGAAAAAACGCTGCTGTGGAAAAATGGTTGACGAACGGATAAAAAAAGCATAGTCTACAGGTAATAAAAGATTTTTGCGGTCAGAGATCAGGAGAAGACCACAGTATTTCAAGGTACATGCTGCTTTGGAATGTTGTGGTCTTTTTTCTTTTGGTCAATCGCTGTGCCAAAAGCCTGGCGCTGCCGCGTTTTCCAAATCGGGATCAATAGGCTTATTGTCATTTGCATGATATGGGGGATGGTTTTGTGAGTGTATCCGATTCGTTTTCCGCAGCAAACCGGGCGGCATGCCTGGAGCAGATGGCGGAAAGGCAGCTTGATGTGCTCATCGTCGGAGGCGGCATTACCGGAGCAGGGATTGCCTGGGATGCCGCGCTGCGCGGTTTACAGGTGGGCTTGGTGGAAAAGAAGGACTTTGGTTTTGGGACCAGCAGCCGTTCGACCAAGCTGATTCACGGCGGATTGCGCTACCTCAAGCAAGGCGAGGTCAAGCTCGTGCGTGAAGTGGGGAAAGAGCGGGCGCTGCTGCATCGGCTAGCACCCCATCTGGTGCATCCGCTGCGGATGCTGTTGCCGATGTACAAAGGAGGATCGCTCGGGCCGTTCAGCACGTCCATCGGACTGTGGCTGTACGATTGGCTGGCAGGCGTCAAGGCGCACGAGCGGCGGACGATGCTTTCCCGGGCAGCTACGGCAGGCCGTGAGCCGCTGCTCGCACAGGAAGGAATGCTCGGCGGCGGCATGTACGTCGAGTACATGACGGACGACGCCCGCCTGACGCTGGATATTGTCCGCTCGGCCGTAGCCAAGGGAGCCACGGTCAGCAATTACGCGGAAGTGACCCGGTTTTATTACGTCAACGGCCATATTGAAGGAGCCTACGTCACCGATCTGTGCAGTGGCAAAGAGCACCTGCTCAGAGCCAAAAAGATCGTCAACGCGACTGGTCCGTGGGTGGACAGCTTGCGCGAGAAGGACAAATCGAAGCAGGGGAAGCGGCTGTATTTGACCAAAGGCGTGCACATCGTCATCCCGAAAGCCCGCCTGCCGATCAGTCAATCGCTCTACTTCGACACGAACGACGGGCGGATGGTATTTGCCATTCCGCGCGGAGAGATCGTCTACGTCGGCACGACCGATACGGTCTACCAGGACAATATCGACCATCCGCTGGCTACGGATGAGGATCGCGACTATTTGCTCGCCGCCGTCAACGCCCTCTGTCCTGCTGCAAAGCTGACTGCTGCAGACGTGAAATCGAGCTGGGTCGGCTTGCGGCCTTTGATTTATCAGGAGGGCAAAGGGCCGTCGGAGCTATCCCGCAAGGACGAGATTTTCCTCGCTCCCTCGGGCCTGATCACGATCGCCGGCGGCAAGCTGACCGGCTTTCGCAAAATGGCGCAAAAGGTCGTCGATCTCATCGCCGCACAACTGTACAAAGACGAACGCCGCCGCTTCGGCCCGTGCCAGACCGACCACTCGGCGATCGTCGGGGGCGGTGGAGCGGGTCCGGGCGAGTACCGCAAGCTGGCCGACAGCTTGATGCAAAAGGCGCTCGCGCTGGGCGTTCCCGAGCAGCAGGCCAATCGATTGGTGTTTACCTACGGTTGCTCGGCCGAGAACATCCTCGCCCGCATTTCGCCGGGGTCACATCAGCCCAAGGCGGCGTTGTCAGTACAGCGGCTGATTCAGGCTGAGCTGGAGTACGCATGGGATCAGGAGATGATTTGTCGCAGTGACGATTTTCTCATCCGTCGCTCCGGATTTCTGTTCTTCTACCCGGAGCTATACCTTGCCTGCATGGACCAGGTGATTGCCTTTCTGGCGGAAAAACACCGCTGGTCAGTACGGGAAAAGCAGGAAGAGAGCAGGCGGGCCCTGCAGTTGTATCAGGAAGCGACGTTTGCGGCTGGACACAGGTAGAGGAAGTGTTTCACTTATGCTAAAATATTTAATATTTAAACATAACTATTTTATGGCAGAAGGGGCACCCGGATAACATGAGGCAAATCATCGCCGCCGTTCGTTCTTTAAAGGAGATTGACAAGGGGCTGCGTACGGAAGTGGACACGTTTTTCATTCTTGAATGCACGTTGAGCCAGTTGAAAAACATAGCCAAAATGATGCACGCACACGGGAAGGAATGGTATCTCCATATTGATTTGGTCAAAGGCTTAAAGGAAGAAGAGGCAGCGATTGAGTTTCTCGCCCGCGAGATCAAGCCGTCCGGGATTATTACGACGCGAAAATCATTGATACCGATTGCCCGGGCTCATTCGCTCGGCACGATTTTGCGCTTTTTTGCGATTGATTCCGTCTCGCTGCGCAATATCGTGAAGACGGCGCAAGAGGTCAGACCTGACTACGTCGAGGTGCTGCCGGGCATCGTCCCCAAGGTGATCACTCACCTGCACGCTCAGCTTGAGCCGCTTGGCATCAAGATTATTACCGGCGGGCTTGTCGACCAGCGCAGTGAAGTAGAGGCAGTGATCGCCGCCGGAGCGCATGCCGTCTCGGTCGGGCACATCGATTTGTGGCAAAATCACTGATTGACAAGCTTGTTTGAATAATTATACTATTAGAGAAATAGCATAGTTTCGGTCGGGTAGAGTATAAGAGACACCCCTTCTAACCTTTTCAACAGAAAAGGTTGTTGGGGTGTTTTTCTATTTATCGGCCAGATGAAAACGCTTTACATCTCAAAAAAGACAGTAGGGGGAACGTCATGATTCATGTGAAAAAACGTATGACCAAGGGCCTTTTTACACTGTTGTCCGTGTTGCTTGTGGCCGGGACTGTAGCGTGCTCCACTGAAGAGAGCAGCTCGCCTGCTCCATCAGGCGGTCAGCCAGCGGATGGTCAGCAGGCGGCACAGGGGCAGGATACGCCGAAGCCGGGCGGAATTTTGCGCTTCGCCCGCACCCAGGATGCAGTCAATCTCGATCCGATCATGCCGCTGGAGAACCTGTCGATTTGGACCGTCCTGCTCATCTACGACACACTCGTTCGCGTGGCTCCCGACGGCAACAGCTACGAGCCGGGACTGGCAACGGACTGGACGATTTCGCCCGACGGCAAGAGCTTCGTCTTTAATCTGCGCAAGGATGTAAAGTTCCACAACGGCATGCCCGTGACGGCAGAAGATGTCAAGTTCTCGCTCGATCGCGCCCGCGGGAAAGATTCGAACTGGAACTGGCTGTATACAAGCATCGCCTCCGTAGAGATTACGGGTGAAAATCAGGTGACGATCAAGACAAACGAACCGTACGCGCCGATGCTCTCCAATCTCGCCCTGTTCGCCGCGTCGATCGTTCCCGAGAAGGTCGTTTTGGAAAAAGGCAAGGATTATTTGGCCAACAACCCGATCGGCTCAGGCCCATTCGTATTCGAACAGTGGCTGCGCGGGCAAAAAATGACGTTCAAGAAAAACCCGGACTACTGGCAAAAAGGCAAGCCGTATCTGGACGGCATCGAGTTTACCCAGGAGCCTGAAGACACGACGCGCCTGCTCAAGCTGAGTGCCGACGAGATCGACGTCGCTTCCGATGTGCCGTACAGCTCTATCGAGTCGTTGAAATCCAGCTCCAACGTCAACGTCCAGCTCGACCCGTTAGCCGGCATCAATCTGATCCACATCAATACGACCAAGGAACCGTTTACGGATCCGAAAATCCGTCAGGCGATGAACTACGCGGTCGACCGCAATGCGATTATTCAAACCGTGCTGCTCGGTAACGGCAGACCGGCAACCTCGTACCTGCCGCGCGTGCTCTACTATGACGACAAGCTGCCGGCCTATGAATACGACATCGCCAAAGCAAAGCAATTGATGGCGGAGTCGACGCGACCGAACGGCTTTAAAACGACGCTGACGATTAACTCCGGGAATGAAATCTACCGCCAGTTGGCGATCATCATCAAGCAGGAGCTCGCCGAGATCGGCATCGATGCCGAAATTGCCCAGCTTGAGCCAGGGACGAAAGAAGAAAACCTGAACGCGATGAAATACGAAATCGCAGCAGGCTATGTAACCAGTGACGTTATCGATCCGGATGAGCTGACTACCTACGAGGTTGTCTCTGACGGCGGAATGCATTCGTTCTTTACCGGATACAAAAATCCGCAGGTGGATGAATTGGCAGTGAAGGCCAGAGGTGAACTGGATGAAGCAAAACGGAAAGAGATGTATGCGGAAATCCAGAAAATCGTCAAAGACGACGCACCGTTTATTTTCCTGTTTGAACAACCAAGCTCCTATGCGACATCGACAAACGTAAAAGGCTTCAAAGTGATGACCACGGGCAATTATCGCCTGGAGGATGTCTGGCTGAATAAATAAAGAGGGTGATCCCCATCGTACGCGCAAGTTTCATTTTACAGCGGATCATACAACTCCTGCCGGTTGTGTTTGGCATCTCCATCGTTTCCTTTTTGATCATCCACCTCATTCCCGGCGACCCGGCGACGATTATGCTGGGCCCCCGGGCCACCCCGGAAAATGTAAGGCAGTTAACGGCGCAAATGGGATTGGATAAACCGCTTGTCGATCAGTATGCGATTTTTCTCAAGAATCTGCTCCACGGCGATCTGGGCGATTCCATCCTGATGAAAGCATCGGTGAACTCCCTGATTGGAGAGCGCTTGGGCGTCAGCTTTTTTCTGATCATCTACGCTTCCCTGCTGAGCTTGCTGATCAGCATTCCGGTGGCTTTATGGTCAGCTTTGAAAAGAGACACGCTGCTCGATAACAGCTTTCGCACGATGTCGATTGTCGGACTGGCGTTGCCTTCTTTCTGGATCGGCATCCTGTTGATGCTGCTTCTGAGCATCAAGCTGAAGCTGTTCCCCGTCTCCGGTTACGGGAAGAACTTCTTCGCACACATTTACTACTTGTTTTTACCCGCGCTGACGATTTCTTTATCGCTCGCGCCGGTACTTACCCGTCCGCTGCGCAGCAAGATCATCAATGTGCTTTCGGCAGAGTATATCGAGGCAGCTCGGGCCAGGGGGCTGCGTGAAGGCAGCGTGCTGCTCAAGCATGTCCTGCGCAATGCTATTAGCGGCACCGTCACGATTCTTGGGGTTAATATCGGCTGGCTGCTCGGCGGTTCGGTCGTCATCGAAACGGTGTTTTCCGTACCGGGTTTGGGGCAGCTGTTGATCAATTCGATTCTCGCCAGGGATTATCCGGTCATCCAGGGACTGGTGCTGGTCTTTGCCGTACTCGTCATTGTCGTCAATCTGCTGACCGATCTATGTTACTCTGTGCTCGATCCGCGGGTCGATTTGGAATAGGAGGAGAATATGGCACAGCTACAGCAAACACTTCCCAAACAGTCGGCCAGAAGCGTCCGCTCGCGCTTGTTCTCCAGACTGTCCGTCAATAGCAAAATCGGTTGGGGTCTCGCACTCGTCCTGCTCGTCATTCTGCTTTCCGTCTGCGCTCCGCTCGTCTCACCCTATGAGCCGAATACCAACGATTTGACACAGGTGCTGCAAAAGCCGAGCGCTGCGCATTTGTTCGGGACGGACAACTTTGGCCGGGATATTTTTACCCGGATGCTTTACGCCGGGCGCGTCGACTTGCAGATCGGCGTCATCGCCGTGATTGTACCGCTTATATTCGGCACGCTGATCGGATTGCTCTCCGGCTACTTTGGCGGCTGGTTCAATACGGTGATGATGCGGCTGGTCGATATTGTCATCAGCTTTCCTTTTATGGTCTTGATCATCGCGATTATTTCCATTCTCGGACCTGGACTGGTCAATATGTACATTGCGATTTTTATCGTCGGCTGGAGCTCGTACGCGCGGATCGTGCGTTCCGAGGTGCTGGTCGTCAAGCAGCAGGAATACATTATGGCAGCGCGCAGCATCGGCTTTGGCCACGGACGAATTCTGTTCCGTCACGTACTGCCCAACGTCGTCTCGCCGGCGATTGTTTTCGCCATGTCCGACGTCGTGCTGTGCATTCTGCTCGGGGCCTCGCTCAGCTTCCTCGGATTGGGCGTACAACCGCCAGCGGCCGAATGGGGCTCGATGATTGCCGAAGGGCGCAACTACATCGTCAACGCCTGGTGGATGGCGACCTTCCCCGGTCTGGCGATTGTCGTCACCGGGCTTGGCTTTAGCTTGCTGGGCGACGGACTGGCAGAAAAAATCGAAAACCAGTAAAGGTTTGCAAAGCGGACAGGAGCTGATCTTGCTCTGCTCTGCTGACGAAGAACGTTTTGCCAAGCTAACTGTGTAGGAGTCGATCAGGATGAAGCCATTACTCGAAGTCGATCAATTGGAGGTCGTCCTCGAAAGCAAACAGAGGAAAGTATACGCGGTCAATGACGTCACCTTTCACGTCAACCACGGGGAGACGGTCGGCTTGGTCGGCGAGAGCGGCAGCGGCAAAAGCATTACCTGCCGCTCGATCCTGCAGCTGCTGCCCAAGCCGCAGGGAAAAGTGCTGAAGGGCGCGATTCGGTTCGAAGGGGAGAACTTGCTCGCCCATTCGCCAAAGGCAATGCAGCAGATTCGCGGCAAGCAGATCGGGATGGTGCTGCAGGATCCGATGAGCTCGCTCGATCCAGTGTATCGGGTAGGCGATCAAATCGTCGAGACGTTGTTGACCCATCAGCAAATGTCCAGGCAGGCCGCACGGGAACGCGCCGTCGAGCTGCTGCGCCAGGTCGGAATCCCCTCTCCGGAAAAACGTATCAGCGAATACCCGCACCAAATGAGCGGCGGCATGCGCCAACGGGTAATGATTGCCCTGGCTATCGCCTGCAACCCCAAGCTGCTCTTGGCTGACGAGCCGACGACGGCGCTGGATGTGACCGTGCAGGACCAGGTATTGAAGCTGATGAAGGATATTCAGCAGCGCCTTGGGATGGGGATATTGATCGTCACACACAACCTCGGCGTCGTGGCGGAGATGTGCGACCGCGTGATCGTCCTGTATGCAGGCAAGGTGATGGAGACGGCGACGACGGCCGACTTGTTTCACTCCCCGCGCCACGCATACACACTCGGACTGATCCGGTCAGTGCCGCGGATTGAATCGAATGAAAAGCTTGAAGGCATCCCCGGTTCGCTGCCGGTGATGACCGAACCGCTGCAGGGCTGTCCGTTCCGCGCACGCTGCGCATTCGCCAGCGACGAGTGCAGGCTGAACGAGCAAACGCAATTGCGGGAAGTCGCCCCCGGACATTGGTCGGCCTGCTTCCATCACGAAAGGGTGTGCGAATGGCGATGACGACGATTTTGGAAGTACAGGGACTGCGCAAGGAATACCGCAAGTCGAGCACCTGGCTGGATCGGCTGTTTAAACGGAACAGCGCTTCGCTCTACGCAGTGGATGAAGCGTCGTTCTCGCTGCAAGCCGGCGAAACGCTTGGACTGGTCGGCGAGAGCGGTTGCGGCAAAAGCACGTTGAGCCGAACGCTGATGCGGTTATACGAGCCCACGGAAGGTACGATCAAATTCCTTGGCGAGGACATTACAGCCTACGACCAGAAAAGCCTGCGAAGCATGCGCAAAAACATGCAAATGGTATTTCAGGATCCGTATTCCTCGCTCAATCCACGGATGACGGTACGGGAAATGCTGGCGGAGACGATTCGCTTTCACGGAATTTGCCAGACGGAGAGCGAGTTGAATGAATACATCGATTATTTGCTGGTGCGTGTCGGGCTGAACGCCAATGACAAAGACAAGTATCCGAAAGCGTTCAGCGGCGGGCAAAGACAGCGCATCTGCATCGCCCGGGCGATTGCCGTCAAACCGAAATTGCTGATCGCCGATGAGCCGGTCAGCGCGCTCGACGTATCGGTTCAGGCGCATATTTTGAACCTGCTGGAGGATTTGAAGCAGGAGTTCAACCTGTCGCTGATCTTTATTTCCCACGATCTGTCTGTCGTCAAGTACATCTCTGACCGTGTTGCAGTCATGTATCTCGGCCGCATCGTGGAAATCGGCAAGACGGCGGAAATTTTTGACCAGCCAGGTCATCCCTATACACAGGCGCTGTTGTCCGCAGTCCCGCGACTTGATCTGGAAGGGACGCGCCAGCGGATTACGCTTGACGGCGACCCGCCAAGTCCTTACGAAAAGCATCGGGGATGCCCGTTCTATACGCGCTGTCCAAAGCGCTTGAGCGTGTGCGAAAGCGTGACGCCGGCGATGACTCAGCTCGGTCAAACCCATCACTTGCGCTGTCATCTGATAACAGAAAGCAGTTAGCAGGAAGAAAGAGGATAGTCTTGCCGCGTCAAAGAACTTATTCTGCTAGGAGCGGTAGTTCACAGTGTTCAGGATGTTATCTGTGCTGATTGGACACACCGACATGCGAGAATGAGTTCTTTCTCTGTGTTTCCCTGCGAACGGCCATTTCATCAAGGGAGGTATGATGATGGATAAGAAGTATTTACTGTCACTCGATCAAGGCACGACGTCATCGCGGGCGATACTCTTCAATCGCGCCGGAGAAACTTTGTTTCAGGAAAATATGCTATTTTCCCAACATTTTCCGCAGCCAGGCTGGGTCGAGCACGATCCCCTGGAAATATGGGATTCCCAATTGGCAGTGGCAAAAGCCGTCATCGCCAAGGCAGGCATTGATCCGGCTGAAATCGCCGCCATCGGTGTAACGAACCAGCGCGAGACGACGGTCGTCTGGGAGCGGGCCACGGGCAAGCCGATCGCCGGTGCTATCGTCTGGCAGTGCCGGCGAACAGCAGGCATCTGCGATCAGTTGAAAGCAAAAGGGCTGGAAGAAAAAGTCCGCACGAAAACTGGCCTGGTCATCGATGCGTACTTTTCCGGGACAAAAGTTGCCTGGCTGCTTGATCACGTATCGGGGGCACGGGCGCAAGCAGAAGCGGGTGAATTGCTCTTTGGCACAATCGATACGTGGCTGATCTGGAATTTGACAGGCGGAAAGGTGCACGTAACGGATTATTCCAATGCTTCGCGGACAATGCTGTTTAACATCCATACGCTGGAGTGGGATCAAGAGCTGTTAGCCGAGTTGTCCATTCCACCTTCGATGCTGCCTGACGTCCGGCCATCCAGTGAAGTGTACGGAGCGACGGCGTGTCTGGGTACTGAGATCCCGATCGCAGGCATCGCCGGTGATCAGCAATCGGCGTTGTTTGGCCAAGGCTGCTTTCGCCCGGGTATGGCTAAAAACACGTATGGCACGGGCTGTTTCATGCTGATGAATACCGGTACGCGGCCCGTCGCATCCAGTCACGGACTGCTGACGACAATCGCCTGGGGGCTGAATGGAAAAGTGGAGTACGCCCTGGAAGGCAGTATCTTTATCGCCGGCGCTGTCGTGCAGTGGCTGCGTGATGAGCTGGGACTTATCCAAAGCGCGGCCGAGACGGAAGCGGTCGCCCAGCGCGCGGAAAATACGAATGGCGTCTACGTCGTACCAGCCTTCACTGGTCTGGGCACGCCTTACTGGGACGCCTATGCGCGTGGTGCCATCGTCGGATTGACACGCGGTGCCAACCGCTCGCATATCGTTCGGGCGGCCCTGGAGTCGATTGCTTACCAGACGAAAGACGTCGTCACCGCGATGGAGCAGGATGCAGACATCAGACTGGCAGAGCTGCGCGTCGATGGAGGCGCAGTTGTAAACAACTTTTTGATGCAGTTTCAGGCAGACATTCTCGGGACGGCTGTCGTCAGACCGCAAGTAAACGAGACAACTGCACTGGGAGCAGCCTATCTGGCTGGACTCGCTGTCGGTTTTTATGAAAATCTGCAGGATGTCGAACGGAATTGGAAGATGGATCGTACGTTTACATGTGAAATGACTGGTGAAGTGAGCGCGGTCCTGTACCGCGGCTGGAAAAAAGCTGTGGAGACGACAAAAGGCTGGGCGGTAGAAGAAAGCGAATCTGCTAAATAGACCGCCGCAATTCACGCAGCTGCGTTTCGTGTTCGATGGAGCGTATTGCGATAGTGGCAAAATTATCTTCCAGACGCTGCTGGCCCTTTTTGAGCGATTGAATATCACGCTGCATGGAAAGCATTGTTTCCTTGATTTGGTTGAGTGTCTGCCCCTGATCGTCTACTTTGGCTTCGAGCGTATTTATGCGGCTTTCTACGGAACCGACGTGCTGCTCGAGTATATCCAGGCGATTTTCTACGGAACCCACGCGCTGCTCGAGTATATCCAGGCGATTTTCTACGGAACCCACGCGCTGCTCAAGAGCATCCAGGCGATTTTCTACGGAACCCATGCGCTGCTCAAGAGCATCCAGGCGATTTTCCACGGAACCCATACGCTGCTCGAGCCTGTCCATACGAAGTCCGAGCCCGTCCATTTGGGCTTTTAGCTCGTCCTGGCCATCACGCAGCGAGAAGACGATGAGTTTTATTTCCTCAAGCGATTCAAGTTTTTGTAAAATGGAATCCAACTTGTCTGACAAAACAATCCCTCCTTCACTAGACTATATGTTGATACAGTTATCATACCAAAAGACAGTGCCCTTTTCATAAGCAAAAGTGGGACAAAAATTGGCATAAAGCTCATGAAAAAAGTGGGATGCCAGCTAGCGCGGCAGTTCCCACTTTTTTGCGATGTCCAGCAGTACTGATTTCACATCCGTCTGCTTGTTCTCGCTCGATGCGATGATCGTATAGGCGAGTTTCATGTCATCACGGTTAGGATAATCGCGCCAGATGATGAGGTAGTATTGCGTTTGCGATGAATCGGGCTTTATTGCATCAGCAACTTCAATCAGTGCAGCTTTGCCTGATGGGAGCGACAGTTCTTGACGGCTGAGAACTTTGGGCTGACCTTCCTGGTAGTATGTAACCAAATTCGCCACCGGATCGCCGGAGCTCGCTATGCCAAAAGTCCTGAGCATCAGGCTGACATTTTGGTAGACTGCCGGCACTTCATTATCCGACAGCTGTTCCCCGCTAGGCAGCGTCACGTGATGTTGACTGAGCTTTGCATCGGACGAAACGCCTTTGATCCCGGTGATAAACCAGTGGTCATCCCGTTTTTGCACGGTTACCCGGTCGGTTGCAACGGCATACAGACCTGTCGAGGAGTCGAGCTCAAACTGCACGAGAAACTCCCAGGCAGTCTCGCTCAGCTTTGTGCTTTTGATGATTTTTTCATGATCGTGCCAGGGGCTGGAACTGCCTGTTGTCCAATTCGCTTCACTGAAAACAGGGAGGTTTTGCTTTTGCAGCTCGGGCGACATGACGGCGTATTGGAGGGCGGCATTTCGCTTTTTCACGCCGTTTATCCAGGTTGTGACGGCTTCTGTCGGAGTGGTTGGAGCCAAGCCGTTGAGCAGTTGCTCGAGCTGAGTCTGCATTGAGGTGCTGGCGGGTACGATGCCGACCTCTGGCAAATGGTTCTTTTCAGCCATAACGACTTGTTCCGGTTGAGGGTCAGTTGGCAAGGATTTCGGGCTGTAGGCTTGTGCCGGGGCAGCCAGAATGGCAGTGGCGGCAAAAAACATGAAGGAAAACATTGTCTTGTTCACATTCCAAACCTCATCTCAAATAGTGTCATCCATAAGACGAGGAACCGGACCAAGGCGTTACGCCTGTCCGGATTAATCTGTGCGATTTACGGGAAATTGATTGCGCAGTTTGAGCAGTTCGGAGACCGTGACAAATTTGTAGCCCTGGCGTTTCAACTCTGGCAGTATTTCTTTGAGCGCGTTTACAGTTTGCTGGCGGTCGCCGCCGTGATCGTGGAACAAAACGATGTCTCCGGGGCGGGCATTTTTCAACACTTTGTTGACGATCCTCCGCACGCCGGGGTCAGTCCAGTCACGCGTATCCTGGTGCCAGGACCACATGACCACCAAGAACCCTTCCTGCTTTGCCGTATTGACAACCCGATCGTTGTAATAGCCGCCTGGCGGTCGAAACAGGTGCGGCTTTTGTCCGGTCGCGTCGGTAATCATTTGCTGTGTTTTGAGTATTTCTTCGCGGATCCCTTCGGCCGACAGCCGTTTCATGTATGGGTGTCGAAACGTATGGTTGGCCAATTCATGCCCTTCCTGTGCCGCTCGACGAGCAATGTCCGGGTAGCTTTTCACGCGGGAACCGACGAGGAAGAATGTCGCCCTCGCCTTGTACTGCTTGAGCAATTGTAAAATCTGCGGTGTGTAATTGGGATTGGGGCCGTCATCAAACGTCAGTGCCATTACTTTTTGCTGTGTCGGTACTTCCCAGACTACTTCACCGCGCGCTTCGTAGTACTTGCGGTCCTTTTTCAGCAGCGCATGCGTTGTCGTTGTGTAGAGAAGAACCGGGAGTAGGGAGCTGATGAGGATAATTGCTTGCAGGCCGCGTTTCAACATGACAGTCTCCTTCTTCGCTTTAATTCGGGCAAACGTATACCTATGGTCTTTGTCATTTCTGGTGAAATTATGCAAGAGAGTTTCTGTCAACGAGCTGAAATGATTGATCAAATACCGTTCATACAGCAAGAACAAGAATCGGCACAAATGAAAAAATGATTAGAATGTAAACGCTATATTGACAAGACATAAAAGTCAAAGTATTCTATGAGAAACCGGTTACACAAACTAAATTTCAGTTGTAACCATTTTTTTCTAACATTTATGTAACCGGTTACACATCGGTTGCAAATATCCGGTGGTGAAGAATCGAATGGCTGCAACGATCAGGGATGTGGCGAAGCTAGCCGGTGTTTCCGTTGCGACCGTTTCGCGGGTCATGAATCAAAAGGGGTACGTGAACAGCGAAACCGAGCAAAAAGTGAAAAGAGCGATGAAGCAATTGCAATTTGAGCCCAACCAGGTAGCTCGCGGATTGGCGGGTAAACGGACGAAGACGCTTGCGTTAATTCTGCCCGATATTTCCAATCCATTCTTCCCCGGTTTGGCCAGAGGTGTAGAGGATGTGGCAAAACAGAACGGTTTTACGGTCATTCTGTGCAACTCTGACGATCTGGGTGTAAAAGAGCGCTCGTACATCGAAGTATTGAAGCAGAAGTACGTCGACGGGATTATTTTTGCGACCAACAACCTGGTTCAGGAGGATGTCGAGCGGATGGAAGAATCCCGGATTCCGTTCGTCGTGCTGGACCGCACGCCGATTACAGGCGCCGGCTGCGTCATTCGGGTCAACAATGCCGATGGGGCGCGGGCAGCCGTGCAGCATTTGCTGTCGGTAGGCTGTAAAAAAATTGCCCACGTCTACGGGCCGCAGGAGCTGATCACAGCAAGAGAACGGCTGGAAGGCTATGAAGCTGTGGCCAGGACATTTCCCTGGTATTCACCGACTTTGCAGGTTCCAGGGTATTTCACCATCGAGGGAGGCATGCAGGCGGCAGATGAATTGCTGGCTAAGCATCCTGACGTCGACGGCGTTTTTGCTGGCAATGACCTGATGGCTGTCGGCGTGTTAAAGAGCTTGCACAAAAAAGGCATTGCCGTACCTGGGCAAGTGGCTGTCTGCGGATTTGACGGCGTGAACCTGACGCAAATCACCCAGCCCGAGCTGACGACGATCGCCCAGCCGATCTACCAGATCGGAGAATTGGCAGCCCACAAGCTAATTGAGCGCATCAACCAATCCTCGAACCATCATGAAGTGATCGAACTGGACGTCTCGCTGATTGTCAGAGACTCGACCAGCAAACCGATGCAGACCTGACATAAACGGTCGGTCAAAACGATCAGCTCCAGTCTTATAAACCCGACAAGACGTTTTCTACAGAAGGAGTACTTGAAAAGTGAGGCCAAAAATCGTCGTAATAGGAAGCTTGAACATGGATTTGGTTGTACAGGCAGCACGACCGCCTGTCATGGGAGAAACGATTCTGGGCAAAAGCATGCAGTTTGTACCGGGCGGGAAAGGGGCCAATCAAGCAGTAGCGCTCGCCCGACTTGGCGCGGAGGTATCGCTGATCGGCAGTGTCGGCAAGGACTTCTTCGCGGATGAGCTGGTCAACTCGCTCGAATCCGCCGGTGTGGACAAAACCGCAGTGAAAACGATTGAATCGAGCAGCACGGGAACAGCGTTTATCCTGTTGACCGAAGAAGAAAACAGCATCGTCGTCGTCCCGGGAGCAAATGCTTACTGCACAAAAGAAGACATCGACGCCCACATAGATATGATCAAACAGGCCGATTTTGTCCTGCTGCAGATGGAAATTCCCCTGGAAACCGTCTGCTATGTGTCACAGGTAGCGAAGCGGCTGGGGAAAACAGTGATTTTGAACCCGGCCCCGGCCCAAAAGCTTCCGGGTGAACTGCTGGCCTGTATCGATTACTTGACGCCGAACGAAACCGAGCTGGCGATTCTCGCTGACGGCGAACCGGAGCTGGAAAAAGGGATCGATGCACTGTTGGCCCAAGGCGTGCGGACGGTCATCACCACACTGGGGGCAGAGGGAGTCGCCTACAAAACGAGCGGCCAGGCATTGCAGCGAGTAGGCAGCTATCGCGTACCTGTCGTCGATACGACCGGAGCGGGCGATGCCTTCAATGCCGGGCTCACATACGCGCTCGGCATCGGCAAGCCGCAGGCCGAGGTCATCGCGTTTGCCAATAAAGTTGCAGCGCTGGCGGTCAGCAAGTTTGGTGCCCAACTGGGCATGCCGACGCTGGAAGAAGTGCTGCGCTTTGCTGAAACCTGCCACTTGGAATGCAAATAAAACGACAGAGAGGTGTTTCGCTGTGAAAGTATTGTTTGTTGGTGAATCGTGGGTCATTCATATGATCCATACGAAAGGGTATGACAGCTTTACTTCGACCAAGTACGAGGAAGGCGCGACGTATTTGCTCCAGTGCCTGCGCAACGCGAACGTCGACGTCGATTACATGCCGGCACACGAAGTGCAGGTGCGTTTTCCGAAGACGCTGGAAGAGCTGGAAAAGTACGATGCGATTGTGCTGAGTGATATCGGCAGCAATACGTTCCTCTTGCAAAACGCGACCTTCTATCAAATGGAGATCATTCCGAACAGCCTTGAGCTGATCCGCGAATACGTCGCACGCGGCGGCGGTTTCATGATGATCGGCGGCTACCTGTCGTTTATGGGCATTGAAGGCAAAGCCAACTACAAAAATACGGTTCTCGCCGACGTGCTCCCTGTTGAGCTGATGGATGTCGATGACCGCGTGGAAAAACCGCAGGGCGTACAGCCGCATACAGTCAAAGCGCATGCGATTACAGAAGGCTTGGGCGACTGGCCGCGCTTCCTCGGCTACAATCGCTTCACGGCGAAAGCCGGTGCGGACGTATTGGTCAGCATCGACAATGATCCGTTTATCGTCACAGGCCAATACGGCAAAGGCAAAACAGCGTGCTTTGCCAGCGATTGCGCGCCGCATTGGGGGCCGAAGGAATTCATGGAGTGGGAGCACTATCAGACGCTGTGGGCCCGCATTCTCGAGCATATCAAGCGGTAAGATCAGGCATTTGAACTGACATGACAAAAGAGTGGTGATATGCATGCAGGTGAAAGAGACGGTATTGCAAAACAAGGAAGAGTATATCAGCTTTTTGTCCCGCCTGGTTCAAACCGACACACAAGTCATCGGACACGGCGTACTTGGCGGGAATGAACAGGCCGGACAAGCCATCATCAAAGAAAAGCTGGAGCAGCTCGGCTTTCAGATCGACGAGTTTCTGGTCGACGATGAAAAAATTAAAAAATACCCCGGCGCCAATCTCGGCCACAGCAACGAAGGCCGACCCAACGTTGTCGGTACGTTAAAAGGCACGGGCGGCGGCAGATCGCTCATCCTCAACGGACATGTCGATACGATGCCGTTCGGCGACCGCAGCAAATGGGCGGACGACCCGTTCTCGGGAGCAGTAAAAGGAAATGTGCTCTACGGCTTGGGCTCGACCGATATGAAAGGATCGCTCGCAGCGATGATGATGGCCGCACAAGTGATCCACACCCTGGGCATTCGGCTCAAGGGAGATCTGATCATTCAGTCCGTCGTCGATGAAGAAGGCGGCGGCAACGGTACGCTGGCTTGTGTCGAACGCGGCTACACCGCCGATGCGGCGATCGTCGGCGAACCGACGCAGCTGCACATCCAGCCGGCACACATGGGCTTTTTGTTCCACGAGATTACGGTCGAGGGCAAAAGCCTGCACTCCAGCCAGCTTTGGGAAGGTGTCAACGCGATCGACAAAGCGATCAAAATCTACCAGTCGCTCAAAGAGCTGGAGCATCGCTGGCTGATGACGGAGCGACACCCGCTGCTCCCTGGTCCGACGATCAACCTCGGCGAGATCAAAGGCGGCATTGCCGGATCTGTCGTTCCCGGCTCGTGCACGCTCAAGACGTGTCTGCACTATCAGCCGAACCCGCGGGAATCGTACGCGGCTACGCGCGAGCGCATACACGGTGACGTGCTGGCCGCAATTGACAGCGTTGTCAAAGGCGACGAATGGCTGCAGGCACATCCGCCACAGGTAACGGTTTATCAGGAAGGCTTTCCTTTTGAAACGCCTTTGACGCATCCGTTCATTCAGGAAATCAGGCAAGTGCTTGGCGGCATTTTACAACAGGACGTCGTCATTGAAGGGATGCCTGCCGGTTGTGACGCCCGCCTGCTTGCCGGTTTTGCCAATATTCCTACGATTATCCTCGGCTGCGGCGATCCCCGCCAGTGCCATTGCATCGATGAATCCGTTCCGATTGATCAGTTCCTGACGCTGATCGAGGTTTATGCGAGCTTTATCATTTCCTGGTGTGGTATCGACTCCTAACGATACAAGCAGAAAGGTCAAACATCATCCAAAGACAATGGGGGTTATGAGAAATGTTCAAAAAAGCTTCAATCTTGGCAACAGCGGCTTTGGTACTGGCACTGGCAGGCTGTGGCGGCGGCTCCGGCACCAACACGGCAGAGAAACAGCCTGAAACAAGCGCGCCTGCTTCTGCGGGCGACGCCAAAAAAGAGATTACGATCGGCGTCACGACGGCAACGCTTCGCCACCAGTTTTTTATCGACATCGACAAGGGAATGAAAAAAGCGGCAGAAGAAGCAGGCGTCAAGCTGCTCGTCAACGACCCGAACCTCGATCTCGCCAAGCAAGTATCGGCGATTGAGGACTACATGCAAAAAGGCGTGAACGGCCTGATCGTGCTGGCCGTCGACAACGCCGGCGTCGTACCGGTCGTGGAGGAAGCAAAAGCCAAAGGCATCCCGGTCATTACGGCGGACTCCGTCGTGCCTAGCGACAAGGTCGATACATTTATCGGAACAGAAAACTACGAAGCGGGCAAACAAATCGGCGAATACTTGAAAAAACAGATTGAAGCCGACGGCAAAGACGTCAAAATAGCCGTCGTTACACACGTTCAATCCTTCGTACAGAAAGAGCGCCTGCGCGGCTTCAAAGAAGTGCTCAGCAATGTCAAAGGCGTAACCATTCTCAACGACCAACCGGGCTATGACCGCGAAAAATCGATGGCTACCGTGGAAAACATCCTGCAGGCAAACCCAGATGTCAACTACATCTACGCTACGGCAGAAAACAGCGTCCTCGGTGCTCTCGCCGCTCTTGACTCGGCCAAACAAACGAACACCAAAATCGTCGGCTTTGACGTGACGCCGGAAGCGGCAGAAGGTATCCGCGAAGGCAAAATTCTCGCGATGATCCAGCAGCAGCCGGAAAAAATCGGGGAAGAAGCGGTAAAAGCGGCCATCGAAGCGATCAACGGCAAAACACTTGATAAAAACATCAGCATCCCCGTACTGCTCATGGACAAATCCAACGTAGATGAGTACTTCAAAAAATAATTGCGCCCGGGTCCCTTCCCGCTTCATGAAGGGGCCCCAAAAAGGGACCGGAACGCGATTGCGGCACTCCGGTCACCTTTTGGGGTTCCTTCCGGGACAACGGACGATCACCACGAAAAGCTTTCGCTATGAGAGGAGGGTATCTGTTGGATTCGCCAATTCTGGAGTTAAAAAACATCTGCAAGGAATTTTCCGGAGTAAAAGCGCTCTCTGATGTTTCCTTGACTGTCCATCCGGGCAGTGTGCACGCATTGGTCGGCGAAAACGGGGCGGGTAAGTCCACCTTGATCAAAATTTTGACAGGTGCCTATTCGAAAACAAGCGGCACCATTACCTTTCAGGGCAATCAAATCGAACAGATGGACCCCAAGCTCTCGAAAAAACTGGGCATTCACTGCATCTATCAGGAATTGAATGTCGCCAAGTTTCAAACCGTGGCGGAAAACGTCTTTCTCGGAACACAACCGACGACGCGGCTGGGACTGATCGACTGGAAGAAAATGAACAAGGCGGCTGCAGAGATTTTTTCGTCCTTGCAAATCGACATCAACCCGAAGCAGTTGGTGAAAAACATCAGCATTGCACAAAAGCAAATGGTCGAAATCGCCCGGGCCATCTCGCAAAACGCGAAGATATTGATCATGGATGAGCCGACCTCGTCGCTATCGGAACGAGAGACAGAGGTGCTGCTCTCGCTGGTTGAGGAGTTGAAGCAAAAAGGCGTCAGCATTCTCTACATCTCCCACAGGATGGATGAAATCTTCCGCATCTGCGATACCGTCACTGTCCTGCGCGATGGACAGCATATCAAAACACTGCCGATGAGTGAAGTGAAAAGCGTCGACAGCCTCGTCGAATTAATGGTGAACCGCAAAGTGACGGACTACTTCAACAAAGCCGAGGTCGAGCTGGGCAAGCCGATTCTGCGGGTGGAAAATCTGACCAAGAACAAAGTGATCAGGGATATCAGCTTTGAATTGCGCCGCGGGGAAATTCTCGGGATCGCCGGATTGGTCGGCGCCGGCCGGACAGAAATTGCCCAAACCATCTTCGGAATGCTGAAAAAAGACAAAGGCGAAATCTTCATCGACGGGAAAAAGGTGGAGATTGCCAAGCCGAGCGACGCCATTCGCTTAGGCATCGGCTTTGTCACGGAAAACCGCAAAGAAACAGGTTTGGCCCTCAAGCAGAGCGTTCGTGCCAACATTACGATGTCCAACCTGAAAAAATACGTCAGCTACCTGTTGATCAACAAAAAGGCGGAAAAACAAGTAGCGGAAGAGTACAAAAAGAAGCTGAACATCAAAACGGCCACCCTGGAGCAGCCCATTTCCACCTTGAGTGGAGGAAACCAGCAAAAAGCGATCTTGTCCCGCTGGATCATCCAGGAACCGCGCATTCTCATTCTCGATGAGCCGTGCCGCGGCGTAGATGTCGGAGCAAAGGCGGAAATTTTTGCCCAAATCAGCCAGCTTGCCGGGCAAGGGGTAGGCATCATTATGATTTCTTCGGAAATACCGGAAATCGTCGGGATGAGCGACCGGGCCATTGTCATGCGCGAAGGTGCGATTGCCGGGATTCTCGACAAGGAAGCGATAACGCCTGACAACATTTTGAAACTCGCGTTTGGGGGTGGGGTACGTGCCTAAAGATAACGCAGCAAGTCTTGAGGTTGCCCAAGACAGGAAGCAAGCCAACTGGAAAGATACGCTTTACCTCATTTTTGATAAGGGCAGCACAATGGTCGGACTCGTGCTTCTGTTTGTCATTTTGTCCATGGTCACGACAGATTTCCTGACACTCGATAACTTGATCAACGTCACCCGTCAAGCGACGGTTCTCTGCATCATGGCTGTCGGCATGACGTTCATCATCATCACCGGGGGGATCGATTTGAGCGCCGGGTCGCAAATTGCCGTCAGCGGTGTCGCCGTCAGCGGCTTGATTGTCGCCGGCGTGCCGATTCCGCTGGCCGTGCTGCTGACGATTGTACTCGGCGGAATCATCGGTTTGTTCATCGGAACGGCTGTCTCGACGCAAAAAATCCCGCCGTTCATCGTGACGCTCGGGATGACGACGATTCTTAGCGGACTCGCGTTCGTCTACACTCAGGGAAATCCGATCGCCGTTACCGATTCTGCCTTCCGGGCGCTTGGCCGCGGCTATATCGGACCTGTTCCGATTCCGGTCATCATCATGGTGATCGTCGTGATTCTTGGACATGTTTTGCTCACGCATACCCGGTTTGGCCGCTATGTCTACACGATCGGCGACAACGAAGAAGCAGCGAGACTGTGTGGAATCAATGTCGTCTGGGTGAAAACGGGCGTGTATGCGCTCGGCGGTGCGATCATGGCGATCGCCGGGGTGATTCTCGCCTCCCGCCTGTCGACCGGTTCGCCCAACTCCGGTACAGGCTCTGAGCTCGATGCCATCGCGGCGGTTGTCCTCGGCGGCACCAACCTGTTCGGCGGAGAAGGG
>CAMIVR010000005.1 GCA_946402065.1 uncultured Brevibacillus sp. | reverse complement strand
TTTTTCTTGAGTGGTTGTACCTTTCTTACATCGAAGCGACTTTTTCAGTGGCCTCGATTTACCACCCTCTTTTTTACATTTTCGCGGATAAACGTCAGAAAGATTACCGTTTCCACAGCTTCTCCACGCGCTTCCACAGCGACTGGTTTTCCTTTTTGGCAGCGGGTTCTGGAGGCTTCTCTCCGCCATTCAAGTGTTCGGTGCAGTAATCCTGCGGTTCCGTACCCGCGGCAAAGTAGACCAGCTTTGGATTGGGGCATTTCTCTGTAGCCAATTTTCCGTTGCTTGGATCGATGTAAACGGAAGTAACACCTGCCGGAATTTCAAAAGCGGCGGGCGGCTGGCCATGCAGGGCGCTTTCCATGAATTCTGCCCAAATCGGCGAGGACAACCGGGCGTCTTTGATCGGGTCAATTTTTCGGCCCTCGTCATAACCGACCCACACAGATGTCGCCAACTGCGGAGTAAAGCCGTTCAGCCAGGAGTCGTAATCGGTCGATCCGGTTTTTCCGGCAACCGGCCGATTGAGCATATTCGCCACACGATAGGCTGTTCCGCCAGGTTCAAATACGGTTTGCATCATTTGCGTCAACAGGAACGAAGAGACAGGATTGGCGACTTGCGTCTTTGTCGTCTTTTCCTCGACGATGACATTCCCTTGCGCATCTTCGATTTTCAGGATGGCCATCGGTTGGACCAGCTCGCCGTGATTGGCAATCGCGCTGTACGCCATCGCCATTTCATAAGGAGTCGTCGGCGATGTACCGAGGGCCAGCGAAGGGACTGCCTGCATCGGGCTGGTAATCCCGAGTTTCCGCGCTTCCTGAACCAAGGTTTGCGGCGTAAGCTGTTCGATTGTTTTCACCGCGTAAATATTGTCCGATGTGGCGATCGCTTGCTGCAGGGTAATGAAGTCATGCGCATAGTGGTCGCCGAAATTGCTGGGAAAATACTGTTTTCCATGATCATACGTGAATACGGTAGGCTCGCTCTTCATCAAGGTTAACGGGGTAAAGCCCTGATCGAGCGCTGCCATGTACAGAAACGCCTTGAACGAAGAACCGGGCTGACGTCGACTGAAGACGCGATTGTACTGGCTTTTTTCGTAGTCCCGGCCGCCGACCATCGCTTTGATCATCCCTGTGTCCGGTTCAATCGCCACCAGAGCGGCTTGCAGGTCAGGATTGTCCTTCGGCATATACTTGGCAAAAACCGCTTCCGCTTTTTTCTGCATGTTCACATCGAGTGTCGTATAGATTTTCAGTCCGCCGTGAATGAACTGTTCCTCATCAATGCCGTATTTGTTTTTCAGCAGACTGGAAATGTAATCACGGAAATAAGGGGCCAAGCGGACCGTTTTTTGTTCTTCCTTCTTTTTGAACGACAGAGGTTCCTGATAAGCGGCAGTTGCCTCCTGGGCGGTAATGTACCCCTGCTCCTGCATGGCCTGCAAAATCAGTTTTTGCCTGGCCTTTACGCCATCCATGTTGGTATAGGGCGAATAGATTGAGGGCCCTTTGGGAAAGGCTGCCAGTGCTGCACTTTCTCCCAGAGTCAGCTTGTCCGCGTCCTTGCCGAAATACGTTTGGGCGGCAGCCTGGGCCCCGTAAGCGGAGCGTCCGTAGTAAATCTGGTTCATGTACATCTCGAGAATGTCTTCTTTGCTGTAGTTTAACTCCAATTGAACAGCCAGCATTGCTTCTTTTATTTTTCGTTCCCATGTTTTGTCGTTTGTCAGGTAGAGATTGCGGGCCAGCTGTTGGGTAATCGTGCTTGCGCCTTGCGCCTTGCTCATGTGCATGATGTCGATGTAGACCACTTTGGCCAGCCGCTTGAAGTCAAAGCCGTAGTGATCCCAAAAGCTTTTGTCTTCTATCGCGACCGTCGCCTGTAAGAGGCTGGGCGCGATTTTGTCCAACGGCACGACAAATCTGTTCTCGCCCTGATGGATGCGGTCCAGCACTTCGCCATTAGCGGCGAACAGCGTCGTGGTCTGGTTGATCGTAGCGGCTGGCATCGGCTGCGAACGCAGATACAGCACGAAGAGAAGGGTTAGGAATGCGAGTGATAAGATCGTGAAAAAGCCGAATTTCAACAGCCGCTTGGTGAATCGCAGCCAGCGGATTAATGAGGGTTCGCGGATGACTTCCATGGCGATTTTTCCTTTCCGTTCAGATTGTTTTTCTGGACTTTTTTGAACATCCTCTCATAGGCAAAAAGAGAAAATGGCATAATAAACCGATATGTCTTTCCCTAAAAGTATGGGTGATTCTGGCAGTCGCTATACTTCAATAGCAGATTGTTTTCCGATTGTGCAGAAAATTTACTTGCTTTTTGGGGGGGAGCCTCTATAATTCAATTTGTTGTGAAAAAATCTTGTCTTTATCCGGGGAGGTAAAAACGATGAACATGGAGTTGTGGTATACCGAAAAACAAACCGAAAATCATGGCATTACAACAAAAATCAGCGAGACCTTATATAGCGAACAGACCGATTTTCAAAAAATCGATATTATCCATACAAACCAATTTGGTCGCATGCTGGTCTTGGACGGCATGGTCATGACCACGGACGTAGATGAGTTCGTTTACCATGAAATGATCAGCCACGTAGCGCTCAACACGCACCCGAACCCGAAAAAGGTCCTGGTTGTCGGCGGTGGCGACGGCGGTGCGATTCGGGAAATCGTCAAGCATCCATCTGTGGAAAAGGCTGTTTTGGCCGAAATCGATGGCGGCGTAATCGAATCCTCGAAAAAGTACTTCCCGGATATTGCCAGTGCTTTGACAGGCAATCCGCGTGTTGATGTACAAGTTATTGATGGCATTAAACATATTCATGATCACAAAGGCGAATACGATGTGATCATGGTAGACTCTACGGAACCGGTAGGTCCGGCAGTCGGGCTGTTTGAAAAAGGGTTCTACCAAGGCATCTACGACGCACTGAAACCGGACGGCATCATGGTTGCGCAATCCGAATCGCCGTGGTTCAACCGCGAGCTGATCAAACGGGTGTTCAGGGACATCAAGTCGATCTACCCGATCACACGCCTGTATACGTGCAGCATCCCAACCTACCCATCCGGTCTGTGGAGCTTCACGATTGCCTCCAAAAAGTACGATCCATTGGAAGTGGATCCGAGCAAAATCAAGGATTTGGACACGAAGTACTACACGCCAGAGGTTCATTACGCGGCATTCAAGCTGCCGAAGTTCGTAGCTGAACTGACGCAAGACTAGGAGGACGGGAACCATGCGTTTTGACGAGGCGTATTCAGGGAAAGTATTTATTCGCAGCCATGGCGAGTATGCGGATAGCCAAGCAGTGATTTACGGCATGCCGATGGACTGGACAGTCAGCTTTCGCCCTGGCTCCCGGTTCGGCCCTGCGAGAATCCGCGAGGTATCGATTGGATTGGAAGAGTACAGTCCGTATCTGGATCGACTGCTGGAAGAGATCAAGTACTTTGACGCGGGCGATATTCCCTTGCCGTTCGGCAACGTAGAAGGAAGTCTTGAAGCGATCCGCTCGTTTGTCCGCACTGTGCTGGCCGATGGGAAAATCCCGGTCGGACTCGGTGGAGAGCACCTGGTTACGTGGCCGGTGATTCAAGCGATGTACGAAAAATACAAGGACCTGGTCATCTTCCACTTTGACGCGCATACCGATCTGCGCGACAGCTACGAAGGGTATGAGTACTCTCATTCCACGCCGATCAAAAAAGCATGCAATCTGATTGGCGGCAAAAATGTCTACTCGTTCGGCATCCGCAGCGGAATGAAGGAAGAGTTCGAGTGGGCAAAGGAAAACATGCATCTGTACAAATACGATGTGCTGGAACCGGTCAAACAGGTTCTGCCGACGATCGGCAACCGCCCGGTCTACCTGACCATCGATATCGATGTGCTCGATCCTTCTGCCGCTCCGGGAACGGGAACGACAGAGGCGGGCGGCATCACCTCGCGCGAACTGCTCGACACGATTCATTTCATGGCGCAAAACGGTGCCAACGTGGTTGGATGCGACCTGGTAGAAGTAGCTCCGGTCTATGACCACAGCGAGATGACGCAAATCGTCGCAGCCAAAATTGTCCGAGAGTTACTCTTAGGCTTTGTAAAATAACGATGTGCATGGATTGCCATCGGCGATCAATCAATCCAAAGCGCTCCTCAGCAAGAGGGGCGCTTTTTAACGACGAAGCTGACCGTGTACGTGCGCGTTGTAGACATATAAAATTGATACATTTTAAATATTTATATTTACAAAATATCTGAAAAAGATTACCATTGCCCTAAGAGATTTTTGACAGGAGGGTATATGATGAGAGAGGTTTTTGCCAACGTCAATTTCCGCAAGCTGTTCTTTGCGAATTTGTTCTCCGGATTTGGCCAGGGGATGAGCATGATCGGGATTTCCTGGTATTTGGTGCAAACGACAGGCTCTGCGGCGCTGTTAGGGTCGACGATGTTCGTGTCGGCCATCGTGATGTTTTTGATCAGCCCGTACTTCGGTACGCTGATCGACCGGTTTTCGCGCAAGAACGTACTGCTGATCGAAAATCTCGTCGGGTTTTCCATATTGGCCCTGCTTGCCGTCTGGGGACTCTTTGGCTCGTATGCGGACTGGATGCTGATCACCATTTACATGATTACGACGCTTATTTTTCAAGTCCACTATCCGGCTCAATCCGCGCTGGTTCAGGAAGGCTTCGAACCCAAATACTACAACGACATCAACAGCCTGCTGGAAATCGAATCGCAGACATCCAGCATGCTTGCCGGGGGAATCGCCGGCATGATTCTAAGCAAATACGGCCTGCATGTCGTGCTTTTTTTCAATGCGCTGACTTATTTGTTTTCGTTTGTGCTGCTCTCCACGATGGCCTATACGTTCACCTTGCAGAAGCAGGCGAATTCTTCCAGGGGCATCTCCTGGATTGCCCAGTTGGGGCATAGCTGGCAGTTTATCAGGGTACGGCCAGGCTTTTTGCTGTTCGGCATTTCCGCCTTGATGCCATTTGTCGCGGTCATGGCCGGCAATCTTGTAGCTCCCGTTTTCGTCGATCAGACGCTGAAGGGAGATGTCATGGTCTTTTCACTCGGTGATATGACGTATGCGGTCGGGGCAGTAGCGGCCGGTTTTCTGATCATGCGCTGTACAGCCCGCTGGGGAGCGGTGGCGTCGATGGTCGGGAATACGCTTTTGTTTGCCGCTACGCTCGTGGGAATCGTCACCCTTCCGGTAGGCTGGGTATTTATCGGACTGAATACGCTCATCGGGTGGTGCAATGCGTCAACCCGTCTGGTTCGCCAGTCCATCTATATGACGATCATTCCGAATCAATTGATGGGGCGGGTGCTCAGCTTTATGAATTCAGCGGGAATGCTGATGAGGCTGGTGCTGATCGGCACGTTTACCGTCTCGCTGGATACGACCGGAGCAGGAGCAGCGTACCTCGTCCTGGCGGCGCTGCTGGTGCTGGCGGGTGTGGGGGTTGCCGTTTCCTTGCGAAAGCTGAATACGGCTTCGGCTGCAATCGAGTCGCGGTCCGGGGCGCTGTAAACAATGCACGGCTTTTTTTCCGGTCCATTCTCAGGTACAATCGAAACAAATCGGTAGCGGAATGTGCAAAAAATCCGGAGCAGGCGAAGGCGAATTTTGCAAATCTTGAGTAAAGCGGGGCCAAGTGATGCAGCACATTACCATACATTTGACAGTGCAGCAAAAAATCGACGGACAAAGCGAAACCTCTTCCTATCGATACGCGGGGAGCGCTGTCAAGAAAGCGGGCGGCTGGTTTCTCACCTATAAAGAGCAAATTGACGACAAGCGTGAGGCGAATACCGTCCTGAAAATCAGCGAAGCGGAAGTAACCCTGCTTCGCCAAGGGGCATTGCAGATGAAGCAGGTGTTTCAGCGCGGGGGAAAGCATCGGTCGGTTTATCAAAATCCATACGGAAATTCCCTGCTGGACATCGAAACGAACCGGTTGGCTATCCGCTGGGTCGACGGACAGCCGCACCATCTGGCGATCGAGTATCAGCTGTGGCTGAATGAGCAGTATATCGGGGTGAATACCCTGACTTTGCAAATTGATTGGACGGACGGCTAAAACAGCTTTGCCAAAAGGGGAGGGGTAACCTTGGTATTCTTTCTGACAAATGGCTTGATGGCGGGCATCTTGCTGGCAGCGTTGCTGGCGCTCGGCGATGCTCTGTTTTATACGAGGACCTTTCAGGTGCTGATCGATGTGAGCTACATTCCCGGGCTGCCGCTGCTGCCTTCGCTTGTTGAGCTCATCATCCACTTGATTATCTCGGTTGTCCTTGCCGGATTTCTGATCAGCTTTTATCCCAAGACGGGCCGGGGAGCCGCAAAGTATTTGGCGATCTGGAGCGGCGTGCTCTGCCTGATCTACTTTCCGTTCAGCTGGCTGAGCGGGCAACTGCTATCGTTTACAGGCTTTGTCATTTGGGCAATCGGCCACCTGCTCTATGTGGGGTTTCTCGCTTACAGAATCAGACAGCTCCGTTAGCGCCGGAATTTCGGCAATTATGCCAATTTTTCGGCACACCAACAGCAAAGGAGGCAGAACGACGATATGCCGATGTCAGAAACAGTTGAAATGCTTCAGGCCATTTTGGGGACGATCGATGAAGGCATTCACGTAGTCGATGCGGATGGCATCACGATATTTTACAATCACGTGGCTGCCTCGCTGGATGGATTGACGAAAGAGGAAGTGCTGGGCAAGCCGCTTCTGGAAGTGTTTCCATCGCTTGATCAGGCGTCGAGCACGCTCTTGCGCGTGATTGAGAACGGCGAGCCGATTGTCAATCTGCCGCAGACCTACACCAATCTGCGGGGAGTGCGTGTCGATACGATTAACACAACGCTCCCGGTGCGGGTCGGCGATACGCTGGTCGGGGCCGTCGAGGTGGCCAAGGATATTCGCAAGCTGCGAGAACTGTCCGAACGGTTGATCGACCTGCAGGTTCAGCTTGGCAAGCCGAAGCGCTCCAAGCAGCTTGCGTCAGACGGAATCAGCTATCAGTTTACGGATATCCTGACCGACAATCAGGCGATGAAAACGCTGAAGGAGCGGGCCAAACGGGCGGCGCGGACGTCGTCACCAGTGCTTGTGTACGGAGAGACAGGGACGGGGAAAGAATTGTTCGTCCAATCTATCCATCAAGCGTCTGCCCGCTTCGGCCGCCCGTTCATTGCCCAGAACTGCGCGGCGCTGCCGGCCTCCCTGCTGGAAAGCATTTTGTTTGGCTCGACGAAAGGCAGCTTTACCGGTGCCGATGACCGGCCAGGATTGTTTGAGCTGGCCAACGGGGGGACGCTGTTTCTCGACGAGCTGAACAGCATGCCGCTCGATTTGCAGGCAAAGCTGCTGCGGGTGCTGCAGGACGGCCAGATCCGCCGCATCGGCAGCGAGAAATCAGTCCAGGTCGATGTGCGCGTCGTTGCCGCAGTGAATGAGCCGCCATTGCAGGTGGTGGAGCGTGGCGGGCTGCGCGCCGACCTGTACTACCGGCTGAACGTCGTTTCCTTGGAGATACCGCCGCTGCGCGAGCGTCCGGAGGATATCGAGCTGTTGACCAGACACTTTATCGACAAGTACAACCGCCGTTTCGGGATGAAAGTAACGGGGATTGACGAGACGGTCTGGAAGCGTTTTTTCGCCTATGATTGGCCGGGGAACGTACGCGAGCTGGAGCACTTGATCGAAGCAGCGATGAACATGGTTGACGGACAGACGATTCTGCCCGAGCATCTGCCCGCGCACTTCTGGGAGCGCGCCTCACTGGGCGGGGTTGCTCGGACGGCTATACCGAAGGCGCTGCCGCCACAAGCTGTGTCAGTCGCAGACGGGATACCGGATGGCACCTGGAATCTGCCCGAGGTACTGCGCGAGACAGAGACGTCGCTGATCGCCAGAGCGATGCAGGAGACGGGGGGGAATGTCAAGCAGGCCGCGAGCCTTCTCGGCATTCCACGGCAGACCTTGCAGTACAAGCTGGCGAATTTGCCCGGACTGCGCCAGTAAGACTGCAGAATGTGCCGGATTTTCGGCACATGGCTGGCCAGCTTACTTTCTGCCAATGCGGTAGAAAGCGCTTTCTGTCAATATTTCGATTTTTTTGATTTGGTTGGCACGCGATTTGCATCTCCTTATTCGCGACTGGATCGATGGAATCAACATCGCTCGTAACGAAAGGAGATGGCAGTATGGCAGTAAAAATGCGCGACTGGCGTGAAGTAGAACTTTGGAAAGACATTACGGAAGAAAAATGGAACGACTGGATGTGGCAATTGACCCACACCATCAAAACAGTCGACGATCTGAAAAAGGTCATCAATCTTACGCCTGAAGAAGAAGAAGGCGTACGCATTTCCAATCAGACAATCCCGCTTAATATAACACCGTACTACGCTCTGCTGATGGATCAAAACGATCCGACCGATCCCGTGCGGATGCAATCTGTACCGCTGTCCTCCGAAATGGTGCGGACCAAGTACGACATGGAAGATCCGTTGCACGAAGACGAAGATTCTCCGGTTCCAGGACTGACTCACCGCTATCCGGATCGCGTGCTCTTCCTGGTGACGAATCAGTGCTCGATGTACTGCCGTTACTGTACGCGCCGCCGTTTTTCCGGCCAAATCGGCATGGGCGTTCCGAAGAAGCAGCTCGACGCCTGTATCGACTACATCCGGGAGACACCGGAAATCCGCGACGTGCTCATCTCCGGCGGAGACGGCTTGCTGATCAACGACCGGATTCTCGAATACATTCTCAGCAGCCTGCGGGCCATTCCGCATGTCGAGATCATCCGCATCGGCACGCGCGCACCTGTCGTGTTCCCGCAGCGCATCACGGAAAACCTCTGCAACATCTTGAAAAAATACCATCCGGTATGGCTGAATACGCACTTCAACCATCCGAAAGAAATTACCGAGGAAGCGACGCGTGCCTGTGAGATGCTGGCCAATGCGGGCGTTCCGCTCGGCAACCAGGCAGTGATTCTCGCCGGCATCAACGATTGCCCGAATACGATGAAAAAGCTCGTGCACGACCTCGTCAAAATCCGTGTACGCCCGTACTACATCTATCAGTGCGACCTGTCTGAGGGTATTGGTCACTTCCGCGCTCCCGTCAGCAAAGGGATCGAAATCATCGAACACCTGCGCGGCCATACTTCCGGCTATGCCGTACCGACCTTCGTCGTCGACGCGCCTCATGGCGGCGGCAAAATCCCGGTCAGTCCGAACTACCTGATTTCGCAATCGGCAGATAAAGTCGTACTGCGCAACTTTGAAGGCGTCATCACCTCTTATCCGGAGCCGAAGCACTACCACGCTCATGATGAAGCGAATTGTGAGTACTGCCAGGCAGCCAAGGGCAAAAACGTCGGGATTGCGGCACTGATGAGCGATGAAGCGAACAACCTGGAGCCAACCGATCTGCCACGCAACAAGCGGATCAAGGCGACCAAAGTGAAGTCGCTCGCAGACGTACGCCAAGAGCAAAAAGAGAAGAAAGAAGCGAAAGAAGTATCAGGAAAATAGATAATAGACAGCCTCTCGTGAAATGTGCGGGAGGCTGTTTTCTTCCCAAATGTAGTCCGTCTTGCACTTGAGGTGAAGGGTGCGGAAGTAAGCGGTTTCGCCAATGTAACGCACTGGCAAACTGTAAAAAACGTGAAAAAGGCATTGACAGCGATTGTCTTTTCGTAGAAAATAACGTTGCTAACTGAACAGTTATTTAGGTGAAATTGTCACAAAAAATATAACTGAACAGTTATTTAGGGGCGGGGAAGCAAAATCGGATACCCCGCAAGAGAGGAGGACGACAATTGTCAGAGAAGCAGTCGATAGATCGGCGCCAGATGCTGAAGGAAGCAGCTATTCATTTGGCCTGCCGCAATGGCTATGACAGGACGACAATCAAGGATATTGCCCAGAAATGTGATGTAACCGTCGGCACGATATACCATTATTTTGCCAGCAAGGAAGATTTGTTCAAAGAAGCGCTCGTAGATCGATTGCCCCGTCTTGACGAGTCATTGCCCGAGATTTCGAAGCTGCCGATTGAAGAAGGATTGGTTCAAATCGCGATGATCACTGTCAATGGGCTGCGTCAACGAGCAGAGATGGTCAGCGTCATTTGTTCCGAATCTTTACGTAATCCGGAAATTTTGTGTTTGTTTGTCAGTGCGATTAACCGGCTTCGGGAGGCGCTGGAGAAATATTTGGAAGACAAAATAGCGGCTGGGGAAATTGGGCCAAACAATGTCAAAATCATATTTAATATATTCTTTGGCCATTTTTTTACGTACTTTTTCCACAAGGAACGGCTCGGCATCCAAAACCTGCCGCCGCTGGATGAACAGTATATCAGAGACAGTGTGAAGACATTGCTAGTTGGATGGAAACAGGGGGGATCCATAAGTGAAAGCGAGAAACCGACGTAACACAGTAACCGTAGCAACTACGGCAACAGCAATTGCCTGCCTGCTTGCCGCCGCTCTATCGGGGTGCTCAAGTGTCGCCAGCAGCTCTGCTCCGGGCGTACAGCGAGTAGTGGTTGAGCAAGTGGGCAAGACCGAATTGAAAAAAGCAAAAACCGTAGTTGGGCGAGTCAAGGGCGATACCGAGTCCGCAGTCATGTCCAAGATCTCGGGCCGCGTCGTCAGCGTGAATGCAGAGGTTGGCCAGGAAGTGAAAGCGGGCCAGACGCTGGTCGTGCTTGATGACAGCGACTATACGGCTGCCATCGAGTCTGCACGTGCAGGGCTGCGCGGTGCGCAAGCGCGGTTGACTGATACCCAGAACGGCACAAGATCGCAGCAGCTCCAGCAAGTCGAAGAAAAAATCCAGGCAGCCAATGCCACTTTAAAAAATGCCAAAGAAAGCCTCGATCGGACAAAAGCGCTATTTGCCCAAGGGGCAGTTCCCCAGGCACAGCTCGATGCCGCCAATCTGGCCTATACACAGGCCGATTCGGCTGTAAAGCAAGCTGTGCAGGAGCAAAGCCTGTTAAAGGAAGGGGCAACGGCAGCGTCACTGGAAAACCTGCGCGCGACCGTAGCGCAGATGCAGGCCGCCCTTAATCAGGCTGAACTGAACAAGAGCAACACCGTCATCACAGCCCCGATCTCCGGAAAAATCGCGGCACAAAACATTCATACAGGCGAAACCGCTTCGCCGGGCGCTCCTCTGCTGACGATTGTCAGCCACGTGCCGGTGGTTGAGGTTTACGTACCTGAGGATCAAATCAACAGCGTAAAGGTAGGCCAATCGTTACAGCTGCGGATTGAACAGGTTTCATCCGGGATTATTGAGGCGAAGGTTCTGGCGATTTCGCCGATTGCCGATTCGTCCAGCAAAGAATATCCGGTCAAATTAAGCTTGCCGGGCGACCCGAACCAGTGGAAATCCGGCATGTACGCTGAAGTGACGCTGTCCGCTGACGATCAGGCGACAGCGATTACTGTCCCAACCGATGCAATCGTCAAACGTGGCGATCAGCGTCTGGTCATGGTGACAGACGGCAAGACAGCCAGCGCTCGACCTGTCGTAACCGGAGCGACGGACGGTACGACAATCCAAATCAGAGACGGGTTGTAAGCAGGTGAGAAAATCATCGTCGTCGGACAGGATGAAGTGAAGGATGGCGACCCGATCGAGGTTTATTTTGAGAAGGAGAATGGCAAATGAAAAAGAAAATCGGCTTACTCATTCTCATTCTGGCCGTAATGGGCGGTGGCTGGTTTGGCGTACAGAGCTATCTTGATTCCGTCCGCTACATTTCTACGGATGACGCCCGGGTCGATGGCGATTTGATCAAAGTCAGTCCGGAGATTTCCGGACGGGTAACAGAAGTACGCGTCAAGGAAGGCGATGCGGTTGATGCCGGCGAGACGCTGGCGCGGCTGGAGGAGAAGAATACGTCATTGCAAAATCGCGATGCCGCGCTCGTCAAAGCGCCGGGAACCGGAGTCGTCATCAAAAAATTTGTCACTTCGGGTGAAACGGTGTCACCAGGCCAACGGGTCTTTTTACTGGCGAATTTACAAACGTTGTTTGTTTCCGCACGCGTGGAGGAGACCAAAATCGCCCGGGTAAAGGTAGGCGAGCCGGTTACGATCAATATTGATGCATTCCCGGGCCGTCCGATCCAAGGGATCGTTCAGGAAGTCGGACTCGCTTCTGACAGCACGTATTCGCTCTTGCCGACGTCCAATGCATCGGGAAATTTTATCAAGGTAACACAGCGCGTTCCGGTTAAAATCAAGATTCTCGATCAGGAAGGTCTCAAACTGCTGCCCGGGATGAACGCAGTAGTTACGATTTCAACCGGGGGCTGATGCGGGTGAAAGCAAAGCGACTGATCATATTGATCGTATCCGCCTACCTGATTGTGAGTGCCGGCATATCGGCGTATTACTGGATAAATCAGTTGAACTACGTGGAGACTGTCGACGCCCGGGCAAAAGTCGATTTCTCAGTAGTGACAGCACCGGCAAATGGCCGGATTATCCAACTGGATATAAGGGAGAATCAGGAAGTCCAAGCCAATGAAGTAATCGGCGTGATCCAGGCAAGCGCGACAGCGAAAACACCCGGTGAGAGAATTCCGCTTGTGGCGCCGATCAGCGGCAAGGTGATGCGCGTAGGCGCCAATCCAAATGAAGTCGTGACCAGTGGCCAGAATCTCGTAGCCATTGCCGACTTGGCCGCTACTTATGTGGAAGCGCGTTTGACGGAAGCTGAAGTAAGCCGTGTGCGCGTCGGGCAAATCGTCGATGTGAAACTGGATTCATCAGGAAAACAGCAATACAAGGGAATTGTTTCGCGAATTGAGGGTGTCACGGAGACAGCCGTTTGGCCGATTATTTCGCTCGTACCGGCTCGACAGCAGCCGCGGCAAGAGCAGCTTGTGCCTGTAAGGATTCAGGTACAGGGAGCAGCCATCATTCCTGGAACGAGTGCGGAAGTAGCGATTCATGTAAGGGGTGATGCTGATGGTCTCTTCTGAAGAGAAAAAGGCTCCAGGCGTAGTGACGATTACCTTGATTATCGTAATTGGAACGTTCATGGCGATTCTCGATACATCTATCTTGAACGTCGCCTTGCCCAAGCTGATGGTGTTGTTTAGTGTCGACACCAAGCAAATCGAATGGGTGTTAACAGCCTACATGCTGATTTCCGGTGCGATTATTCCGATTACGACGTACCTCGGAGAGCGGTTCGGCTACAAGCAACTGTACGTCTGGTCTGTTGTCAGCTTTACCCTCGGTTCGCTGCTTTGCGGCATCGCATGGGATAATCCCAGCCTGGTAGCGTTCCGCGTCATTCAGGGGATCGGCGGCGGCCTGATCATGCCGGTGGGGATGTCGCTGATGTTTCGCTTCATACCCAAAGACAAGATGGGCGCGGCTATGGGGATTTTCGGCTTGTCCATGGCTGTCGCCCCGTCGATCGGACCGACGTTGGGCGGAGTCATTATCGAACACTTTAGCTGGCGCTGGCTGTTTATGATTAACGTACCGATCGGGATTATCGGCGTCTTCTTGAGTCAATTCATTTTGCCGGAGACTCCGAAGCGAAAGATGGGCCGCTTTGACATCTGGGGGTTGTTTCTCGCCTCGGGCAGCGCCTTTGGCTTTCTGCTCGCGCTTGCCGAAGGGGAGAGCTGGGGGTGGAGCTCCTACTCCATTGTGATGCTGTTCGTAACCGCTACGGCGATGCTTGCGCTGTTAATCGTGGTCGAACTGAACCACCCGGAGCCGGTACTGGATTTGCGTCTGTTTTTAAACCTGCGCTTCTCGATGAGCATCATATTGGGTTCGGGATTTTTTATCGTCATGATTACAGGGGTTATCTTGATCCCGATTTACTTGCAGAACATCCGCGGATATTCGGCGATCCAGACCGGTCTCTTGCTAATGCCGCAAGCGTTGGCGATGGGGGCGATGATGCCGGTCGCCGGCAAGCTGTTCGATAAGGTCGGGGCCCGCCCGCTCGTCATGGTGGGAATTCCCTTGATTCTCTACAGCACGTATCAGCTGCATACGTTGGCCACTGATACGCCCGCCGGCGTCATCAGCACGCTGATGGTCATTCGCGGCTTCGGGATGGGGCTGACGTTTATGCCGGTGAATACCGCAGGGGTCAGCGCCCTGCCGCCGATGAAGGCCGGGGCTGCTTCTGCCTTGAGCACCCTGGTACGGAACGTCGTCGGTTCGATCGGGATTGCGCTGACGACCGTGTTGATGGCCAATCGCCAGATTCTGCATCAAACCCGCATGTCGGAGGACCTGGATATGTTCTCGTACAGCTGGAACATGATGCAGGGCAGTGCTACCGGGCTGATGGCGTCTGTAGGAGATACGAGTGCGGCGTCGCAAGTGACGCTCAGCATGATGAATTCCCAGGTGCTGGCTCAGGCCGCTTCTTGGGCGATCGGCGATGTGTTTTGGGTATTTTCCTTTATGGTGATCGCTTTGGCACCGCTTGGCCTCTTCTTTAAAAAAGAAGCGAAACGGCCAGGGGAGAAGCCGGATATGATGGAATAGACGGATGTACGGGAACACAAACCCGCCTCGCGCTGCAGAAGCGACCGGGCGGGTTTGCTCGTTTTTTCTCCCTGCAAGACAAAACTTCCATCGCACTTGTAACCGGGTTATGATATATTAAATCTGAACGAACGCTCAGTCTGTGTAATTTGAATGAATCATCATTCATTTTGATGTCATTTTTTGTTAAGATAGCAGATAAGTCAGGATTTTGCAAAATTCAATTCCAGTCGAACTCCTAGATTTTTGCAAAATCCTCAAGTAAGAAAAAAACGAGGAGTTGAGGAGATTTGCTGCCATTATTGAATCTTATCGCTTTTTTTCTCGTCCTGGCATATGGGTTGTATCTGTTTGCCCATGTTGTCTACAGCCGGTATCTGTTTATCAAGCTCGGCAAGAAGGCGAATATCAAGGACGATTTTCGCACGCGTCTGAACCTTCTGCTGGATAACGTCGTCTTTCAGAAAAAGCTGCTGAAAGACAAAAAGAGCGGCGCCATGCACGTCGTCATGTTTTATGGCTTCATCGTGCTGCAGTTCGGGGCGATCGAGCTGATCATCAAAGGCCTGTACAAAGGCTTTGAGCTGCCTTTTGGCAGCGCTCACAAGTACTTCAGCCTGATGCAGGAGTTTTTCACGTTTCTCATCCTGGTCGCTGTCGCCTACGCGTTCTATCGCCGCTATGTCGAGAAGCTGAAACGTCTCAAGCGGGGACTGAAAGCGGGCATCGTAATCATCCTGCTCTCTTCCCTGATGGCCTCTGTGCTGTTCTCGCTCGCATTCGAGCAGCTGTGGCTGGGCCATGAGCCATCTGTCTTTGCGCCGATCTCTTCTTTGATCGCCGTCGTGTTTTCCGGCATTGGTCAAACGGCCGCCGCCGCGCTCTTCTATGTATTCTGGTGGCTGCACCTGATCATCCTGCTGTCTTTTGCCGTGTATGTTCCACAATCCAAGCATGCTCACGTCATTTTTGGCGCGATCAATGTCTGGTTCAAAAAACTGGATCCGCCGGGCAAGCTCTCGACGATCAACTTTGAAGACGAGACGCAGGAAGTGTTTGGCGTCGGGAAAATCGAAGACTTTACGCAAGTCCAGCTAATCGATCTGTACGCCTGTGTGGAATGCGGACGCTGCACCAGCATGTGCCCCGCATCCGGCACCGGCAAAATGCTCTCCCCGATGGATCTGATCGTCAAGATGCGCGATCACCTGACGGAAAAGGGAGCGGCTGTCACATCGCGGACGCCGTGGATGCCAAGCTTTGCTTTTGCCGAGACGACAGCGAACAAGCTGGCCGTGCAGGCTGCTTCGGAGGTAGCGGCAGCTTCTGATACTGCTGCGGCTGCGGAAACAATCTACGACAAGAATCTGATCGGCGACGTCATCACCGAGCAGGAGCTGTGGGCCTGTACGACCTGCCGCAACTGTGAAGACCAGTGCCCGGTGATGAACGAGCACGTCGACAAAATTATCGATATGCGCCGCTATTTGGTCATGACCGAAGGAAGCATGCCGCAGGAGGCGCAGCGGGCGCTAAACAACATCGAGCGGCAAGGGAATCCATGGGGAATCAACCGCAAGGACCGGATGAAGTGGATCGAAGGACTGCAAGGCGAGTACGAAGTGCCGACAGTGAAGCAGAGTGAGGATTTTGAGTACCTCTTCTGGGTCGGTTCGATGGGCTCCTTTGACAACCGCAGCATGAAAATCACCCATGCTTTCATCAAGCTGATGCACGAAGCGGGTATCAAGTTCGCCGTTCTCGGCAACGAGGAGAAGAATTCCGGCGATACAGCGAGACGGATCGGCAACGAGTTTCTGTTCCAGCAATTGGCCCAGGAGAACATTGCCCTGTTTGAGGCATATCATGTAAAGAAAATCGTCACCTGTGATCCGCATGCGTTCAACAGCTTTAAAAACGAGTACCCCGAGTTTGGCCTGCAGGCGGAAGTGTACCACCATTCAGAATTGCTGGCAGAGTGGGTCAAAGAAGGACGCTTGAAGCCGAGCAAGGAAGTGAAGGAGCGAATCACGTATCACGACTCCTGCTACCTTGGCCGCTACAATGAAATTTACGACAAACCGCGAGAGATTCTGCAAGCAATTCCCGGCGTCGAGATCGTCGAGATGAAGCGCAGCGGTTGTGACAGCATGTGCTGTGGCGCTGGCGGCGGGCTGATGTGGATGGAAGAGCACGAAGGCACGCGGGTCAACGTCGCTCGCACCGAGCAGGCGTTGGAAGTGAATCCGACTGCAATCGCCAGCGCATGCCCGTACTGCCTGACGATGATGAACGACGGGATCAAAATGAAAGAGGCCGAGGAGCAAGTCAAGGCCAGAGATATTGCGGAAATACTTGCCGATGCGATTTGATGAGCCAAAAGCGATAGCCGTACTGCTGATAGGTAGTGCGGCTATTCCTCCTTCGCCAAATAAATAGAAGCAGGGAATGGATTGACGAGTGTCGAGGAAATGGAGACAATGGTAGTAGCTACAATATGAGCGACCGCTCGTTCGGATGGAAAAAGATTACAGAGGAGTGATTGTGTGAAAACGGTCATTGTCGGAGCAGCACGTACGCCGTTTGGGAAGTTTGCCGGAGCGCTTAAGGAATTGCCGGCCGTTGATTTAGGGGCCATCGCCATCAAAAAAGCACTGAACCGTGCAGGGGTTAGCGGAGAGCAAGTCGATGAAGTCATCATGGGGATGGTTATTCAGGCCGGAGCAGGTCAGGTTCCTTCCCGCCAGGCTGCACGCCGGGCCGGCCTTCCCTGGAATGTCGCCAGCGAGACGATCAATAAAGTATGTGCGTCCGGGATGAGAGCGGTCACGATGGCCGACCAGATCATCCGTGCAGGCGATGCCGAGATCATCGTGGCGGGCGGCATGGAGAGCATGAGCAACGCTCCTTATGCGCTGCCGCAAGCGAGATACGGCTTCCGCATGGGCGACAATACCGTCGTCGACCTGATGCAGTTCGATGGACTGACGTGCCCGTTTGACGGTGTCCCGATGGCCGTTCTCGGCAGTAATGTGGCGGCAGAGGTCGGCATATCGCGAGAAGAGCAGGACCGCTGGGCCTTGATCAGCCAGCAGCGGGCGTCCCAAGCGATTGCAAAAGGGATTTTTGCCGAAGAGATTGTCCCGGTCCCGGTTCCGCAGAAAAAAGGCGGCCCGCAGTTTGTCGATCAGGATGAAGCGCCTCGTCCGGAGACGACGATGGAAGGCTTGGCCAAGCTGTCGCCGGTATACAAGAAAGACGGCACGATCACAGCGGGCAATGCTCCCGGGATTAACGATGGCGCTGCCGCTATGGTCGTGATGTCCGAATGGAAAGCGAAGGAGCTGGGGATAAAGCCGCTGGCTACCATCCTGGGACACGCCGAGGTTGGGGCGGAAGCGCCGTATATCGCCAAGACACCGGGACTGGCAATTCAAAAGCTTTTGGCAAAACACGGCCTTGAGGTGGCAGATATCGATCTGTTCGAGGTAAACGAGGCGTTTGCAGCTGTTATTTTGACAAGCGGCCAAATCGTCGGCTGGGATGAAGCGAAAGTAAACGTCAATGGCGGTGCCATCGCGCTCGGCCATCCGATCGGTGCGAGCGGTGCCCGGATTATCATGAGCCTGGTGTTTGAGCTGCGTCGCCGCGGCGGAGGACTTGGGGTCGCTGCGATCTGCAGCGGGACAGCACAGGGAGACGCGATTTTGATCAAAGTTGAGTAAGGGAAACAGTTCCATACAAGATAAAGCAAGAGAAGAGGGGAGCAGGAAGATGAACGTACAAAAGTTTATGGTCATCGGAGCAGGACAGATGGGCAGTGGAATCGCACAGGTAGCAGCACAGGCGGGATTGCAAGTCGTGCTTCACGACGTCAAGCCGGAATTCACTCAGCGCGGATTGCAGACGATTGCCAAAAACCTTAGCCGAAACGTTGAAAAGGGCAAGCTGAGCGAAGCAGAGAAGCAGGCTGTGCTCGATCGCATCGCGCTGTCGAATGACCTGGGCAACGCCCATGATGTCGACTTTGTCGTGGAAGCGGTTACGGAAAACATGGCGGTGAAAACGGAGATTTTCAAGCAGCTGGACGACATATGTCCGGCCCATACCGTGCTTGCCAGCAATACCTCCTCCCTGCCGATTACGGAGATCGCCGCTGTAACGAAACGGCCCGCTCAGGTAATCGGCATGCACTTCATGAATCCGGTGCCGGTGATGAAGCTTGTCGAAGTCATTCGCGGCCTGCAAACGTCTGACGAAGTTTACAATCTCGTCGATGATTTGGCCAAACAAATGGGCAAAGTACCCGTAAGCGTTAATGACTTCCCGGGCTTTATCTCGAATCGCGTCCTGATGCCGATGATCAACGAAGCCATTTACTGTGTGTATGAGGGAGTGGCAACACCGGAAGCGGTCGACGAGATCATGAAGCTTGGCATGAATCACCCGATGGGACCCTTGACCCTGGCTGACTTTATCGGTCTGGATACGTGCCTGTACATTATGGAAGTGCTGCACGAAGGCTTTGGCGACTCGAAATACCGTCCATGCCCGCTGTTGAGAAAGTACGTGAAGGCAGGCTGGCTGGGCAAGAAATCGGGTCGCGGCTTCTACAGCTACGAATAAGTGAAACTGTTGGAAGGGTAGGTCACCGATGAATCTTCAATTCACTGATGAGCAAGTCATGATGCGCAAGCTGGTGCGCGATTTTGCCGAAAAGGAAGTTGCCCCGTTTGTTCCCGTCATGGAAGAGACTGAACAATTCCCGCTTCATATCGTGAAGAAAATGGGTGAAATCGGATTGATGGGCATTCCGGTTCCCGAGGAGCTTGGCGGAGCGGGGGCTGATTTCGTCTCCTACATCATTACGATCAATGAGTTGGCCAAGGTTAGCGCAACGCTCGGCGTCATCCTTTCCGTGCACACATCAGTCTGCACAAACCCGATTCTCTACTTTGGCAATGAAGAACAAAAGCAAGCGTACGTCCCCAAGCTGGCTTCAGGCCAATACCTTGGCGCGTTTGCCTTGACCGAGCCCAATGCGGGTTCGGATGCCAGCCGGATACGGACAACTGCGGTACGCCAAGGAGATGAATACATTGTAAACGGCAGCAAGGTATTCATTACCAACGGCGGCGAGGCAGACGTATACGTCGCTTTCGCCGTTACGGATGCAAATAAAGGAACGAAAGGAATTTCTGCCTTTATTGTCGAAAAGGATACACCAGGGTTTTTGATCGGCAAAAAAGAGAAAAAAATGGGCTTGCACGGCTCCAACACCGTCGAGCTGATTTTTGATCAAGCACGGGTTCCGGCAGCCAACCTGCTCGGCAGTGAAGGCGAGGGTTTGAAAATTGCCTTGGCCAATCTGGACGTAGGGCGCATCGGCATAGCTGCCCAAGCACTGGGCATTGCCGAAGCCGCACTCGCCTATGCAACGGAATACGCCAAGGAGCGCAAACAATTCGGGCGAGCGATTTCCAGCCAACAGGCAATCGCCTTTAAGCTGGCCGACATGGCGACGTCGATCGAAGCGTCCCGCCTGCTCGTCTACCGTGCAGCTTCGCTTCGGGCAAACGGCTTGCCCTGCGGCAAGGAAGCGTCGATGGCCAAACAGTTCGCTTCCGACACAGCGATGAAAGTGACGACGGAAGCTGTACAAATCTTTGGCGGCTACGGCTATACCCGCGAGTATCCGGTCGAACGACTGTTCCGCGACGCCAAAATTACACAAATTTATGAAGGCACGAATGAAATCCAGCGCGTAGTCATCGCCAAGCACATATTTGCCTAGGGCTTGCATGATCGACTTCATACGATATCAACAATATTGGTTAGCGAGGATTTTGCCAAAACCGAGAGAACTGCTTGAAGCGGATCAGGCAATAATCCTGTAACATATAAAGACATTGTTGGAGGGGAACCAGATGGATTTTCGCCTGAATGAAGAACACGAAATGCTGCGCAAGATGATCAGGGAGTTTGCCGAACAGCAGGTAGCGCCTACTGCTGCCGAGCGAGACGAAGAAGAGCGTTTTGACCGCTCGATTTTTGAACAGATGGCTGAGCTTGGCCTGACCGGAATTCCCTGGCCGGAAAAATACGGCGGAGCGGGGGCAGACTACCTCAGCTACTGCATCGCAGTAGAAGAGCTGTCCCGCGTCGATGCCTCGATTGGCGTAACCTTGTCGGCACACGTCTCCCTGGCAAGCTGGCCGATCTACAAGTTCGGTACGGAAGAGCAAAAGCTGAAGTTTTTAAAACCGCTCGCCCAAGGCAAAAAAATGGGGGCCTACTGTCTGACTGAGCCGGGTTCCGGGTCTGATTCCGCCGGGATGCGCACGACAGCAGTCAAGGACGGCGATCACTACATTTTGAATGGCAGCAAAATTTTCATCACCAATGCCGGCGAGGCAGAAATCTATATCGTCTTCGCCGTAACAGACCCTGCGCTCAAGCATAAAGGGGTAACGGCATTTATCGTAGAAAAAGGAACTCCCGGCTTTACAATGGGGAAAAAGGAAAAGAAACTGGGGATTCGCTCATCGCCAACGCTTGCCGTCAACTTTGAGGATGCGCGCGTTCCGGCAGAGAACATGCTCGGTGAGGAAGGGCAGGGCTTTAAAATCGCGATGATGACGCTCGACGGCGGCCGCAACGGAATTGCCGCGCAAGCGCTGGGGATTGCCCAGGGAGCGTTTGAGCACGCACGCGACTACGCCAAGGATCGCCAGCAATTCGGCAAGCCGATCAGCGCGCTGCAAGCAATTCAGTTCAAGCTGGCCGACATGGCGACCAAGATTGAAGCGGCCCGCCTGCTTACTTATCAAGCGGCATGGCTGGAGGACCAAGGCTTGCCGTACGGAAAAGCCTCGGCGATGTCCAAAGTGTTCGCCGGCGATACAGCGATGGAAGTAACTACCGAAGCAGTCCAGGTTTTTGGCGGATACGGTTATACTCGCGAGTATCCGGTGGAACGCTTTATGCGTGACGCAAAAATTACGCAGATTTACGAAGGAACGAATGAAATTCAACGCGTTGTGATCAGCAACTACCTCCTTAAAGAATAGCGGGGTTCAGGCATGCACGAAATTACCAAACGGATTTTAGCCGGTGACGTACGCGGCGCTGCACGAGCGATTACCTGCATTGAAAATGACTACCCGGAGCGGACACAAATATTGAGCGAGGTTTTCCCCCATACCGGAAGAGCCAAACTCATCGGAATTACAGGCACCCCAGGAGCGGGCAAAAGCTCGCTGGTCGACTGTCTGATCGGCTATTTGCGTTCGCTTGGGTTGAGCATCGGGATTGTCGCGGTTGACCCGACGAGTCCCTTTACAGGTGGGGCTCTGCTCGGCGATCGCGTGCGGATGCAAAGCCACGCATTGGACAAAGGCGTGTTTATCCGCAGCATGGGGACGCGCGGGAGCCTTGGCGGCTTGTCGCGCAATACGAAAGATGCTGTGCGTATCCTCGACGCCTATGGCTGTGATGTCATCTTTGTCGAAACAGTCGGAGTCGGGCAGTCAGAGCTTGATGTCATGCACATCGCCGACACGACGATCGTGGTGCTAAATCCGGGCGGCGGCGATGCTGTCCAGGCGTTTAAAGCGGGGATTATGGAGATCGCTGACATGTTCGTCATCAACAAAGCCGATTTGCCTGGTGTCGACAAGCTGCACATCGAAGTGGAGCAGATGCTCGATCTGGCCAAGCACGATGCAGCCTGGCGTCCGCCGATCGTGCGGACGGTGTCGACGCAGAACCAGGGGATGCAGAGCCTGTGGGAGGAAATCCTCCGCCATCAGGCGTACTTGCAGGAGAGCGGACTTTTGACGGACAAACGCGGTGAGCAATTGCAAGCCGAAGTGCTGGAAATCGTTCATCAGCAAATGTACCAGCAGATGCTGGCAAGCATTCAGACCGGGGCTTTTGACGAAGTGCTGAGCGACGTAGCCAAGCGCAAGCTGGACCCGTATTCCGTCGCCGGCGAGATCGTGAAACAGTTGGCAATCGGAAAATAATACAATAGGGATTGTGGACCCCTTTCTTATCGGCGTATAATGGTGAGAAAGGGTGTCTTGGTCTGGAAATTGTTTAAATTATCTGACCAAACGCTCAGTCGGTTCGAAAGGTGGCCTTTACGTGTCTGAACGAAGAAAAGCAATCCCCTCATTAGTAAAAGATCCGAAGCTGATTGAAAAACGGCGGGAACAGATCATAGAAGCAGCGGTTGATTTGTTTATCCATAAAGGATTTCATAAAACGACGACCAGAGAAATCGCCAAGGCTTCCGGTTTCAGTATCGGTACCTTGTATGAGTATATTGAATCGAAGGAAGATGTGCTGTATCTCGTCTGCGATGCGATCCATGCCGAGCTTGAAACGCGTCTGCGGGAAGCGATCACGTTTAACGGGACCGGGCTGAAAATCTTGAAACTGGCCCTGCGCAGCTTTTTTCGCGTGATGGATCAGATGAGCGATCGCGTTTTGCTGATTTATCAGGAGACGAAATCGCTGCCGGCCGAAACACTGCGCTACGTACTCCGCCGGGAAGAAGAGATCGGAGCGATTTTTGAAGAAATCCTGAATCGCGGGATAGCCGATGGCTCCATCCATCTCGAAGAAAAACACGTCAAGCTGATGGCCGGCAACATTATGGTGCTTGGCGAGATGTGGGTATTCCGCCGGTGGTCTTTGAAAAAGCACTACACTTTGGATGAATATGTCGACAAACAAACAGAGCTGTTGCTGCGCGAGATCAGCACGACCAAGTAAGCGTCGGAGGAAGGTGGCGCAGCCAGCCGAGAAATGCGAGGAGGAAGCACCATGGAAACAGAAGTGTATCGCCCGACAAACAACGTTCGGTTTGTAACGGCTGCAAGTCTATACGATGGTCACGATGCTTCGATCAACATTATGCGGCGCATTTTGCAAGCCTCCGGGGCGGAAGTGATCCATCTCGGTCACAACCGCTCCGTCGAGGAAGTGGTCACTGCGGCAATCCAGGAAGATGCGCAGGGGATTGCGATCAGCTCTTACCAAGGCGGGCATGTGGAGTACTTCAAGTACATGATCGACCTTTTGAAGGAGCGCGGTGCCGATCATATTCGCGTATACGGCGGCGGGGGCGGCGTCATCGTCCCCCGCGAGATTCGCGAGCTGGAAGCGTATGGCGTGAGTAAAATCTTCTCGCCTGACGATGGCCGCCACCTCGGTCTGCAGGGCATGATCAACCAGATGCTGCGCGAGACGGACTTCCCTACTGTGCGCCAAATTGAAAATGAAATCGCTGAGCTTCAGCAGCAAAACCACAAGGCTGTAGCCAGACTCATCTCACTGGCAGAGTATGCCGTGAAAGAGCCTGGAGCGTTTGCGCCTGTGGCCAAAGCGTTGCCGTCCGATTCCTCCAGAACGATCCCGGTGCTCGGTATTACCGGGACGGGCGGAGCCGGCAAAAGCTCGCTGACCGATGAGCTCGTTCGGCGTTTTCTCAATCGTTACGCAGATAAGACAGTTGCCATTCTTTCCGTCGATCCTTCCAAGCAGAAGACAGGCGGTGCATTGCTCGGTGACCGGATTCGCATGAATGCGAATAATTCTCCACGCGTCTACATGCGCAGTCTGGCAACCCGCAAGTCGGGCTCAGAGCTTTCGCTGGCGATAACAGATGCGCTCAAGGTTGTCAAAGCAGCCGATTTTGACCTTGTGATCGTCGAGACGAGCGGGATCGGGCAAGGCGATGCGCAGATCACCGATGTCTGTGACGTGTCGATGTACGTGATGACCAGCGAATTCGGTGCCCCTTCGCAATTGGAGAAAATCGACATGCTCGATTACGCCGATCTCGTGGCGATTAACAAATTCGATCGCAAAGGCTCGGGAGACGCCCTGCGTGAAGTCAGGAAACAATACCGCCGCAACCACAACGCGTTTGATTTGCCGGATGAGCAAATTCCGGTGTACGGCACGATCGCCAGCCAGTTTAACGACGCCGGGACCAATGTCCTTTTTGCGGCTTTGATTCGAGCGGTCGTTCAGAAAACGGGCGTCGATTGGAATGTAGACGGTCTGGACACGACGCCAGTCGAGATTCAGAAGAAATCGCTCATTCCGCCTGAGCGGATTACGTACCTGCAGGAAATTGCCAACACAGTCCGCGGCCATCAAGTATTTACAGCCGAGCAGTCTGCCATCGCCCGCAAGCTGTTCCAACTGCACGGGGCAAAAGAAACGCTGCTGGCCTCGGGAGAATCGTTGTCGACCGAGATGGCCGAACTGCTCGACAAGCAAATTGCTCATTTTGAGCAAAAGCTGCACCCGGAATGCAAAGCGATCCTGGCAAACTGGCCGACGTTAAAAGCAGCCTACAGACAAGACCAGCTGGTGACAAAAGTGCGGGACAAAGAGCTTGTGACCAAGCTGTTCAGCGTCTCGCTGTCAGGTACGCGGATTTCCAAGGTCAGTCTGCCTGATTACGAGGACTGGGGCGAGATTCTCAAATGGTCGCTGAAGGAAAACGTCCCCGGCGAGTATCCGTATACTGCCGGCGTGTTCCCCTTTAAGCGTGAAGGCGAAGACCCCAAGCGGCAATTTGCCGGTGAAGGTACGCCGGAACGGACTAATCGGCGCTTCCACTTCCTCTCGCAAAATGACGAAGCCAAGCGCCTGAGTACCGCGTTTGACAGCGTTACGCTTTATGGGGAAGACCCGGATTACCGGCCTGACATTTACGGCAAAATCGGTACGAGCGGCGTTAGCATCTGTACGTTGGACGATATGAAAAAGCTGTACGCCGGCTTTGACCTGTGCGCTCCGTCTACATCCGTCTCCATGACGATTAACGGGCCGGCGCCGATGATTCTGGCGATGTATATGAACACGGCGATCGAGCAGCAGATCGAGAAGTTTGCCGCCCGTGAAGGCCGTCAGCCGACTCCCGAAGAGCAGGAAAAGATCAAGGCGTACACGCTGTCTACAGTGCGCGGAACAGTGCAGGCAGACATCCTGAAAGAAGACCAGGGGCAAAACACCTGTATCTTCTCGACGGAATTCGCCCTGCGCATGATGGGCGATATCCAGCAGTACTTTATTGATCACAAAGTGCGCAACTACTACTCGGTTTCCATCTCGGGCTACCATATTGCCGAAGCAGGAGCGAATCCGATTTCACAGCTTGCCTTTACGCTAGCCAACGGGTTTACCTATCTGGAGTACTACCTCAGCCGCGGCATGCATATAGACGACTTTGCTCCCAACCTGTCGTTCTTTTTCTCCAACGGCCTGGATCCGGAGTATACGGTCATCGGCAGGGTCGCGCGCCGCATCTGGGCAACGACGTTGAAAAACAAGTACGGCGCGAACGAACGCAGCCAAAAGCTCAAATACCACATCCAGACCTCGGGCCGCTCGCTGCACGCCCAGGAGATGGACTTCAATGACATTCGCACGACACTGCAGGCGCTGATCGCTATTTACGACAACTGCAACTCCCTGCACACAAACGCCTACGACGAGGCAATCACCACGCCGACGGAAAACTCTGTGCGCCGGGCGATGGCGATCCAGATGATCATTAACAAAGAGCTGGGTTTGGCCAAAAACGAAAACTCCCTGCAAGGCTCGTTTATCATCGAAGAGCTGACGGATTTGGTCGAGGAGGCAGTGCTGCAGGAGTTTGAGCGGATCAATACTCGCGGTGGCGTGCTGGGAGCGATGGAGACGCAGTATCAGCGGGGGAAAATCCAGGACGAGTCGATGTATTACGAAATGAAGAAACACAGCGGCGAGCTGCCGATCATCGGCGTCAATACGTTTATCAACCCGAACGCGTCTGAAGACGACTACGAAATCGAACTGGCACGCGCGACAGAAGAGGAGAAAGAGCAGCAGATCCAGAACCTGCGAGCATTCCAGGAGCGGCATCGCGACCAGGCACAGGTCGCGCTCAAGCGCTTGAAGGAAGTCGCTGTCAGCGGCGGCAATATTTTCGCCGAACTGATGGAGACGGTGAAAGTCGCTTCGCTCGGCCAGATCAGTGCAGCCCTCTACGAAGTCGGGGGCCAATATCGTCGAAATATGTAAGCCAGGGGCAAATACAAAAATCCAGCTGCAAATCGCACTGGATTTTTCCCCATTTCGTTTGAAAACCTTGCATTTTCGGCTAAAATAAGGAATACTGTATGATAGCCAAGTTATTGTTGTGAAAGGACGTGCCAAGTTGAGCCAACTACTTAAAAATATCGAAGCGGAAAGACTGAGCGAAATGGCGATGGTTGACATCGCATTCGAAATATTGAAAGAGACCAACCGACCGTACAACTTTCGCGAGCTGATGGATGAGATTTCCGCGCTTCGTGGTTTGACAAATGAGCAGATGATGTCCATTATCGCACAAGTATATACGGAAGTGAACATTGACGGCCGATTCGTATGCATCGGTGATAATACATGGGGTCTCAAACGCTGGTACCCGACGGAGACAGTGGAAGAGAGCCAAGAAGGCGGCAAGAAGAAGAAAGCCATTCTCGACGACGACTTTGACGATTACGAGTTGGAAGAAGAGATCACTGAAGAAGACGAGGAAGATGACATCTCTGTCTTTGAAGATGACGATTTCGCTGATGATGACGACTTCGACGACGAAATTGAAGATGATGAAGAAATCATTGACGACGAAGAGTTGTTTGAAGATGAAGATGAGGAAGAGCTGGAAGAGGAAGAAGCGGAAGAGTCAGAAGAGGAAAATGAGGACGACTAACTTCTGCTTCTTGACTTCGCATGGCAGGCAGTATAAAATACTTTTTGGGCTTCACATGAAGATAGACCAAATATGAAAAGCTATAAAACAAAAGTGCCCCTACCCTTATTGTTCAGGGATAGGTCTCGCTTTTGTTTTTTCTTTTGTACAAGGGTTTTTGGAGCTATCTACCGGGAATTTTGTATAAAATTCCTAGAACAGCACTTATTCATGATCGACATCGGAATAGGGAATGAGGGGGACGCAGACGATGGCAAAGTATATTTTTGTAACAGGTGGGGTTGTATCCTCGCTGGGAAAAGGGATTACGGCAGCATCTCTCGGCAGACTTTTGAAAAACAGGGGATTAAAAGTTACGATTCAAAAATTCGATCCCTATATCAACGTCGATCCGGGGACGATGAGTCCGTATCAGCACGGTGAAGTTTTCGTAACAGATGACGGGGCAGAAACAGATTTGGATTTGGGTCATTATGAGCGTTTTATCGATATTAATCTGAATGCCAACTCAAATGTTACGACAGGGAAAATCTACTCTGCCGTCATCTCGAAAGAACGCCGCGGCGATTATCTTGGCGGTACCGTTCAAGTAATTCCGCATATTACCAATGAAATCAAGGAACGCGTTTTCCGCGCAGGCCGCGAAACCGGCTCTGACGTCGTGATTACGGAAATCGGCGGTACAGTGGGCGACATCGAAAGCTTGCCGTTTCTCGAAGCGATCCGCCAGATTAAAAGCGATATCGGGCGCGAAAATGTCATGTACATTCACGTCACGCTGATTCCTTACATCCGCGCTGCCGGGGAGATGAAAACAAAACCGACCCAGCACAGCGTAAAAGAATTGCGCAGCTTGGGCATTCAGCCAAACGTCATCGTTACGCGCACAGAATATCCCCTCTCGCAGGAGATGAAGGACAAGCTGGCGCTCTTCTGTGATATCGATAAAAACGCCGTGATCGAAAACACAGATGCCGAGACACTTTACGAAGTGCCGTTGCTGCTTCAGGCGCAAGGGCTTGACGATTATGTGTGCCGCCACCTGGGGCTGGAGTGCAAAGAAGCGGACATGACCGAGTGGAAAGAGCTTGTCGAGAAAATCAAAAGCCTGCAATCCACAACCCGGATCGCCATCGTCGGAAAATACGTGGAGCTGCACGATGCGTATTTATCGGTTGCCGAGGCGCTCTATCACGGCGGATATGCGAACAAAACCGAAGTGGATATTAAATGGGTGAGTGCGGAAGAGGTAAACGCGGAGAATGTGGACGAGCTGCTCGGCGATGTTGATGGCATTCTCGTGCCCGGCGGATTCGGCGACCGCGGTATCGAAGGAAAAATCACCGCTGTGCGCTACGCCCGCGAGAACAAAGTACCGTTCCTCGGAATTTGTCTGGGCATGCAGGTGGCCGTGATTGAATTTGCCCGTCACGTTGCCGGCATGGACGGTGCGAATAGCTCGGAAATCAATCCGGACACGCGCTACCCGGTCATCGATCTGCTGCCTGAACAAAAGGAAATCGAGGACAAGGGCGGGACGATGCGACTCGGTCTGGATCCGACCAAAGTATTGGAAGGCAGCAACGCCGAACGTGCTTACAACAATACGCTCGTTTACGAACGCCATCGCCATCGTTATGAAGTAAACAATGAATACCGTGAACAATTGGGCGAGCTGGGCATGAGCTTCTCCGGTACGTCACCGGATGGCCGTCTGGTTGAGATCGTTGAGATTCCTGCTCATCCGTGGTTTGTGGCGACTCAGTTCCATCCTGAGTTCACTTCCCGTCCGAATCGCCCGCAACCGCTGTTCCGCGATTTCGTTAAAGCGTCACTGGCAAATAAAAAATAAGCGGTATGTACCGGTAGGAAGAGGGCTGCGATTTTCGCGGCCTTCTTTTTTTCTCGTCTGGTGAGAAATCGTGGCTGCAGTGGAGGCGAGGGGAACCGCCAAGAAGAGAACGCTCCGCAAGTGACAGCGCCCATGGAAGTATCTCAAGGCCGACTCCGCCGAGCCCATCCTCTTTTCTCTCTCCCACCACAACAGCCCGAGACAAAATCATTCTTTTTTGTACGCTTCCTTACAGTTTCAAGGAAAAAAATAATATGGGAGGCAGGATTTTCCTTAATTTAGGCGAATTGATGAACCGTAGGAAAATGAAATGATAGGAAAATGAATAATCAGGAGGACAAGTAATATGCAGGATAAGAAAGTTTTGGTTGTAGATGATCAATATGGCATTCGCATCCTGTTGTATGAGGTGCTCGGAAAAGAAGGCTACACAACATTTCAGGCAGCGAACGGGAAAAAGGCGTTGGAAATCGTCGAAAACGAGTCCCCCGACCTTGTGATTCTTGATATGAAAATCCCTGGAATGGACGGCATTGAAATTCTCAAACACATTAAAAAGATCAACAATGACATCAAGGTAATCATGATGACGGCTTACGGCGAGCTGGACATGATTAAAGAAGCGACCCAGTTAGGGGCTACAACGCACTTTACCAAGCCGTTTGACATCGATGAGCTGCGGATAGCCGTTAGTAAACAACTGGTTAGTTAAGGGAACTGTTATCGTTTTGCCGCTTATGGTATAATAGGGCACGTTACGATCTCAACACAGAGGGAGGATACATACGTAATGCCACTTGTACCAATGACGGCTTTTTTGGAAGACGCGAAAAAGAACAAGTATGCAGTAGGGCAGTTTAATATTAACAATCTGGAGTTTACCCAGGCTATTACTGAGGCTGCTATAGAAGAAAAATCCCCGGTCATTTTCGGTGTATCCGAAGGCGCCATGCGTTACATGGGACTCGATTACACGGTTGCGATCGCCAAAGCTGCCGCTGCACGTGCAGGCGTACCGGTTGCGCTCCACTTGGATCACGGCAGCAGCTTTGACGTAGTGATGAAGTGCATTCGCGCCGGATTTTCTTCTGTTATGTTCGATGGATCGCATCATTCGTTCGAGGAAAATATCCGTCTGACCAAGCAAGTAGTAGAAGCGGCTCATGCTGTAGGCGTATCTGTTGAGGGAGAATTGGGTACAATTGGCGGCGTCGAGGATGATCTCGCTGTCGATGAAGAGGACGCAACGCTGGCCAAGCCTGAGGAAGCCATTCGCTTCTGGGAAGAGACGAAGGTCGACTACGTGGCAATTGCTGTCGGTACGGCCCATGGCATGTACAAAGGGGAGCCAAAGATCCGCTTTGACATCATTGATGAGGTCGCTAGAAATATCGGTGCTCCCATCGTGCTGCACGGCGGCTCCGGCGTACCTGATGAAGCGATCAAAAAAGCGGTCAGCCTGGGTGTAGGGAAAATCAACGTAAACACGGAAAATCAGGTGGCATGTACAGAAGTCATTCGTCAAGTTCTCGCGGCGAAGCCGAACGAGATCGATCCTCGAAAATACCTCGGTCCTGCTCGTGACGCCATCAAAGAAGTAGTAAAAGGCAAAATGCGCCTGTTCGGCAGCAGCAATCGAGTGTAAACGGGAGGATACGACGATGAGATTTTTAATAGATACCGCAAACGTAGAGGAAATTCGCGAGATTCATGAATGGGGCGTGGTGGCCGGAGTAACGACCAATCCGTCACTCGTCGCGAAAGAAGGACGCGACTTTATTGAAACACTCAAGGAGATCATAGACATTGTCGATGGTCCGATTAGTGCGGAAGTAATCAGCACGGATGCCAAAGGAATGATTGAAGAGGGAGAAAAACTCGCCTCTCTGTCAAAAAATATCGTCGTCAAAGTGCCGATGACGGAAGAAGGGCTTAAAGCCGTAAAGGTTTTTGCCAAGCGGAAAATCAAAACAAATGTGACGCTGGTTTTTAATGCCAATCAGGCGCTGTTGGCCGCTCGTGCCGGAGCTACCTATGTTTCTCCGTTTCTCGGTCGGTTGGATGACATCGGCTACGATGGCTTGAACCTGATTACCGAGATATCCGAGATCTTCACCGTCCATGGCATCGATACGGAAATCATTGCTGCGAGCATTCGCCACCCTGTCCACGTGACAGAAGCGGCTCGACGCGGAGCCGAATTCGCTACCATTCCGTACAAAGTGTTTAAACAGCTTTTGCAGCATCCGCTGACCGACAGTGGCTTGCAAAAGTTTTTGGCTGACTGGGCTAGCATGCAAAAGTAAAACTGTTTGGAGCACCTTTTCCGTCGGAGAAGGTGCTTCCTTTAAAAAAAGCACGTCAGACAAAAACTTCAAGCAGTTGATCAGTCGCACAGACGCAGGACAACAGAAGATAGAGATGCCTGAGGAGAGCCGAAAATGGATAAGCTGATGATTAACGGGGGCCAGTCACTCTCCGGCAAAGTGGTCATAAGTGGAGCGAAAAACAGCGCTGTCGCGCTTATTCCTGCCGCCTTGCTCGCAGATGGTCCCGTAGTGATAGAGAATTTGCCGAGAATTCAAGATGTGCAGATTTATTATGATTTACTCAAAGAGATGGGTGCCGATGTCCTGTTTGAAGATGACTGGATGGAAATTGACGGCCGCCCGCTCAAGCACTTGTACATTCCTAATGGTCGGGTGAAAAAATTGCGTGCTTCCTACTATTTATGGGGAGCCTTGCTGGGGAAGTTCGGTGAGGCGAGAGTCGGGTTGCCGGGAGGCTGCGACCTCGGCCCGCGGCCGGTGGACCTCCACATGAAAGGATTCGAAGCGCTGGGGGCACGCATTGAAAACCAAAACGGCGTGATGAGCATTACTGCCAAACAGTTAAAAGGGGCGCGGATTTATCTCGATTTGGTCAGCGTTGGCGCGACGATCAACATCATGCTGGCTGCCGCCAAAGCAGAAGGCCTGACCGTGATTGAAAACGCTGCCCGCGAGCCAGAGATCGTCGACGTAGCGACACTCCTGAACAACATGGGAGCGAACATCAAAGGCGCGGGGACGGACATCATTCGCATCCAGGGCGTTGAACGCCTCCACGGCTGTCGCCATACGATTATTCCCGACCGGATTGAAGCAGGGAGCTATATGATTGCCGCCGCTGCCACACAAGGCGACGTTGTATTGGAGAACGTGATTCCCAAGCATCTGGAGGCGGTAACAGCCAAGCTGCGCGAGATTGGCGTCGAGATTGATGAGGACGGCGATACCATTCGCGTCCGTGGGCATGGGAAATACCGCGCTGTTGACGTGAAGACAAGTCCGTATCCAGGATTTCCCACTGATTTGCAGCAGCCGATCACCGCCCTGCTGACACAGGCAAAAGGCGTCAGCATTGTCACCGATAATATTTACGGCGCACGGTTTCGGCATGTCGACGAGCTTCGGCGCATGGGAGCTTCGATTAAAGTCGAAGGGCGATCTGCCGTAATTGATGGCGGCAAAAAGCTGCTCGGGACAAAAGTAATCGCTTCCGATCTTCGTGCGGGAGCGGCGTTGGTGATTGCCGGCCTGCTCACTGAGGGCACGACCGAATTGGAAGGCCTGGAGCATATTGATCGAGGCTACGAGAAGCTGGTTGACAAGCTGTACAGCTTGGGGGCACAAGTCACGAGAGACAGCTCAAAACGAACTGCACACTGAAGAACATGCAGCGAAGAAATCTCTGGAGACAGAGAAAAATACACCATAGCAAAATACAACTTCAGGCAGGCAAGTTGCCGAAGCTGGCAGGAGGTAGATGAGAAATGGAACGCAGTTTATCACTTGAATTGGTACGTGTCACAGAAGCAGCGGCGCTGGCATCCGCACGTTGGATGGGGCTGGGGAAAAAGGACGAGGCAGATGGTGCGGCAACAACTGCAATGCGTACGGAATTTGAAAACGTGCCGATGGACGGGATCGTGGTCATCGGGGAAGGCGAAATGGACGAAGCACCGATGCTCTATATTGGCGAAAAATTGGGCCAGGGTGTTGCTCCGTTTGTCGATGTGGCTGTCGATCCGCTCGAAGGGACCAATATCGTGGCCAAGGGCACCTGGAATGCCATTTCTGTCATTGCCATTGCAGACCGAGGCAATTTGCTTCACGCGCCTGACATGTACATGGAGAAAATTGCGGTAGGGCCGCAAGCGGTAGGCAAAGTGGATATCAACGCCCCTGTGGAAGACAACCTGAAAGCCGTTGCCCAAGCCCTGGGAAAAGACATGAGCGACTTGGTCGCAATCGTCCTGGACAGAGATCGGCACAGTCGCATTGTCAGCGAAATCCGCAAAGCGGGCGCCCGGATCAAACTGATCCCGGATGGCGATGTGGCCGCTGCCATCAATACCGCATTTCCCGACACGGGCGTTGATATTTTGTTCGGTTCAGGCGGAGCTCCGGAAGGTGTTTTGGCCGCTGTTGCATTAAAATGTTTAGGCGGCGAGATTCAAGGGAAATTACTTCCTCAGAACGAGGCGGAGCTGGAGCGCTGCAAACAAATGGGGATGTCCAATCCACATCAGATTTTACTTATGGAGGATATGGTAAAAGGTGACGATGCGATTTTTGCGGCAACCGGCGTTACCGATGGGGAATTGCTGCGCGGTGTACGCTTCCAGGGAACAAGAGCGACGACTCATTCCGTTGTGATGAGGGCAAAGACTGGAACGATTCGCTTTATTGAAGGAAACCATCGTTTGGAGAAAAAGCCTCAGCTCGGTCTCTAGGGTACGAGCAAGGACGAGATTCCGATTTTTAGAATGACGCAAAGAGTGGTGGATAATTGACGTGCTTTTATCAGAACTAGAAGAAAAGAAGCTGACCGATCTGTACAAGCTGGCAAAAGAATTCCAAATTCCCTATTATTCCCAGTTAAAGAAAAAGGAACTGATCTTTGCCATCTTGCGTGCAAGAGCTGAACGGGACGGTCTGATGTTCATGGAAGGTGTATTGGAAATCCTCTCGGAAGGATACGGATTTCTGCGGCCGATCAATTACCTGCCAAGCTCAGAGGATATCTACATCTCCCAATCGCAAATTCGTCGCTTTGATTTGCGAATGGGGGATGTCGTCTCAGGAAAGGCTCGACCGCCCAAAGAAAATGAGCGATACTTTGGATTATTGCAAGTGGAAGCTGTTAACGGAGAAGATCCTGAATCAGCAGCAGAGCGCCTCCACTTCCCCGCGTTAACACCGCTTTATCCTCAACAGAAACTTATTCTCGAAACGTCACCTTCAAAGCTTTCCGTGCGACTTATGGACTTGTTGGCACCCGTGGGGCTTGGTCAGCGTGGATTGATCGTCGCGCCGCCGAAAGCAGGTAAAACGATGCTGTTAAAGGAAATCGCCAACAGCATTACAGAAAATCATCCGGATATTCATCTGTTTGTGCTGCTGATTGACGAGCGCCCCGAGGAAGTAACCGACATGCAACGATCGGTCAAGGGAGAAGTCGTTTCCTCTACCTTTGACGAACTGCCGGAAAATCACATCAAAGTGGCGGAGCTTGTACTGGAACGGGCAAAGCGGTTGGTAGAGCACAAAAAGGATGTCGTCATCCTGCTCGATTCGATTACCCGACTGGCGCGTGCCTACAATCTGGTCATTCCGCCGAGCGGACGTACGCTTTCCGGAGGGATTGATCCGGCTGCATTTCATCGGCCGAAGCGATTTTTCGGCTCAGCGCGAAACATCGAGGAGGGCGGCAGCCTGACGATTTTGGCTACGGCACTCGTCGAAACCGGTTCGCGTATGGACGATGTCATTTATGAGGAATTCAAGGGCACAGGCAACATGGAGCTGCACTTGGATCGCAAGCTGGCAGAACGACGCATCTTCCCGTCGATCGACATCCGCCGTTCCGGAACGCGCCGCGAAGAGCTGCTGCTCAGCAAAGAAGAGTTGGATAAGCTGTGGATGATCCGGAAAAATATGAGTGAAAGCCATGAATTCGTCGATTCGTTCCTGAAAAAGCTGGCTGACTCGAAGACAAATATCGATTTCCTGCAAAGCTTGGAAGCACCGCCTGCGCGCGGATCGAAACAAGCAAACCCGACGGTGAGTTAATGCTCCCGTCATTTTTTTTGCCTTTTCACATAAACTGAAAGAGTAGAGTGGGGGTGTAAATCAATGGGTTTGGGAGTAACCGACGCTAATCTTGACTGGGAAAGCCAGGAGGAAGCAAAGCGTTTCGTAATCGAGCAAACACTGACACAGGCGTTTGATCCATTTGTTGCCCTGCAAACACATGAAAACCCGGCCGCGAATCAAAAGGCGGTCATCACCTATGCAGTTCATGCCGGCGACACGCTTTCCGAGATTGCCAACCGGTACGGAATCAGTCTGCACGATTTGATAGAAGAGAACAGAATCACCAACCCGAATGTGGTAGGAGTTGGGTTGAAGCTGCTGATTCGCAGGGAAGAAATCGAGCACATGGTGCAGCGGGGAGAGACGTTGGAACAAATCGCCGGGCGTTACGCCGTCAGTCAAGAAGCTATCATCCAGAGCAATCCGTTGGTGAAAATGCTGGCCAATCAGCTCTATACGGGGCAAACCTTGAAAATACCTGTTTCCCAGCGTTCCACACTCATGGCGAGTGCACCGCTCCGCAAACACATGGCTCAGGCTGCCAGCCGCAGCCGCACGCGTGGCCGGCAGATGAGCTGGCCGGTTGAAAGCGCGACAATCACCAGCGGGTTTGGAGCCCGTTGGGGGAATGTACACAAGGGCATCGATTTATGGAATCAGCAAAAAGCAAATACGCCGATTTTGGCGGCCAAAGAGGGAACCGTCATTGAAGCCGGCGCAAACCGGGCCGGTTACGGGAATATGGTGGTGCTCGACCATGGTGATGGCTTGCAAACGTACTATGCGCATATGCGGCGAATTGACGTATCGATTGGCGAAGAGGTGGAACGAGGACAGATGCTTGGGTTGATGGGAAAAACAGGAAACTCGACGGACTATCACCTGCACTTTGAAGTGCGCCAGAACGACATCCCCGTGAACCCGCTGACGTATCTGACAAAGTAATCCGGCATGAATTGCGACCTGGCTGCAATTTACATTGCTTCCTTGTTGCGTTACAATGGCGGAAGCAAAGAAGTGAGGCGATGGTGTACGATGTTTCATTTAGTATATGCGGACAGTAACGGCCAGGTGTACGACCATCCCGGCCTGTTGGCGGTCGGTCGCAACGGCGATATGCTGACGGAAATACTGCCGGAAGAACTAATCCCGTTGCCGGACGGGGCTACGCTCGTCAGTCTGCCGGATACGGTACCGGTCGGGATGGACCCGGATACCGGAGAGATGAAGAAGCTCGATGGCTGCAATGCGGTGGGGGCATTGATTCCGCAAGGCTTTACCCGATTGCTGCTGCCAGGCTATGTAAAGACGGATAAAGAGAAAAAATTTCCCTTGTTTGGCTATACGGCAGTTGTTTGGAAGGATGACCAATTCTGGATCGCAGGGCGGAAAAGCGATGAACCGCATAAATGGAATCCGGAAAACTTTCCGATGGACGAGCTGAGAGCGAGGGTGGAGAGCACCTGTGCGCAATTTCCGGAAAACCGTATTTTGCAGCACTTGTCGCACTGTGCACTGGAATATGAATGCTTAACGGCTTCGAATAATTTCTTTCACCGCTGGGAAGGCAGTCTGCCTGTTTCCTTCGCCTGCAATGCAGGCTGTTATGGCTGTATTTCGGAACAGCCCGAGGACAGTGGATTTCCGTCGCCGCAGACACGCATGAATTTTCGCCCGACGGAGGACGAGCTGGTCGAGGTCATGCTGCACCATCTGCAGTCGCCAGAGAGCATTATCAGCTTCGGTCAGGGATGTGAAGGGGAGCCGTCGACAATGGCCTCCATCATCGTACCAGCCATGCGCCGCGTCCGCGAGCAGACCGACGTGGGCTATATCAATATCAACACCAATGCCGGGTTGACCGATCACATCAAAGGCATTGTCGATGCCGGTCTTGACTTGATGCGCGTCAGCATTATCAGTGCGATTGACGAGCATTACAACGCGTATTACCGTCCGCGCGGCTACACGCTGGAGAATGTCGCACGTTCCGCAGAGTACGCCTCTGCGAAAGGCGTCTATACCTCGATGAACTATCTCTGTTTCCCCGGTGTATTTGACCGCGAAGAAGAGATGGAGGCGATGATAGACTTCATTCGCAGAACAGGGATCAAACTGATTCAATTGCGGAATCTGAACATTGATCCGGAAAGCTATTTGGCGATGATTCCCAAGGCTCGGGGGGAAGTTTTCGGGATGAAGCAGGCCATCGAAATCTATCAGGAGGAGCTGCCGGATGTCGTCATCGGCTCCTTTACACATGTACCGCCGCATGAGCTGCGGCGCAGGAAAAACATGGCGAAATAGGTCTTTACTCTTGCATTCGCTTGCCAGCCGTGATACTATCTTGTCATGTGTTCTGGTTAATTAACTCTGTTTCGGGATACGATTCAGGGCGGAAAGAGGTGCTAGCGATGAAAGCAGGAATTCATCCGAACTACAATACGGTAAAAGTAACGTGTGCATGTGGCAACGAATTCGAGTCCGGTTCTGTAAAGCAAGCTCTGCGTGTTGAGATTTGCTCCAACTGCCACCCGTTCTTCACTGGCAAACAAAAATTTGTCGATGCCGGTGGTCGTGTAGATCGCTTCAAACGTAAATACAACCTGTAAGCAAGCATAGCCGGATAGACTCGATCTATCTGGCTTTGTTTTTTCGCTGCGAAACAGCCCTTTTTGCAAGGGCTGTTTTTTACCCCTTTCCAACTTATTCCTCAAAGACCAGTAAATAAGCAATTTAGGCTCCGGGGACGATTGGCGAACAGGCGGATTGATGCTATGATAGAAAAGCTATTTCCTTGGGACTGTGGGATGGCAGATCTTCAAACAATATGGAATTATTGGTGATGCATATATGTATTTTATGAAGAAGAACGGCTGGATTGAAGTAATTTGCGGATGTATGTTTTCAGGCAAAAGCGAAGAATTGATTCGCCGGATTCGCCGGGCCAAGATCGCCAAGCTGAATGTACAGGTGTTCAAGCCGCAGATCGATGATCGGTACCACGCGATGGCAGTTGTTTCACACAATGGCGTGATGGAAGACGCTGTCGCCGTGCAGCACGCTACAGATATACTGGAAGCTGTCTTGGCGGATACGGACGTGGTCGCAATTGATGAAGTGCAGTTCTTCGATGAAGCGGTCATTGAGGTGTGCCAGCATTTGGCGGATAACGGTATTCGGGTGATTTGTGCCGGGCTGGACCAGGACTTTCGCGGTGAGCCGTTTGGCGTTACCCCGGTTTTACTGGCAATTGCGGAGTTCACGACCAAGCTGGAGGCGATTTGCGCTTGCTGTGGAGCGCCGGCGACGCGCACGCAGCGATTGCTAAACAACAAGCCGGCAGATTACCACGACCCGATTATTATGGTCGGGACGGCAGAAAGCTATGAAGCGCGCTGCCGTCATTGCCATGAGGTTCCAGGAAAGCCAAGCACGCTTCCACAGGCGATTCAACACGTCTAAAGCTATTCGCACTCCCTAATAAAGGCTACCCCTGTTTTGCATGCAGTCTGTCCTAGCTGCACACACTAGGCGAAACAGGAGGTGGCTTTTTGTATGGTAAAAAAATGCGTCCTCCCCGCCTTGGCGTTAGCCCTCTTGGTAGCTGGCTGTGGAACGAATAAAGCGGGTGGCGGACAGAACTACGGCACAAAGTCAATCGGCCCGCAGCAGATTCGCGAACAAACCTTGCACAGCAATGAACAGGGGCCGCCGAAGCGAAACGTGAGAACCAATCGCGATCATCTGATGGGCAGAAATTCCAATCCGAATCTGATTATTGGGCACCAAAACGTGCGTAATTACGGTGTGGATGAACGCAATTTGCTCATGATGGCCAAAAGTGTCCCCGGAGTAGAGGATGCGCGAATCCGGATCGAGGGGGGCAATGTTTACGTGACGCTGGATCTCGTTCATAATGTAACCGCGTCTCAGGCCCGGGACGTCGAGCGCCGCGTCATCCATGCGATGAGGCAAAAAGCCCCGCGCTACGATTATCACCTGACCTCAAATGATAGCGGACACAGGTAGCTCGTACCCATCGAGAGCTGTTGAGAGCACGGGACAACGGCTCTTTTCTTTGCGGTAAACGGGCTTGCAGCACTTTGACTTTTTGCGGGTTTCCCCCTATAATTGTAATGTTATCCTATTATTAATTGGGGTGAAAAACAGTGTTTGATCGCCTATCAGCAGTTGAAGAGCGTTTTGAAGAAGTGAATAATCTGCTCTGCGACCCGGATGTTATCAGCGACACCAAACGGTTGCGCGATCTGTCCAAGGAGCAGCGTTCGTTAGAAGAAACTGTCACGGTATACCGTGAATATAAATCGATCATTGCCCAGTTGGAAGATGCCAAAGCCATGCTCGACGACAAGCTCGATGAAGAAATGCGCGAGATGGTAAAAGCGGAATTGGCAGAATTAGGCAAGCAAAAAGAACAGTTGGAACAACGCTTGAAAATTTTGCTGCTGCCAAAAGACCCGAATGACGACAAGAACGTCATCGTGGAAATTCGCGGAGCTGCCGGTGGCGACGAAGCTGCCCTGTTTGCTTCTGACTTGTTCCGGATGTACACCCGCTACGCGGAGCGCCAAGGCTTCAAGGTGGAGGTTCTGGAAGCGAACGAAACCGATATTGGCGGCTACAAGGAAATTATCTTTTCCGTGAATGGTCATGGCGCGTACAGCAAGCTCAAGTTTGAGAGCGGTGCACATCGCGTTCAGCGCATCCCTGCGACTGAGTCTGGAGGACGCATCCATACGTCGACGTCGACCGTCATAGTTCTGCCTGAAGTTGAGGAGCTGGAAGTCGAGCTCAATGAAAAAGACATTCGCATCGATACGTTCTGTTCCAGTGGCGCTGGCGGGCAAAGCGTCAATACGACCAAATCGGCTGTGCGCGTGACGCATATTCCGACGGGCATTGTCGTCTCGTGCCAGGATGAGAAGTCACAGCACTCCAACAAGGACAAAGCGCTGCGCGTTCTGCGCGCCCGCCTGTTTGACTTTCATCAGCAACAGGCCATGGCAGAACAGGATGCGACGCGTAAAGGACTGGTCGGTACGGGTGACCGCAGCGAGCGGATTCGCACGTACAACTTCCCGCAGAGCAGGGTGACGGACCACCGCATCGGCCTGACGCTGCATCGTCTGGAGACGATTTTGGCCGGGGAGATGGATGAGGTCATCGACCAGTTGATCTTGCATGAACAGACGGAGCTGCTGCAGCATGCCACAGCGTAATTCAAGCAAGCCGACTACCATACGAGAAGCCCTGCTGTGGGCTTCTTCCTTTTTACACGAGTCCGGGTGCAAGGATCCGCGCTTTGAAGCGGAGCTGTTGATCCGCCATGTGCTTGGGCTGGACCGGACGCAATTTTTGGCCTCGCTGCCTGATCCGGTTGCTGAGGAGGCGGTCCGCCGCTTGGCAGCGCTGGTTGAACGCAGGGCAGCGCAAGAGCCGATTCAGTACGTACTGGGGACACAAGCGTTCTACGGGCGCGATTTTGCCGTTGAGCCAGGGGTACTGATCCCGCGCCCGGAGACGGAAATCCTCGTCGAGCAGGTCTTGGATGCTGCCGACCGCATTTGGGAGAGTGGCACACCGCTTGCTGTTGCCGACATCGGTACAGGGAGCGGGGCGATTGCCGTGACGCTGGCCTGCGAGCGCAGCCATTGGCGGGTTACGACAGTCGATTTGTCCGAGCAGGCGATCGCCATCGCCAAGCGCAACGCCGATCAGCTCGGCGTAGGACAGCGGGTGAGATTTTTACAGGGCGACCTGGTTGGGCCGTTCCTGGCGAGCGGTGAGCGAGTAGACATACTCGTCTCCAACCCCCCCTACATCCCGCACGAGGATGTCAAACGGCTTGATCGCGAGGTGCGCGACTTCGAACCGTGGCTTGCTCTTGACGGCGGCGAAGATGGACTGGCGTGTTATCGGCGATTGTGTGTAAATTTGCCGTCCATTTTGCAACCGAGAGCGCTCGTCGCCTTCGAAGTGGGGATTCATCAGGCAGGTGTCGTAGCGGATTTGCTGCGGGCCTCACAGACTGTCGATGAAGTCGTGGTCATCCCGGATTTGGCCGGGATTGAACGCGTCGTCATGGGCTGGCGGAAATGAAATCTAGTAAAAAATTGGAACCGTGTATATTTGATAGATTCCTTGACCATACTGACGACTAGAGAAGAGAAAGCCAAAAAGCGTCAGTTTTGAGGGGAGACGTCACTATGAAACGGTTCTTTTTCGTATTCTTTACCTTGGTCATAGCGGTGATGAGCTGGGAAGGCCAGCTGACATCAGCCAATGTGCTTGATAATGGTCCGATTCCACAGGAATCCATCCGCTTGCGGATCATCGCCAACAGCGATTCGGTCAACGATCAATGGCTGAAACGCGAAGTCCGGGATGCCGTAGTCGCACAAATGAATACGTGGGTGAAGGACATTCATTCATATGACGAAGCCCGTCAATTCGTCGCTGCACAGCTTCCGCAGCTTCAAGAGCTGGTTGCCGAGACAATCAAGGCGCGTGGGTTCAGCTACTCTGCAGTCGTCGATTTCGGTCAAGTACCGTTTCCGACGAAGCTGTACGGCTCCTATGTATACCCTGCAGGCAACTACGAAGCGCTGCGGATCAGAATCGGTGAAGCGAAAGGCCAAAACTGGTGGTGCGTCTTGTTTCCGCCGCTCTGCTTTATCGATATGTCAAACGGCGATGCTGTCAGCACGCTGAAATCCGGACAAGCTCAGCCAGACAAAGCTTTCACAGTGTCAAAAGAGACAGAAGAATCTGTCGACAATGTCTCAATCGCTCAGAAATCGGTCAGCGAACAATCTGAGCTGGACCAACTGCGTGGAGAAAAAAGCGGACTTGTTCGCAATCAGTCGCGTACATGGCGGTCAGCAAGCGAGCCAGGCGAGCAGCAACACGAGCAAGTAATCGGAGACGATCCGGAAGCACAACGAACAGCACCTATTCAGAAACAAGCGGTCCAAGCGGTGTCAGACACCACGCCACGGGTAGAAATCAGATTCTTCCTCTGGGAAAAGCTTGCCGCCCTCTTTTAACATATGCTCCCCCTCCCCCGCCTTTTACAGGGCGGGTTTTTTTGCTTTGCATCGTTTTTTTGTCCAAATGTCACAAAGCGAGTGAAAAGTTTGTTATATCTTACAAAGGGAGGTGAGAGAGATGCAGCAAGATCGGATGGAACGGGCAGTAGAGGCAGTGCAAGCCGGTTCGCTGGAGGATTTTGATTTTATTATCGATGAAATGCAAAAGCCGATTTTTACATACTGCTACCATATGCTTGGCCATCGGCAAGAAGCGGAGGACGCCGTGCAAGAGGTTTTTCTGAAGGCGTACGAACACATAGACCGATACACCAGGACCGTCTCCTTTTCATCATGGCTATACAAAATTGCTTATAATCACTGTATCAATTTGCTGAAGCGGAGAAAGCTGCAACAGCTGCTGCCTTTCATGCGGTTGGGCATGCCGGAATCGGCCAGCAATGAAGGAGAGACGAGGGTGGAACAGGAGCAGTTGAGCGAACCGCTTCATCTCGCTCTTTCCAAGCTCTCTGCAGCGGAGCGAAACATCCTGATTCTGCGAGTCGTGGAAGAGAAAAATTACGATGAATTAGCCCTTATCTGTAATAAAAATCAAGCGGCGCTGCGAAAGCAATTTGAACGAGCAGTGAAAAAGTGCAAAAAGCTGTTGCAACAGCGGAAAGGAGGAAGGGGGTATGAAGCATACTCAATCAGTCGATGAGTTGAAGCGGTTGTTCGATTCAACCGCAGTTCCGGACATGGATGTCAAGGATCGGATCAAGCAAAAGATAGCGATGAAAACAAGACAAAGGGAGGCAGTACACATGAAAAAACGGGTAGGATTAATTGTTTTTGCAGGGATTGTCATGGCAGTTACATCGGCATTCGCCGCGATCACTGTATATGAGCTGAAGAGTGAAAAAGGCGATTTCGTTTATCAAGTAACCAAGACGACAGAAGGTCCGCAATTAGCAAACGAAAGTTACCGCGATAAACTGAATAAAGTTCGTGAGTCGTTAAAACCGGGTACGGCTTCAGCGGTATTGGTGGTGGATAAGGAAAATCCGGAAAATCGCGTGAGCTGGATGCAGCAACCGCTAACTCCTACGGAACTGTCCGTACTTCAGGCAGAAGTAGGCGAATTGTACACGTTCCCGGAAAAGCTTGAAGGCGGGTTTGCGTTCACCGAAGGTCTCGTCACTCACGAAGTGATCAGAGGGGACATGGAACAATTGAAACAGGCAATGGTAAAAGAAGCGACGGACACAAAGAAAGACGTCGTTGTGAAAGAGCTCGAGCTGAGCAAGACGATCGAGCAAGCGATGGGAGCTTACAAGGGCGATAAGGGTGAAATTTATATTACAATCGATAACCTTGAAAAAGTGAAGAGAATCGGTTCGGAAGCGGGTCCAAACGAAACCGTGGAGAAAATCAAGATCAACAACAAGGATGCGCTCTACCATGAACAAAAGATGGAGGAAACCGGCAAAGTACTGCGATTTATCGAGATTCTGAAGGAGGAGCCGACGAGGCTGATGGTGAGTATCAGAACGACGGCGGACAACGTTTCCAAGCAGGATCTGGTGGCGATCGCACAGAAACTGAAGTAATCCGGTTGGCAAGCGAAAAGCGGCGAATGGTGCTGCTTTTCGCTTTTGAATTATACCCATACTTATTCACAAGTTACCCACAGGCTGTTGAAAACTTTTCCGGAAGATTTTATACTAGGTGCACAAACCGCTGCTAGGTAGCGTCAGGAAAGGAACACCCGAATGGTGAACAAGATCGAAACAAAACTGTTGCATGTGGATAAAAATGTGGAAGACAATAAAAGTTGTGTACATATTGTGGACGCAGCCAGATTGATTCGGGCGGGAGAGGTTGTCGCGTTCCCGACCGAAACCGTGTATGGGCTGGGTGCGAATGCATTGTCCGATGAAGCAGTGGGAAAAATATATCAGGCAAAGGGAAGACCGAGCGATAATCCACTGATTGTTCACATCGGCGAAATGTCACAGCTCGCGCTCGTTGCACGAGACGTATCAGATGATGCCCAGCGCTTGATTGACGCGTTTTGGCCGGGGCCGCTGACCTTGATCTTGCCGAGTACTTCAGCCGTTGCCAAGCTGGTTACTGCTGGCTTGCCGACAGTCGGCGTGCGGATGCCCGATCATCCTGTAGCACTGGAGCTGATCCGCCAGGCAAACGTTCCGATCGCAGCTCCAAGCGCCAATCTGTCCGGAAGACCAAGCCCGACGTCAGCCGAGCACGTGCGAAAAGATTTGGCTGGCAAGATCGCGGCGATTTTGGACGGTGGCCAGACAGGTGTCGGAGTAGAGTCGACCGTTATTGATATGACAGTATATCCGGCGTTAATTCTCCGCCCCGGCGGAGTGACGTACGAACAAATCAAGAGCGTCTTGGGCCAGGTAGAAATGGATCCGGCATTCCTCGTGGATGCGGAGACAAGTCCACGCTCACCCGGAATGAAATACGCCCACTACGCGCCAAAAGGCGAGCTGTGGCTGGTATCCGGTGAAACCGCAGCTGTGCGCCGCAAAATGGAGGAATTGCTGCTGCAGGCCAAAAGGAGCGGGTTGCGCACAGGCGTGCTGGCTACAGCAGAGTCAGCGTCGCTGTGGAGCGGCAAACCGTTTGTCGATGCGGTCCTGCCATGTGGTTCGAGCAGTGATTTAGCCGCTGTGGCGCGTGATTTATACGCGACGCTGCGGGCGTTTGACGATTTGCAGATTCAATTTATTGTGTCCGAAACGTTTCCGCGTACCGATATGGGACTCGCCGTGATGAATCGGCTGGAAAAGGCGGCGGCAGGCCGGATCTTGTCCGTTTAAGATGAATGTTTCCCCACTTGTCCGCATAAGGTGAAAGGACAGGAGGGGGAAGGTAAGTGGACATAACCTTATTCCAATGGGGACAGTTCTTAACGTTGCTGATGGTTGCCTTTGCGCTCGGAATGGATGCCTTCTCATTAGGGATCGGGGTCGGGATGGTCGGGATGCGGCTTCGCGAAGTAATGAGAATAAGTATTACGATAGGTCTGTTTCACATTGGAATGCCGCTCGTCGGGATATGGGTTGGGATCTACCTGTCAGAGATCGTAGGCGATATCGCTGTTTTGATTGGCGGCGGAGTTTTGATGGCTTTGGGACTACATATGCTGTGGAGCGGGTTTTTTCGTAACGAAGAGCAGGGAATTCTGTACACGAAAGGCTTCGGACTGCTGCTGTTCGCCTTTAGTGTCAGCCTCGACGCGCTTTCTGTCGGCTTCTCCTTCGGCCTGATGGAAGTGAACAAGATCCTGGCCGTCTGCCTGTTTGGCATGATGGGGGGGATTATGGCCGGATGTGGCTTGCTGCTCGGCAGAAGCGTGGGGGGATGGCTTGGAGAGTACAGCGAAGTATTAGGCGGCTTGATTTTATTCTCATTTGGACTAAAATTTATTCTATAGCAAGCGTATCCCCCCTTTCGATAAAATCGCGGTATAAAGGAGCTGTTTGCCAAGATGCGCATTCTCTTTGTATGTACCGGCAATACATGTCGGAGTCCGATGGCGGAAGCGCTGTTCCGAGCGAAAACGGCTGGCTTGCAGATTGACATTCTGTCGGCCGGGGTGGCTGCGATGGACGGGCAAAAAGCGTCGGAATACGCCAACCAAGTCCTCATCGAGAGAGGTATCGAGCATAACCACTCGGCACAACGGCTGAATGAGCAGCTGGTTGCGTGGGCCGACCTGATCTTGACGATGACGCAGGGACATAAATCCGTCGTTATGCAATTTTTCCCCGGTGCTGCCGGGAAGCTCTACACGTTAAAGGAATTCACCGGAGCAGGAGACCAAAGCGACATCGCCGATCCTTTTGGCGGCAGCTTTGAAACCTACAAGCGATGCGCCGAAGAGATTGACGGCCTGCTTGACTTGCTGCACAAAAGGCTGACCTCCGAGGAGTAAAAAGAAAGCAGAGCAAGGAAAAGGGAACTGTCGATGGGACAGGCCCTTTTTCTACTATGGTTCGCAATACGTTTTTGTCCATTCGCCAGTCCGGGGAATAACTCGGGCTGGAAGGGGTAAAAAACGAATGTTTACCGTTGTTTATGCAGTTAATGTAAGCTTTTTCGTCTATTTTTCTTAAAAAAGCACTTTATCACTGTTTCAATTCACAGGAAATAAGGTATAATACAGAAGATTATAGAAAAGTGAGGGACCATACATGAAAGTAGCATTGGCTGCCGACCACGGTGGATTTAAGCTCAAAGAGGAAATCAAAACCTTGCTGGACTCGTTGAATATCAGCTATGAGGATTTTGGCTGTGAGTGTGAAACCTCTGTAGATTACCCTGATTACGCCCTTCCGGTGGCGACAAAAGTGGCAGCAGGAGAATTTGACCGGGGAATCCTCGTGTGTGGTACAGGGATTGGCATGTCCATCGCCGCGAATAAAGTGGCAGGGATTCGCTGCGCCCTCGTTCACGATACCTTTTCCGCAAAGGCTACACGCGAGCATAACGACTCGAATGTGCTGGCGATGGGTGAACGCGTCATCGGTCCCGGGCTCGCTTTGGATATCGTGAAAATTTGGCTGGAAACAGCGTTTTTGGGCGGGCGTCATGAACGCCGGGTGGACAAGATCAAAGCAATCGAAGCGAAGTAAGCCGAGGGAGTGAGGAAGAGATGGACTTGGCTCTGATCGAGCAGCAGGTAAAGGCGGTTGTTGGTGAAGTCCGGGAGAGTGCACAGCTGACAGGCGGCAAGCTGCTCGTCATCGGGTGCAGTACGAGTGAAGTGCTGGGGAAACACATTGGCAAGGCCGGCAGTGGAGACGTTGCTGCTGCCCTGTTTCGCGGGATTGCCCAAGTGCAGCAGGAATATGGCTTTGCTTTGGCCTTTCAGTGCTGCGAGCATCTCAACCGCGCCCTTGTGATGGAGCGAGCGACGATGGAACGATACGGCTGGGAAGAGGTTTCTGTCGTTCCGGTGCCGACTGCTGGCGGGGCGATGGCAGCATACGCCTACAGCCGGTTTGAAGCACCTGTTGTTGTCGAGCAGATCCAGGCTCACGCGGGAATCGACATTGGCGACACTTTTATCGGGATGCATCTGCGCCATGTTGCTGTTCCCATTCGTCCAAGCCTGAAACAGATTGGCGAGGCACACGTGACCGCTGCGACGTCACGACCCAAATTAATCGGTGGCGCTCGTGCTGTATACGTTAAACCCGAGGCAGATACGAGTTGTTCATAGAGAGGATTTTTGCAAAATCCTCAATAAAAATCGATAGGAAAACGAGTAGGAGGGACTTATCCATGTTTGACTTTCTTAAAAGCCAGGATCCGCAGATTGCTGATGCTATTCAGCTGGAGCTGAACAGACAACGCGACAAAATCGAGCTGATCGCTTCGGAAAACTTTGTCAGCCGCGCCGTTATGGAGGCGATGGGGACTGTATTGACCAATAAATACGCAGAAGGCTACCCGGGACGTCGGTACTATGGCGGCTGTGAATGTGTAGACATCGCGGAAAACATCGCCCGCGATCGCGTGAAAGAATTGTTCTGCGCTGAGCATGCCAACGTACAGCCGCACTCTGGCGCACAAGCCAACATGGGTGTATACTTCTCCATTCTGAAGCCAGGCGATACTGTATTGGGGATGAATCTTTCCCAGGGCGGACATTTGACCCACGGCAGCCCGGTTAACTTCTCCGGCCTGCTGTACAATTTCGTCGAGTACGGCGTCGATGAAACAACCCATCGCATCGATTACGATGTCGTCCGGGCAAAAGCTCTGGAGCACAAGCCCAAGCTGATCGTGGCAGGTGCGAGTGCGTACCCGCGCGAAATCGACTTTGCCAAGTTCCGTGAGATTGCCGACGAGGTTGGCGCATACTTCATGGTGGACATGGCTCATATCGCCGGTCTGGTTGCAGCCGGTCTGCATCCAAATCCAGTGCCGCACGCTCATTTCGTTACTTCTACTACGCATAAAACACTGCGCGGCCCACGCGGCGGTCTGATCCTTTGCAAGGAAGAGTTCGCCAAAGCTATCGACAAGTCGATCTTCCCTGGCGTGCAAGGCGGACCGCTGATGCACGTGATCGCGGCAAAAGCGGTGTCCTTTGGCGAAGCCCTGCAGCCGGAGTTTAAGCAATACGCAGAACGCATCGTGAAAAATGCCCAAGCGTTTGCGGAAGGGCTGATTCAGGAAGGACTGACACTCGTTTCCGGAGGAACGGACAACCACCTGGTCCTCGTTGACGTTCGCAACCTGGGTCTTACGGGCAAAGTAGCCGAGCACCTGCTCGATGAAGTGGGCATCACGACAAACAAAAACACGATCCCGAACGATCCGGAAAGCCCGTTTGTCACCAGCGGCGTTCGCATGGGTACACCTGCTGTGACCAGCCGCGGATTTGACGAAGCGGCGATGAAAGAAGTCGCGTCGATTATCGCGCTGACCTTGAAAAATCCCGAAGATACGGCGAAGCATGATGAAGCGCGTGCCCGTGTAGCAGCACTGTGCGCCAAATTTCCGCTGTATGAAGGACTCGGCATCGTATAGAAAAAACCGGCAAAAGCAGACCGCGCAGAAATCTCTGTGCCGGTCTGCTTTTCGATTGACGTGGCATTTTTGCTCCGATATAATGAGCAGGATGTAGCGAAGTAGAAACGGGGGAAAATACATGAGTCGTGTGTATGTATTTGATCATCCATTGATTCAGCATAAACTTACCTTTATTCGTGACAAGCATACCGGAACGAAGGAATTCCGCGAGTTGGTCGACGAAGTAGCCACTCTCATGGCGTATGAAATTACCCGTGATATTCCACTGGAAGAAACGCAAATTGAAACACCTGTTTCTGCATGCAGTTCAAAGGTAATATCAGGCAAAAAAGTAGGCCTGGTTCCAATTCTCCGTGCCGGACTCGGAATGGTTGACGGCGTCCTTAAATTGATTCCGGCGGCAAAAGTTGGACATGTCGGCTTGTACCGCGATCCGGAAACGTTAAAGCCGATCGAATACTATGTGAAACTGCCCACTGACATTGAAGAGCGCGAGCTGATCGTCATCGACCCGATGCTGGCCACAGGCGGTTCTGCATCTGCTGCCATTACTGCGCTGAAGAAGCGGGGGGCCAAAAACCTCAAGCTGATGTGCTTGGTCGCTGCTCCTGAAGGTATTAAAGTGATGCAGGATGACCACCCTGATGTTGACATTTACGTTGCAGCCGTTGACGAGTGCCTGAATGATCACGGATATATCGTGCCAGGATTGGGCGACGCCGGTGACCGTCTGTACGGAACGAAGTAGGTGTACATGATGAGCAAAATCAAAGTAATGACTGTATTTGGAACGAGACCGGAGGCTATTAAAATGGCTCCGCTCGTTCACGAATTGAAAAAATATACGGAACAGATTGAATCGATTGTCTGCGTGACCGCGCAGCATCGGCAAATGCTTGATCAGGTACTGGAGATTTTTCGGATCGAGCCGGACATCGATCTGAACATTATGAAGGATCGGCAGACACTGGTTGAGATCACGACACGCGTATTGAAGAGTCTTGACCAGGTCATGAAAGAGCAAAAGCCGGACATCGTGCTCGTTCATGGCGATACGACGACGACTTTTGTCGCCAGCTTGGCTGCTTTTTACAATCAAGCCGCGATTGGCCACGTGGAAGCAGGACTGCGTACGTGGGACAAGTATTCGCCATTCCCTGAAGAGATGAATCGCCAGCTCACGGGAGTAATGGCCGATTTGCATTTTTCCCCGACAGATGGATCGGCAGAAAATCTTCTGCGTGAAAACAAACCGGCGGAATCGATCTTCATCACCGGCAACACGGCGATCGATGCGCTCCAGACGACGGTTCGCGACGATTACACACATCCCGTGCTGACCAAGGTTGCGGACAAGAAAATGGTCTTGATGACTGCACATCGGCGTGAAAACCTGGGAGAACCGATGCAGCGGATTTTTCGGGCCGTCCGCCGGCTGGTCGATGAACATCAGGAGATCGCTGTGGTGTACCCTGTCCACCTGAATCCGGTCGTTCAAGAGACTGCCCAGGCGATTTTAGGCGATCACGAACGGATTCATTTGATTGAACCGCTCGATGCCTTTGACTTCCATAATTTTGCCCGCAGAGCGCATTTGATTTTGACCGATTCCGGCGGTGTACAGGAAGAGGCGCCGTCGCTTGGCGTACCTGTTCTCGTGCTCCGCGACACGACAGAGCGTCCAGAGGGCATCCAGGCCGGGACGTTGAAGCTGGCGGGAACAGACGAAGACCGGATCTACCGTCTGGCGGATCAGCTGCTGTGTGACGCTGACGCCTACGAGGAAATGGCGCAAGCAGCCAATCCGTATGGAGACGGACAGGCATCGAAGAGAATCGTCGAAGCTATTCTATATCACTTTAAACGCAGGTCAGACCGACCGGCTCCCTTTCAACCAGGCAATCGAGGATCGACATAAACGGGCAGAGGCGTTTGATTCAGACGCCTCTTTTTTCATGCTGATGGGAAGAGCTTTCGAATACGGGACTCAGGTGGAGGCGAGGGGAATCGCCAAGAAGGTCTCGCTTTGCACCCCACGGCCCGGGGACAAGCTCTGTTCCCCATGAATAAGCTGGCAATTAGGGCTTTTGCCTCATCTCTTCGCACGGAAAATAGATCTGTCATTCCGTGCAACTTCTGCAAGATTGAAACGTCAGAAACTAATGTGATCGAGAGAGAAATGGATTATCGCGGAGAGGAGTTAGCACCATGAGAATGCGTAGGCTACTGTCGCTCGTGACTGCTTCTGCCTTGGCCTGGGGCGTGTTGTTCCCGCTGTTCCCGAGCGGTGCAGAGGCAAGGATGGGCACTAGTCTGGCCATGGTTTGGCAGCAACCGATCGGAGAAGGAACAACGTTGCTAAAATATACCAAATCTTATGACGGCCAACAGATGACAGTATTTGTCACAAAGGTTGATTTGAGCAACCAGTATGTCGATGTAAAGCCGGTTTACGGTACAAAGAATCAGTTGACGGAGAGGCAAACGGTCACGCAAATGGCCAAGGAAACCGGAGCGATCGCGGCGATCAATGTTGACTTTTTCGATATGAGAAAACGCGGGGCGCCGTTTGGCATCGTGTTGAAAGACAAGGAGCTGGTCTCCTCCATGGGGCACATTAACCCGTGGTACAGCCTCGGGATTACTGAGGAGAAAAACGCGGCCATTGCCCACTTTGGCTTTGCCGGAACAGTCGTGGCACAGAGCGGGGCTTCCTATCCATTGCGTGGAGTCAACAAGGAGGAGTACAATCCGACGCAAGGAAAAAGCCATCTGGATCAGTTGAATATGTACACCCCGAAATTTGGCAAAACCAGCCTGGGGACGATCAGCGGCTATAAAAATATCGTCGAGGTCGTCTTTGTCGATAATGTCGCCCGAGAAGTCCGGGTCAACCAGCCTCCCGTCACGATCCCGTATAACGGGTATGTTCTCTGGGGGCAGGGAGCAGCAGCCACCTTCCTCACGCAGCAGTTTCCGGTAGGCTCGACGGCAACGGTGAATTACCAGACGACTCCGACTGATCAAAATTGGCTGCAAGCAGTAGGCGGCGGTGTCATGCTTGTCGATCAAGGGAAGGCCAAGACGACGTTTGAAGTGGACAAGGCGATTACCGGGCTTAATTCCCGTACGGCAGTGGGCGTCTCCCAGGACGGCAAGACGTTGTATTTGACCACTGTTGACGGATCGGGCAATTTAGGTATCCTCCTGCCGGAAATGGCGGAAATTATGGTCGAGGTCGGTGCATACACTGCGATCAATTTTGACGGCGGCGGATCGACGACGCTTTCCGCCCGCATGCTGGGGGAAACCGATGTCCGAGTGATCAACCCGCTGAAATCGTCAGCAGAACGGAAAGTACCGACTGGCCTGGCCGTGTACAATACGGCACCGCCAGGAGAGTTGGCCGGATTCCAGATAAGCGGTCCAGCCGAAGTGTTGATTGGACAAGCTGCCGAATATTCGACCAAGGCATACGATAACCACTATTTGCCGTATACGATCAATCCGGACCAGATTCGCTGGGATGTAGCCCAGGCTGATTCGGGCTCGTTTGAGAAAAACCGCTTTACCCCGACACGTTCAGGCAGTGCGACGATTGTCGCCAATGTCGGTGGCATTTCATCGAAGCTCGATGTAAGTGTGATTACAGGCAAGGACATCGACCAAATCATCGTCGGTCCGAACCCGATCAATATCGCCCCCGGGCAAACATTGCCGCTGGATGTCAAGCTGAAGACCAAAAAAGGCCAGCTCATTGCTGCAACTCCGCTAAGCGTTAGCGGTTCGGTGGACTCGTCGCTGGCCAGCGTGAATGACAAGCTGCAGCTCGTCGCCGGTGACCAGACAGGCAAAGCAACCTTGACCATTACATACGACGGATTGAGTACGTCCGTACCTGTCAATATCGGTGAATCGGAGCAACCGTGGCTGACGTTTGACAACCTCACGTCGATGTCCTTTGCAGCGTATCCGGATTCATTGGCGCAAAGCGGTACGTTTACGGCAGTATCTGCAGGCGGCAACGAGCCAGTGTTCCGCTCGCGCAAGGCAGCCAAGCTCACGTACAACTTTGCCGGAGCACCGGAGAATGATATTCGCATCGCATACGGTCGTCTGGGCTCCACCCCGATCACAATCCCGGGCAAACCGTTCGGACTCGGCTTATGGGTCTATGGCGACGGCAGCAATCACTTGTTGCGCGCCGAGTTGATCGACGCCAAAGGGCAGACGATCAATGTCGATCTGGCCAAGCAAATCGATTGGACGGGCTGGAAGCAAGTGCGCGGCTTCATTCCAGGCAGCGCCGCATACCCGCTGCAATTGCGCAGCATTTACGTAGCCGAACAGGCTGAAAGCAACGTCATTTTGCCGGAGAGCGGCACAGTCTACTTTGACGAAATGTCATTGCTTAATCCGCTGGATGCTGCCAATCATGTAACCGGCAAAGAAGTGATAACGGCACAACCAGGCACGCTCTCGCTGGGAGCCGAGCTTGATTTGGGCTACAACTTCACTTCGACGGCTTCGTTCCTGGACAAGGCGTACCTTGATGTCCAGTCAGTCGTCTCGCGCCAGATGCCTGGCTATGTGCCGGCAGACTATACCTTTACGATCAAGCCGACTGCTCTGAAGCCAGGGAAAGAGGATCAGTTTATCACGTCGTCTGCCACAATCACACTCAAACCGAAAAAATGGGTGAGTGGCAAAGGGATCGGCTTGCTTTACGTAAATGAAGCGAATCAGACCTACGACGAACTGATGGGGCAGGTCGACGAGCAAGGCAATTGGATCTATCAGGTGAACTCCTATGGAACCTATATACCGTACTACCTCGACAAGCCTGCTGACGTGCCGTTTATGGACATCGTGAATCACCCGGCTCAAGCGGAAATTACCGCGCTGGCGGCAAAGGGACTGGTCAAAGGGGTCACGCCCGACTTGTTCGGTCCGGAGCAGTCGCTGACAAGAGCGCAGTTCGTCACTTTGCTGGCAAGGGCGTTCGATTGGAAATTGCCGCAGAATCCCAAGCTCAACTTTAAAGACGCTGTTCCCGCATATGCTCAGGGAGCCGTGCAAGTAGCGATGTCAAAAGGGCTGGTCCAAGGATATCCGGACAAGACGTTCAGACCGGATCAGCCTGTCAGCAGAGCAGAGGCAGCGGTCATTTTAGACCGGGTCCTGCAGAAAAAAGCGACGCTGAAAACCGCGCCGGCTGACAAAAAAACTTGGCCGAGCTGGGCTGTCAACGGCATTACCAACGTGGCGGGGCAAGGCCTGATGGATTTGCAGGGAACCAGCTTTAACCCGAATAAGCCGACCACCAGGGCTGTGTGTGTCGTAGCATTGTATCGCATCCTGCAGAAAAAATAGAGAAAGCGAAAAGACCTTGGCTGCTTCCAGAAAGAAGCGGGCCAAGGTCTTTTGTTTAAAAGCAGTTCGTTTCTCGATGCTGCAATACTTTAGTTCCAGGCAATGCTTTTAATCACCTGGTGTTTGAACAGAGAGAGGATGAAATCGACATAGAAATCTTTTCGCACAATGACCTGAATATGATGGTCCTTGTGCGTGAAAAACAGCACATCGGTAATTAGCCTGTCCTGATCAAAATGGTTGCGGACCTGGCGCAAGGCGGGAAGGATCTCTTGATTTTTCACTTTGATCAAAAACTCTCTGTCCTCGTCGTTGGGCTGCTCGCTGATTTCCAGGTTCTCCTCATCGTATTGGTAGACAATAGTCAATGCGACGACCTCCTTTTAAAGCTACAATGTAGATAATGACACGTTTCTTCCGGAAGCTTGTCTTACAGCAAGTAACGCAGGTACACATAAATCGTTGAGATCACAATAGACAGGATCATTAACGGAAAACCAACGCCCAGGAACTTGAGAAACGAGATGTGCTGGCCTTCCTTGGCAGCCATGCCGGCGACGATGACATTCGCGCTGGCTCCGATCAGCGTGCCGTTTCCACCGAGACAAGCGCCAAGGGACAAGCTCCACCAGAGCGGATCCAGATTCGTCACGCCCATGCTGCCCATGTCCTGTATCATCGGGATCATTGTGGCGACAAACGGAATATTATCGATAAATGCCGACGCGATCGCGCTTAGCCAGAGAATCAGCATGGATGTTTTCGTGACGTCTGCGCCGGTTAGCGTAATGGCATATTCGGCAAGCTTGCTGATAACTCCTGTCTCGACAAGACCGGAGACGAGGGCGAACAGACCGATGAAGAAGAAAATCGTCGTCCATTCCACTTTTGTCAGGGCGTTTTCCAGGTAGTGCTCACCAGTCAGCAGCAGCAGGAGAAAAGCGCCGCTCAAAGCGACTGTGGCCGATTCGATATGCAGCAGCTGGTGCAGGAAGAATCCGCCGATGGTCAGTGTCAGTACAATTAAACATTTGCGCAGCAGCTTGCTGTCCCTGATCTCTTCGCGTTCATCCAAAGCCATGATGCCTTGTTTTAATTGCGGGTTTGTTTTCAAATCCTTGCGGTACCAAAAAGCGAGGATGGCAATCGTCACGGCTAAAATCAGCAAGCATACGGGCGCCAAATTCGTGATGAAGGCCATGAATGTCAATTCCTTCACCGCGCTGCCAATCATAATGTTAGGCGGGTCTCCGATTAGCGTGGCTGTACCGCCGATATTGGAGGCGAAAATTTGGCTGAGCAGATAGGGTATGGTGGGCACCCGGAGCTGGCGGGTAATGCTGAAGGTTACGGGGACCATCAGCAACACAGTGGTGACATTGTCGAGAAACGCTGAGGCGACGGCGGTCAGCACACTCAGCACGATGAGGATTTTTACCGGATCACCGTGCACTTTTTTGGCAGACCAAATCGCTATGTACTTGAAAAGCCCGGTCTCCGCGGTGATGGCCACGATGATCATCATTCCGGTCAAAAGTCCTAGTGTATTAAAGTCTACGTGGTGCAGGGCTGTTTCCTGATCGACAACACCGAAGAGGATCATCAGGATTCCGCCGGACATGGCAACGATGGTGCGATGGATTTTTTCAGAGATGATCAGCGCATAAATAACCAAGAAGATTGCGACTGCGAGAATAGCTTGCTGGTCCATAATTACCCTCCCGTTGAAAAACTCATATTACTATAACACATTTTTTAACCTGTTAAACAGAGGTAGCTGACAGAAAATTGCGTCTAATGAATCAGTATAATAATCGCAGGAATATCGGATGAAAAAAGAGAATTGAAAGTGTAAAGCTCAAACATAATAATGCCAAGGAGTGGAAACGATGAGTAATAAAGAGGTCGTCATCGTTAGTGCTGTACGGACTGCCATCGGAAGCTTTCAGGGGACGTTGGCCGACGTCAGCGCGACGAAGCTGGGGGCAGTTGTTTTGGAAGGGGCAGTTGCAAGAGCGGGGATCGCCAAGGAACAGGTCAGTGAAGTGATTTTGGGGAATGTACTGCAAGCAGGGCTTGGCCAGAATCCGGCCCGTCAGGCAGCGATCCAGGCCGGGTTTGCCGAGAGCATTCCTTCCATGACGATAAATAAAGTATGCGGCTCAGGTTTGAAAGCGGTTCACCTGGCAACCCAAGCGATAGTCGCCGGAGATTCCGAGATCGTTCTTGCCGGCGGGATGGAAAATATGAGCCAAACGCCCTATCTGTTGGAGGGAGCGCGCGGCGGCTACCGGATGGGGGACCAAAAGGTCGTCGATTCGATGATTCGCGATGGATTATGGTGTGCGTTTAATGACTATCATATGGGTATCACGGCGGAAAATCTGTGTGACAGATTCGCCTTGACCCGTGAAGAGCAGGACGAATTTGCCGCATGGAGCCAGGAAAAAGCGAACAGGGCGATTGCTGCGGGGCGTTTTCAGGATGAAATCGTTCCGGTGCTCATTCCACAGCGAAAGGGCGACCCCGTTGCCTTTGCGACCGACGAGTTCCCGCGCGCAGGAGTGACTGCTGAAGGGCTTGGCAAACTGCGCCCTGCCTTTAAAAAGGACGGCAGCGTTACAGCCGGCAATGCATCCGGAATTAACGACGGAGCGGCCGCGCTGTTAGTCATGTCGCGGGAAAAGGCCGAAGAATTGGGAGTAAAGCCGTTGGCGCGGATTGTCGCCAATGCCAGCGCCGGCGTTGATCCGAGCGTCATGGGGCTGGGACCGGTCCCGGCGACCCAAAAGGCATTGGCCAAGGCCGGGCTGACGCTTGACCAGATCGATCTGATCGAAGCGAATGAGGCGTTCGCAGCCCAATCATTGGCAGTCGGCAAAGAGCTGGGCTTTACTCGTGACAAATTGAATGTAAACGGAGGGGCGATTGCGCTCGGACACCCGATTGGGGCCAGTGGAGCGAGGGTGCTTGTGACCTTGCTGCATGAGCTGCAAAAACGCGACGCTCGGTATGGTTTGGCAACTCTTTGCATCGGCGGAGGTCAAGGGGTAGCGACGATTGTCGAAAAGTTATAAGGCTAATTGTGAACGGTTTGTGTACACACAGACTGTAAGTTGACAAAGTTAATAACTGTTCGTTAATATGAATGAGGGCAAAAGGTGTGACCACATGCCCTCTCCTTATGTCGAAAGGGGAAAATTTCGTTGTCGAAGCTAGACAATCCCTGGCAAGCGATCATTTTTGTCAGCCTTATTGGCGTCGATCTGGCTGTCTGCATTCTGGCGGGCGTCTGGGGTGGACGGTACTTGGATCGACAATTGACGACGGATCCGTGGTTCATGATGGTGGGCCTGTTTCTGGGACTTGCTGTCGGGATTTACAGCGTGTACCGATTGATCCGTTCTTACTTATAGGGAGATGGATGATGCAAACCTTTACATCGGCGATGCGTCTAACGTTTCGCTACGCTTTTTTCTGCATGGCTGGGTGTGTGATACTCTGGGCGCTGTTGCCTGAGTATAAAGTCTTTCTCCAAAGCTTGTTTACCGGTATGTTTGCGAGTACGATCAACGGCGCTGTACTCGTCAGCAAGACAATGACGATAGGCAAGGCCGCCGTAGAAGGCAAACGTCCCAGGGGTACAGGCATGCTGCAACGCTTGATCGTTGCTGTTTTTGCCGTTTATTTAACGGTGAGATTCCCCGATCTGTTTGTCCTGTCAGGCATCATTATTGGACTATTCCTCATTCAATTGCTTAGCCTTCTGTTTGTTTACCGCTCCTTAAAATAGATAGGATTGTTTTTCTGCAGAGATCTTGGTAACCGCACAAATTCGTCGATAGAAAGGGGTGAAATACATGCATTTTTCTCCGCGTTTTGAATGGGCAGGCATGGTGTTTGACATCTCGACCATGATTATGATGGTAATTACTGCCTTGATCGTATTTTTTCTCGTTTTCGGCCTGACCCGCAATATGACGACCGGTGTCCCAAAAGGGAAGCAAAACTTCATGGAGTGGGTAATCGACTTCGTCAGAGGTATCGCCGGAAACTTTATGGATGCAAAGACGGCGAAAAAATTCGTTGCCTTTGGCTTGACGCTTTTCTTGTATATCTTTATCAGCAATCAGCTCGGGGTGCTGTTGAATTTCAACGTGAGCTACCACGAGGTCAGCCCGGGATTCATGGAAATGTTGACGAAATCGGGTACTCCAGAGGCTGCACTTCAGAAAGAAGAGTTGATCAAGGAAGAGCTGAGCAGTGGACATGGAGTGACAGTAGCTTGGTGGAAGTCGCCAACTGCTGCTCCTAGTGTAACGTTCGCCCTGGCCCTGATGGTGTTGATTTACGCACACTATCTCGGGATTAAAAAGAGCCCGAAAAAATACTTTAAGCATTACGTAGAGCCGCATCCGCTGATTTTGATCCTTCACCTGATGGAGGAATTCATCATCAAGCCGTTGACACTTCCGTTGCGTCTATTCGGTAACATTTTTGCCGGTGAGGTTTTGATTTCCGTGCTGTTATCGGCCGGCGTACTGGTGGCGACATTGCCGTTGATGGCTTGGCTGGGATACTCGCTCTTCGTCGGTTCAATTCAGGCCTTTATCTTTACAACGCTTACAATGGTTTACATTTCACAAAAAGTGAATGAAGACCACTAAATAGTAAGATAGCACTGCTACTAGTTTAATAATTCTAAGGAGGCATTCTATAATGGGTATGGGTTTAATTTCTGCAGCTATCATGTTTGGTCTTGCTGCTTTAGGTGCAAGTATTGGTAACGCGTTGGTAGTTAGCCGTACAATTGAAGGTACAGCTCGCCAACCAGAAGCTCGTGGTTCGCTCATGGGTCTTATGTTCTTAGGTTTGGGTCTCGTAGAGGCACTTCCAATCATCGCCGTTGCGATGGCGTTCGTCTTCATGAACAGATAAGCAACTCCTCAGGGGTGGGTGGCGGAGGCTGGTCCTTCGCCTCTCTTTTGTAAAAATCTTCTCCGATATGCATATTTGTCTAGGAATCTCCTGCAAGACAGGAAGGAGTGAAACGAATGATTGACTTGGGAACGATTTCTCTCGAGTTTGGAACGCTGCTATTCCAGTTGTTGGTAATTATTCTGCTTTTGGTGCTCGTTTCCAAATTCGCTTTAGGTCCTGCGCTGAAAATCATGGAAAAGCGTCGGGAAAACATTGAAAACGATATTAACAACGCAGAACGCAACCGTCAGGAAGCAGAAGCGCTGTTGGCTGAGCAACGCAGAGTATTGGATGAATCTCGCCAAGAGTCTAAAGCCATTCTCGATCGCGCAGCAAAACAAGCGAATGATGAAGCAGCTCGCATTGTAGAAGAGGCAAAAGCTACTGCCGAGCGTATGAAAGCTGAGGCAAGTGCTGATTTGGCACGTGAAGTGGAAAAGGCAAAAGCCGAGCTTCGCGATCAAATGGCAGGATTGTCGGTGCTGTTGGCATCGAAAATCATTGAGAAAGAATTGGATGAAGCAGCTCAAAAGAGCAGTGTTGAGCAGTTCTTGAAGCAAGTAGGGGATCGCTTATGAGCAGCGCGGTAGGTAAACGTTACGCTCGTGCACTGTTTGAAGTAACCAGAGAGCGTGGATCGATCGACAAGGTCGAATCCGAATTGAAAAGTGTCGTGGACGCTATTGACCAAAATGCGGAATTGACGCAAATCTTGGCTCATCCACAAATCGCTGCGGAAGCAAAAAAACAACTCGTTGCTGATTTGTTTCAGGCGCATGTAGCAGCAGAAACGCTCAACTTTTTACAAGTCCTGATCGACAACAATCGCGACTCCGATCTGGCTGGCATTGTTAGCGAGTATGTACAGCTGGCCAATGAAGAACGCGGGATTGCGGATGCGGTTGTCACGACTGCAAAAGCGTTAAACGAAGAAGAAAAGGCACAGTTGGTAGAGACGTTTGGCAAATTGCTGAACAAGACTCTGCGCGTACAAACTGTTGTTGATCCAGCAATTCTGGGTGGCGTGGTTGTCAGAATTGGCGACCGTCTGTATGACGGAAGCATCAAGAGCAAATTGGAACACTTCGCACACCAATTATAAGACGTTTGGATGAATGGGGTGACATTTAAGTGAGTGCAATCAGACCGGAAGAAATTAGCTCCCTCCTTAAAGAGCGGATCGCTAACTATAAAGCTGAGATTGAAGTAGTCGATGTAGGTTCGGTAATCCAGGTTGGTGACGGTATCGCTCGCGTCCATGGTTTGGGCAAAGCGATGCAAGGTGAATTGGTTGAGTTCCAAAACGGTGTCATGGGTATGGTACTCAACTTGGAAGAAGATAACGTGGGTGTCATCATCCTCGGTTCGTTCCGCGAGATCAAAGAAGGCGACAGCGTAAAACGCACGGGCCGTATCATGGAAGTTCCTGTAGGGGAAGCACTTCTTGGCCGTGTTGTTAACCCACTCGGACAGCCGCTTGATGGCCAAGGCCCAATCAATACGACTGAATTCCGTCCGCTGGAAAACAACGCTCCTGGCGTAATGGCACGTAAATCCGTCCATGAGCCATTGCAAACCGGTATCAAAGCGATTGACGCGATGATTCCGATCGGCCGTGGGCAGCGCGAGTTGATTATCGGTGACCGCCAAACAGGTAAAACAGCAGTTGCGCTCGACACAATCATCAACCAAAAAGGCAACGGCATGATTTGTATCTACGTTGCGATCGGTCAAAAACAATCCACAGTTGCAGGCGTAGTTGAAACACTGCGCAAGCACGGTGCGCTTGATTATACAATCATCGTATCCGCTACTGCTTCTGATCCGGCACCACTCTTGTACCTGGCTCCATATGCAGGTGTATCGATGGGTGAATACTTCATGTACAAAGGACAACACGTGCTGTGTGTATATGACGACTTGTCCAAACAAGCGGCTGCATACCGTGAGTTGTCCCTCTTGCTCCGCCGTCCTCCAGGTCGTGAGGCTTATCCTGGTGACGTATTCTACTTGCATTCCCGCTTGCTTGAGCGCGCGGCAAAGCTGTCTGATGACCTGGGAGCCGGTTCGATCACTGCTCTGCCGTTCATCGAAACACAAGCGAGTGACGTTTCGGCGTACATTCCAACGAACGTTATCTCGATTACAGACGGACAGATCTTCCTGGAGACAGACTTGTTCAACGCAGGTCAGCGTCCAGCGGTTAACTCCGGTATCTCCGTATCCCGCGTAGGGGGGTCCGCACAGATCAAAGCAATGAAAAAAGTTGCTGGTCCACTTCGTCTTGAGTTGGCTCAATACCGTGAATTGGCTGCGTTCGCACAGTTCGGTTCCGACCTCGATAAAGCGACACAAGCTCGTTTGACTCGCGGTGAGCGCCTTGTCGAGATTTTGAAACAAGACCAATACCAGCCAATGCCGGTTGAAAAACAGGTAGTTTCCATCTTCTCCGTAACCAAGGGTTATGTCGATGACGTTCCAGTAGCTGACGTACGTCGTTTCGAGAAAGAACTGCTGTCTTTCATTGACTCTAACAAACCGCAGTTGTTTGAACATATTCGCACGACCAAAGATTTGCCGGATGAGGCTGAGCTCAAAGCGGCAATTGAAGAATTCAAAAAAGGCTTCGCTGTAAGCCGTTAATCTGCCTGTGAAATAGACATCTTCCGCATGCTGTGGTTGGATGACCGCGGCATGCACTCCCAAGGTGGTGAATACGAATGGCTCAAGGAATGCGTGAAATAAAACGCCGGATCAAGAGCGTTAAGAATACGAGACAGATTACAAAAGCGATGAAAATGGTCGACGCCGCCAAACTGCGCCGTGCACAGGAGCGAGCGGAAGCAGCACGCCCGTATGCCCGCAAAATTCAGGAAGTGATCGCCAGCATCGCCAGTGGCAGCAGCAATTCAAAACATCCGATGCTGCAGTCTCGTCCAGTGAAAAAGACAGGCTACATCGTCATTACGTCTGACCGCGGTCTGGCTGGCGGATACAACGGCAACATGATCCGCAAAGTGCTGCAAACCATCAAGGAAAAGCACAAGTCGCAAGATGAATATGCAATTTTCGTCATTGGGCGGAAAGGTCGGGACTTCTTTAAGCGACGCAACTACCCAATCATTCAGGAAGTAACCGGTTTGTCCGATTCTCCAAAGTTTGCTGACATCAAGAAAATTGCTGGCGCAGCTGTATCGTTGTTCGCCGAGGAAAAAATTGACGAGCTCTACCTCTGCTATAACAAATTCCAAAGCGCAATCTCCCAAATTCCCGAAGCAATACGTTTGCTGCCGTTGGAATCGGTCGGAGAGGTTTCGCAAAAAATCGATTATGAGTACGAGCCGAATGCGGAAGAAGTGCTTGCCGAACTGTTGCCTAAGTATGCTGAGACGCTCGTGTACAGTGCGTTGCTCGAAGCCAAGGCATCCGAGCACGGTGCGCGGATGACTGCGATGGGCAATGCAACTGACAATGCTTCCGATATGATCGACCGTTTGACCTTGAACTTTAACCGTGCACGCCAAGCGGCAATCACCCAGGAGATTTCCGAAATCGTTGCCGGTGCCAACTCGCAAGTATAATCAGGAGCTTCCAATTAAGCAATTTAGGAGGGAAGAAGTAAGATGGCGAAAGGACGCGTGGTGCAGGTTATGGGTCCGGTAGTCGACATTGAGTTCGACCGCGGTTCATTGCCTGCCATCTACAATGCGATCAAGATTGAATATAAAGCGCAAACTTCCGGTGAACGTGACATCGACTTGACGGTTGAAGTCGCTACTCACCTGGGAGACAACATCGTACGTACCGTTGCGATGGCTTCTACAGACGGATTGGTTCGTGGAATGGAAGCGACTGACTTAGGCGGCCCTATTTCCGTACCGGTTGGTGAAGTAACCCTCGGCCGCGTATTTAACGTTTTGGGCGAGCCAATCGACTTGAAAGAAATGGGCGACGTACCTCGTCGTGACCCGATTCACCGTCCCGCTCCATCCTTTGAGGAACAAGCAACGTCTACGGAAATCCTTGAAACCGGGATTAAAGTAGTAGACTTGCTCGCTCCTTACGTTAAGGGTGGCAAGATCGGTCTGTTCGGTGGTGCCGGCGTAGGTAAAACCGTATTGATCCAAGAGCTGATCAACAACATCGCACAAGAGCATGGCGGTATTTCCGTATTTGCTGGTGTAGGCGAGCGTACGCGTGAAGGAAACGACCTCTTCCACGAGATGAGCGATTCCGGCGTTATTGCCAAAACAGCGATGGTGTTCGGACAAATGAACGAGCCGCCAGGTGCGCGTCTGCGCGTAGCGCTGACTGGTCTGACCATGGCGGAATACTTCCGCGACGAAGAAGGCCGTGACGTGCTTCTGTTCGTTGACAACATTTTCCGTTTTACTCAGGCAGGTTCTGAAGTATCCGCGCTTCTCGGGCGTATGCCTTCTGCGGTAGGTTACCAGCCAACACTGGCTACCGAGATGGGTGGTCTGCAAGAGCGTATCACATCTACGAAAAAAGGTTCCGTAACGTCGATTCAAGCGATTTACGTACCTGCGGATGACTATACTGACCCGGCTCCGGCAACGACGTTTGCTCACTTGGATGCGACGACGAACCTGGACCGTGGTATTTCCGAGTTGGGTATTTACCCGGCAGTTGACCCGCTTGCGTCGACTTCTCGCGCATTGGCACCCGACATCGTCGGTCAAGAGCACTACGAAGTGGCACGCGGCGTGCAAAAAATTCTCCAACGCTATAAAGAACTGCAAGATATCATCGCGATCCTCGGTATGGACGAGTTGAGCGATGAAGATAAAGTGACAGTAGCGCGTGCGCGACGCGTACAACGCTTCCTGTCGCAGCCGTTCCACGTAGGGGAAGTCTTCACAGGTATCCCTGGCGTGTACGTACCGGTTAAAGAGACTGTTCGCAGCTTCAAGGAAATTCTCGAAGGAAAGCACGACGACCTTCCTGAGTCCGCATTCCTGTTCGTAGGTGCGATTGAACAAGCAGTAGAAAAAGCTAAGAAAATGGCGTAAGACAACCCTGGAAAGGGGAGGACTGTAAGTGAGCAAACTGACAATTGAAGTCGTAACTCCCGAACGGGTTGTCTATAGCGGTCAAGCTGCAATGGTAATCGTGCGTGGTGTTTCCGGTGACCTCGGTATTTTGCCGAATCACATGCCGCTCGTTACCCCGCTGAAAATCGCGCCTGTTCGGATCAAGACCGAAGGCGACAAAGAGCTGGCGATCGCCGTAAGTGGCGGGTTTATTGAAGTTCATGGCGAAAAGCTGACGATTCTTGCCGAAACTGCAGAATTGCCGGAGAACATTGATGTAGCGCGTGCGCAGGCGGCCAAGTCCCGCGCCGAACAGCGCTTGATCGATAAGCATCCGGACCTTGATTTACGCCGTGCTGAACGTGCATTACAGCGTGCGATAGCGCGACTCCAAGTCACCAACAACCTTTAACCAAAAACCTCCGCACATCCATGCAGTGTGCGGGGGTTTTTTCATCACAAATCACGCTGTTTTCAACGGATTGGTAAATCACCCGCCTTTTTGTGTATAATAAGGACAACGATTATGATTGGCAGTTAACTGGCTAGCTGGTACGTTGTCAAGACAAGGAGAGTGTTTAAATGCAGACGTTGCGTGAAGTTCGCACGAACAATGAAGAGACCGTCATTCCGAATGGGTATAAAACAAATGGCTGGCCGAGCGTGTTGCCATATGAGATGAACGTGCTGTTTCATTCGCTCTGTTACGTAGTAACGAAGTATGAAACAAAAGCCGACATGCAAAAAGGGCTGGATGAAGTAGAAGGGTTGCAGGGAACGTTCGAGGATCTGGATCCCGGCATGTTTAAGGATAAAGAGACCTATGAAAATTATATCCAACTCTTGAACAAGCATAAAAGGTTTCTGGAGAGATCCAACTTCGCTTACCCAGGTACCAAGGAGGAAGCGATTGAAACCTTTATCAAGTGGGGACTGGTATTGGATAAAGGCGATGTGTGGGATATCCCGGTTCACCCGTTTCCTGATGTACAGGAAATTTTTACGCTTACGGAAAGAGAACAAGCCGCTTTGAACTATTCAAAGCTGGAAGCGCTGGTTCATCCGGTGTTCAGCCGCCTGGTATTGACCTTGCATGAGCAGGATACGAATGAATTCAGCTATTCCAAAAATGATTTGAAAGACCTCCTGAAAATCAATGATGCCATGCTGATGGAAGTCTTGATCAAGCTCATCCCGTATCTGCAGGACCCGATCGACAACCTTCCGGCAATACCTGATGACGAAAAAATTGCATTTACAGTGGTTTGGGAAAGAATTTACGAGGATTTCCTTGGTTCGGCAAACCCACAATTGCTGCAATAATACCAAGCCTAGGGATAGTATCCTCTAGGCTTTTTTTTCGGCCGGCAAGGAATGACCTTCTGTAAACATCCTGCAACCGTGGGTGTAGTGGAGGCGAGGGGAACCGCCAAGAAGAGAACACTCCGCAAGTGACATCGCCCGAGGAAGTATTCAAGGCCGACTCCGCCGAGCCCCAAAAAGTGACGTGGGCCTTCGAAGCGGATTCCGAATACTTTTCGGGGACCCCAAGCTCCAAAACGGAACCGCGCCCCAAAGCCACTCGCTTCGCGGCGGGTGTATCTCAGGGAAGTAGATGTGGCGCGAAAGACGTTCCACTTTTTTGGCGGAGTCTAGGTAGGCGCTGTCAAAAAGCTCCGCTTATCTCTTCTTGGCGATTCCCTGGCTGCAGTGTTTGTGGGTTAATCTGGATGTTGAAAATAGCGGAATTTAGTCACTGCTGTGATCGAGCAAGAGGTAACAATTCCTCTGGTTTTTCGATCTTTCGCTACTCGTATACGCTGTCTTGAACGGTTCATGCATCCTTGTACGGCGATGCAAATTCGCCAGCCGTAGTAGCATATTCATCACGCGAACAGCGGCATGGATGTCTTTTCTCTCTCCCCACCGCGACAGCCCGGGACAAGGTCTTTTCATGAACGAGGTGAGAGCCAAAAGGCTTGACATGCCAAGTTTTCTCCTATGGAAGACGAAGAAAGCACACGAAAATAGAACTGGTTGAAAATTATCATTAGTCTTATAATAGTAGGGGGTCTATAAAGGATTTTTTGCCTGTTTCATTATGTTTCCGTGGAAAAGCTGGCTATCTGAAACAATCCAGACACAAAATGGAAATGTAAGTGCTTTCGTTAGACACCAATTTTCCAATTTGCTATAATGGTGGAGGTATTTTGCAGTAAATCACGTTACAGTAAGTTCAATAGCCAAGTTTTCTAATTATTACAGTAACGGAGGAACGTGAAATGAGTGCGATCTACACGAACAATTACGTGATTGTTACCATCTTCATCATACTGGGTGTACTGCTCCCGGTAGCTACCGTAAGTTTCGTCGGGCCTCTGCTCCGCCCCAACAATCCAACGCCGGAAAAGCAAACCACCTATGAAAGTGGCAACATTCCGACCGGAGATAGCTGGGGACGCTTTAATGTGAGGTACTATATTTTTGCGCTTTTGTTTGTCATTTTTGATGTTGAAACACTTTTCCTCTATCCATGGGCAGTCGCTTACAACAAACTGGGATTGTTTGCACTCATTGAAATGCTGATTTTTATCGTCCTGCTCGTAATCGGTCTTATTTATGCCTGGAGAAAGAAGGTGTTGGAATGGAACTAGATCTGAACAGCGTCTCGCAAGAGCTGCAAGATGAGCTGAATCGCAACGTCCTGTTTACCACCATCGAAACGCTCAAAGGATGGATCAGAAGCAACTCGCTGTGGCCGCTTTCTTTCGGACTTGCCTGTTGTGCGATTGAAATGATGGGTACGGGCGGTTCACGCTTCGACCTTGATCGCTTTGGCGTTATTTTCCGCGCTTCTCCACGCCAGTCCGACGTCATGATCGTCGCTGGAACCGTGACGAAAAAAATGGCGCCGCTCCTGCGCAGACTATACGATCAGATGGCTGAACCCAAATGGGTTATCGCGATGGGGTCCTGTGCTACGGCGGGTGGACCGTATATCAAGTCATACAGTGTCGTCAAGGGTGTAGACCAGATCGTTCCTGTAGACGTGTATATTCCGGGCTGTCCGCCGAATCCGGCCGCATTGATTTACGGGATCAACAAATTACAGGAAAAAATTCGCTATGAAGCGAAGACTGGAAAGCGGGTGACCAGTCAGTGAGCGAAGAAAAAACCAAGCCAACTCCGGAGGAAAAAGCGGCTGCAGCAGCGGCAGCCCGAGCAAAAGCGGAAGAGTTGCGCAGACAAAGAGAAGAAAGTCAGGCAAGTGCAGCGGGTGCTAGTGAGGTAGCCGCTCCTTCATCTGAGCAAAATACGGCAACACAGGATCAGGGGGAGAATGCCACGCCTGTCTCCGCTGAGGCTACAGCTACGCCTGAAGCGACAGAGGCGAGTGCCCCGGCTGCAGCTGCGGCTGAAACGACAGAGGCAAGTGCACCGGCTGAAGCCACAGGAGACGGTGCGTCAGCAGGGGAATCCGCCGATGCCGATGCCAAAGCCAAAGCAGCAGCGGCAGCGAAAGCCAAGGCGGCAGCGGCGGCAGCAGCGAAAGCAAAGGCAGCCAGGGAAGCGGCCGAAGCTGCGGGTGGAGCGACAGAGGCAGGTACACCAGCAGGCGCACCAGCAGGGGAATCCGCCGATGCCGATGCCAAAGCCAAAGCAGCAGCGGCAGCAAAGGCCAAGGCGGCAGCAGCCGCAGCAGCGAAAGCCAAAGCAGCCGGAGCGGCAGCGGATAAAGCGGCAGAAGAACCGGCTGAACCGAAACCGCCATCAGTTAATCAGCCATTGCTCGATCGGTACGTAAAATTGCTGACAGACAAGTTCGGGCCTGATGTTCTGGAATCATCGTACATTAATGAATTGGCAAAAGAGGTTCCGACGCTGATCGTGGCTAATGAAAAGTGGCACGAGGTGGCGCAGTTTTTAAAGCAGGATGAGCAATTGCAATTTGATTACCTGTCTACCCTGCATGGTGTCGATTATGAAGACCGGATGGAAGTGTACTACCATCTGTATTCCTATCAGCATCGCCACAGCCTGGCGGTAAAAGTAAAGACGAACAGGGAGGCACCTGCCGTCGCCTCGGTCATGGACGTGTGGCAGGGCGCTGACTGGAACGAGCGGGAAGCGTATGACTTACTGGGGATTACCTTTACCGGGCGGGCCAATTTGACGAGAATTTTGCTTCCTGATGAGTGGGTTGGCTACCCCCTGCGCAAAGATTACGTACAGTACGATGAGGAGGTGTAAGACATGAGCGTGGATTTGCCGACTAATCATACGATCACATCTCCGGCAACAGGAATTCGTACGGAAGAAATGCTTCTGAACGTAGGACCGCAGCATCCCAGCACGCACGGGGTGTTTCGGCTTGTCGTCATGATTGACGGGGAAACCATTACAGAAGCGGTACCCGTGATGGGCTACCTGCACCGCGGAACGGAAAAGCTGGCCGAGGATTTGACCTACACGCAGATTATTCCGTATACCGACCGCCTCGATTACATTTCTGCCATGACCAACAACTACGTGCTCTGTCATGCCGTTGAGACCATGATGGGGCTGGAAATACCGGAGCGCGCCGATTTTCTTCGGCTGATCGCGATGGAGTTGAACCGGATCGCCAGCCATTTGGTCTGGTGGGGAACCTATCTGCTCGATATCGGTGCGATGAGCCCGTTCCTGTATGCGTTCCGCGACCGCGAGATGATTCTCGATCTGTTCAATGAGCTGTGCGGGGCACGCATGACCTTTAACTACATGCGCGTCGGCGGTGTGAAGTGGGATGCTCCGCCCGGCTGGATCGACAAGGCAAAGGATTTCGTGCAGTACATGAAAAAGGAATTTGCCAACTACCATACACTGGTCAGCGGCAATGAAATCTTTATTCATCGGCTGAAAGGGATCGGCAAGTTCGATGCCAAGACGGCAATCGATTACTCGCTGTCAGGCGTCATGCTGCGCAGTACCGGCGTGAAATGGGACTTGCGCAAGGATGAACCGTACTCGCTGTACAGCCGCTTCGAGTTCGACGTTCCGACCTCGACCGACGGGGACTGTCTAGCCCGATACCACCTGCGGATGGCAGAAATCGAACAATCGCTGCGTATTTTGGAGCAAGCGCTTGATCAGTTTCCGAAAGAAGGCGAGACGATGGGCAAGGTTCCGCGCGTTATCCGTCCGCCGGCAGGGGAAACGTTCGTCCGTATCGAATCGCCGCGCGGTGAGATCGGTGTCTACATCGCCAGCCAGGGCAAGGATAAGCCGTGGCGCTTGAAGCTGCGTCGTCCGTCGTTTAACAACCTGCAGATCCTCCCTTCGCTGTTGCAAGGAGCCAACCTGTCGAACATGGTAGCAATCCTCGGAAGCATCGACATTGTCCTAGGGGAGGTAGACGCGTAATGCTCGATCTGATCAAACAAGCGCCGTCTGCTTGGAGTGTGTTTATTTTCGCTTTGTCAGCCGTGGTGCTGCTGTTGGTTGTACTGGCGTTTGTTACCTATGCGATTTACTTTGAGCGTAAAGTCATTGGCTGGATGCAGCTGCGCCCCGGTCCGAACCGGGTCGGTCCGCTCGGGCTGCTGCAGACCGTCGCCGACGTTGCCAAGCTTCTGATCAAAGAAGATACGCGACCGAAAGATGCCGACAAGGTGCTGTATGGCCTCGCGCCGATTTTGGCGTATGCGCCTGCTTTTATCGTACTGGCTGTCATGCCGTTTACGGAAAGCATTCAATTTGCCGATTTGGCGATTGGCATCTTGTTTTACGTCGGCTTTTCCAGCATTACCGTACTTGGCGTCATTACGGCCGGCTGGGCCTCGAACAACAAGTACGCCTTGATCGGCGGCCTGCGCTCGGCGGCACAGATGATCAGCTACGAGGTTGCACTCGTCATGTCGCTCGTCGGGATTGTGCTGATGACCGGCAGCATGAACTTGCGTGAAATCGTTGAAGCACAGGAGCACATGTGGAACATCGTCCCGCAAATTCTCGGCTTCATCGTGTTCATCATCGCTGCCCAGGCTGAGCTCAACCGCTCGCCGTTCGACTTGCCCGAGGCGGAGTCAGAGCTCGTCTCCGGCTATCACGTAGAGTACTCCGGCTTCCGTTTTGCCATGTTCATGCTGGCGGAATACGTCTATATGTTTGCCATGGCGACATTGGTCACCGTGCTGTTCCTGGGCGGCTGGCTGCCCATTCACCCCGCGCTTTCGTTCATCCCGGGGATCGTCTGGTTCGTATTGAAATTCGCCCTGTACGTCTTCTTTCAGTTCTGGCTGCGTGCGACCATGCCGCGGATTCGTGCAGACCAGTTGATGACTTTTGCCTGGAAAGGCTTGCTGCCGCTTGCCCTGTTAAATATCTTGCTAACGGCCGTAGTCGTCTCATACAGACAAGGGATGTTTCACCTGTAAGCACCATCCATACGTAAAGGGGTGAGAATCATGCTAGGTTTCGCAAAAGGCCTTGGCTTTACTTTGAAAAAGCTGACCGAAAAAAACGTAACGACCTCCTACCCGGATGTCCCCTTTCCTATGCCGCCACGCTTTCGCGGGATTCAGCACTTTCGACCGGAAGAGTGCATCGTCTGCAACCAGTGTGCCCGTATCTGTCCGACGGAGTGCATTTCGCTGACGGGCAGACCGCATCCCGATCCGGCGAAAAAAGGGAAAATCATTGAAACGTACGACATCAACTTTGAAATCTGTATTCTGTGCGATCTCTGTACGGAGGTATGCCCGACAGAAGCGATCGTGATGACGAATAATTTTGAGCTGGCTGAGTACAGCCGTGACGAATTGTTTAAAAACCTCAAATGGTTGGATGACAACAATTCCAACGTCAGGGAGGAGAACTAATGATGAGTGGCTCATTCGCGGCCTTTTTTATCCTGTCTCTTCTGACGATCGGGGGAGCGGTCTTTATGATCAGCTTCACCCGCGTTGTACATATGGTCATATCGTTGGGAGTTACATTTTTGAGCATTGCCGGACTGTTTGTTCTGTTGGGCGCGCAGTTTGTCGCGATTTCACAGGTGCTGCTTTATTCCGGAGCGATTTCCATCCTGATGCTGTTTGGAATCATGCTGACGAAGCATAACGATCAGGAAGTGCCGGGACACCGCAAGAAAAGCAAAATCATCAGCTTTCTCATTGTCGCTGCGCTGTTTGTCATCGTCTTTACAGGGATTCAAAATACGGTCTGGCCGGCTCCGACAGAAGCTGCGGCTGCAATGGAAGGCCATCCGAAAGAGATCGGGATCGAAGTCTTTACCAAGTTTGTGATTCCGTTTGAACTGGTTTCCGTGCTGCTGCTGGTTGCGCTTGTCGGTTCCATCATCATGGCCAAAAAGGAGGGTGACTAAGCGTGTTGACAGTACCGATATCTTCCTATTTGCTCGTGGCCCTGATACTCTTTTGCGTCGGGCTGTACGGCGCTCTGACCAAGCGCAATGCCGTGATCGTGCTGCTGTCGATCGAATTGATGCTCAATGCGGTCAACATCAACCTGGTTGCGTTTGCCAAGCTCGGCTTGCACCCGGCCATCACCGGTCAAATTTTTTCACTCTTTACGATGACCGTCGCTGCCGCTGAGGTGGCGTTAGGCATCGCCATCCTGATTGCACTCTACCGGAACCGCGATACAGTCAATGTCGACGAGATGAATTCGATGAAGCGTTAGAAATGGAAAAGGATAGGTGAAGATATGGATACAATCATGCAATACGCTTGGCTCATCCCTCTTTTCCCGCTCTTTGCCTTCATCGTGATCGTCTCGTTTGGCAAGCTATTGAGAGAGGGAGCTGCCTATATCGGTATCCTCGCTACGGGAATTTCCTTTGTGATGGCGTTGATGACCTTTTGGGCGCGTTTTCAGGAAGGAGCCACTGACGTCAAGTTTCCGGTAGACTGGCTGCACATCGGAGACATCGTCGTCAGAATGGGCTATGAAGTGAATCAGTTAAATGCCATGATGCTGGTCATCGTTACGCTGGTCAGCTTGCTGGTGCAAATCTATTCCAGAGGCTATATGCACGGAGACGAGCGCTTTCCCGTGTTTTATCAATACCTGTCGCTCTTTACCTTCTCCATGCTCGGGCTGGTCATTTCGCCCAACCTGCTGCAGGTGTACATTTTCTGGGAACTGGTTGGCGTTTGCTCGTTCCTGCTGGTCGGCTACTACTTCTCCAAACCGGAAGCAAAAGCGGCTGCCAAGAAAGCGTTCATCGTCACGCGTATCGGCGATGTGGGGCTGTTTATCGGCATCGCGCTGCTGTTCTGGTGGACAGGTAGCTTTGAGTATACGGAGATTTTCAACGCAGTTGCGCTTGGCAGGCTGGAGCCGTGGATGACTTCTCTGGCGGCGATCCTGATTTTTGTCGGAGCGATGGGAAAATCGGGACAATTTCCGCTGCATACGTGGCTGCCCGATGCGATGGAAGGCCCGACGCCTGTCTCGGCATTGATTCACGCCGCGACGATGGTCGCTGCCGGCGTCTATTTGGTGGCGGCAACCTATCCGCTGTTCATCGCCTCGCCAACAGCTTTGACGGTAGTTGCTTACGTGGGCGGATTTACTGCGATTTTCGCTGCTTCCATCGGGTTGAGCCAGCGTGACATCAAGCGCGTGCTGGCGTATTCTACGGTCAGTCAGCTCGGCTACATGATGCTGGCGCTCGGCGTCGCCGGTGCAGCCGGATACGTAGCCGGAACGTTTCACCTGATGACCCATGCGTTTTTTAAAGCGCTGTTGTTCCTTGCCGCAGGCAGCGTCATTCATGCTGTCCATACGCAGGACATCTTCGAGATGGGCGGACTGTGGAAAAAAATGCCGGTTACCGGATGGGTCTTTTTGATCGGCTGTCTGGCAATTGCCGGAATTCCCCCGTTTTCCGGCTTTTGGTCAAAAGAAGAGATTCTCGGTGCGGCTTACGCAGCGCATCGCTACGATCTGCTCTGGATTGGCTTGATTGCCGCGTTCTTTACCGCGTTTTACATGTTCCGGCTGTTCTTCCTGACGTTTACGGGCAAATCGAATAGTGACGAGAAGTCTAAGGTACATGAGTCTCCGGCAACGATGACCTTGCCGATGATTGTCCTCGCTGTTCTGGCTGTCGTCGCGGGCTTTATCAATATGCCGTTTGCCCCCACTCTGCACGAGTGGCTGCTGGCAGGCAATGTAGGCGAAGCGATTAACGACATATTTGGCGAGGCGGAGGGCCACTCTGCTGTCTGGGTACAGATCGTCGCGATCGCAGTCTCGCTCCTGGGGATCTGGCTCGCTTACCTTATTTATGTGAAAAAATCGGTCTCGGATCGGATCATCTCGTCTCCGCTGCCGTGGCTGTACCAGCTTTCCTACCGCAAATACTACATCGACGAGTTCTATCACTACGTGTTTGTTCGCCCGCTGAAGGGCTTGGGATATGTGCTCAACCTGTTTGATCGCTATATCGTCGATGGGCTGGTTAACCTGGTTGCAAAAATTGCCCAGGGCCTGGGGCGTCTGCACGCGTACCTGCAAAACGGCCAAATGCAGACGTACGGGCTGGTCGTCCTGGTCGGTTTGGTGCTGATCCTGATCGGATTTACGGCACAAGGAGGTGTTCCTTTTGGCAAATAGTTATCTACTTTCCTTGATCACGTTCTCGCCATTGCTCGCGATTCTGGTCCTTGCTTTTATCCCCAAGAAGCATGGTAGGGCAATCAAGCAGATCGGGATTCTCGGAACACTTCTGCCGCTGGTGCTGTCGCTCTTGTTGTTTACCTACTTCGACTATCAGCAGCAAGGCATGCAATTTGCGGAAAAGGCATCGTGGATCGCCATTCCGGTCGGAACGGAGCAAACGGGTCAGGTCTTCGCCTTTACGATTGACTATGAAATGGGCGTAGACGGCTTGTCGATGCCGCTGATTCTGCTCACGTCGATCGTTGCTGCACTGGCGGCAGTCGCCTCCTGGCAATTGAACAAGCGGCTGAAGGAATACTTTATACTCTTTCATCTGCTGCTTATCGGGATGTTCGGCGTCTTTTCCTCGCAGAATCTGTTTCTGTTCTTCATTTTCTTTGAAATGACGCTGATTCCAACCTATTTCCTGATCGGGATTTGGGGGTATGGGGAGAGGGAAAAAGCGGCCAATAAATTCCTGCTTTACAATGGTGTCGGTTCGGCGATCATGCTGATTGCGTTCCTGGTCATTTATCTGAGCGTACCGAACGTCTCCGGCAACCCGACGATGAGTATCGCAGAGCTGACGAAGTCGCTGACGACACCGAATAATCCGATTGTGTCGGCACTGCCGCCCGGATATTTGTTCGGGTTGTTCCTGGCGCTGTTTATCGCCTTTGGCATCAAGCTGCCGATTTTTCCGTTCCACACCTGGATGCTGAAGGTGCACGTTCAGGCACCGCCGTCGATCGTCATGATTCACTCGGGGATCCTGCTGAAGATGGGGGCATATGGCTTGCTGCGCATGGGAATCGGATTTTTCCCTGAGCAAGCCTATCACTTCGCCACCTGGATGGCCATCCTGGGCGTCATCAACATTCTCTACGGCGCCGTGCTGGCGTTTGTCCAAAAAGACCTGAAAATGGTCCTGGCTTACTCTAGTATCAGCCATATGGGAATTATCCTGCTCGGTCTGGCAGCGATGAATACGATTGGCTTCCAGGGCGCTATTTTCCAGGCAGTCTCGCACGGCTTTATCTCGGCGCTGCTGTTCTTTATCATCGGCGTGATCTGGGAGCGTACGGGAACCTCGACGATCGGCGAGCTGGGCGGTTTGGCCAAGTCGATGCCGTTTGTCAGCGGGGTCTTCCTCGCCGGCGCGATGGCTTCCCTCGGACTTCCCAGCATGTCCGGATTTATCAGCGAGTTCCTCGCCTTCCTCGGATTGTTCGGCGTAAAGCCGGTCATCGCCGCTGTCGGTGCGCTCGGCATTATCCTGACGGCTGTCTATCTGCTGCGGGCGGTGCTGCGGACCACATTCGGCCCGACACCTGACCGGCTGAGGAAGCTGGCAGACGCGCAACCGATGGAAGTGATTCCGATGGTCGTGCTCATGGGCCTCATCATTCTGATCGGGATATATCCGGAAGTGCTTAGCGACCCGCTGCAGAACACCTTAAAAACAATCGTGCCAATCGTTACGGGAATGGGGGGGTAAGCGATGGAAGTCAAAGATATCTTTTCGTACAATTGGAGCTACCTTCTACCCGAATTTACCGTTCTGGGGTTTGCGACATTGCTCTCCCTGATTGATTTGTTCATGGGCAAACGGACAAATCGGGCAGTCCTCGGTTGGCTCGCGATCCTGGGTGTCGTCGTGGCTGGCGGATTCGTCATTCACAACATGATCAGCTTGTCAAAGCCCATCTCGTACATGGGCGAAATGCTGCGTGTCGACGATTTCGGCAATGCGTTCAAGCTGCTGTTCCTCGGCGGAATTGCATTCACGCTGCTGCTCTCGCAAGCGTACCTGAAGTCAGGCGAAGTGGAGCATCGGGGGGAGTACTACTATCTGCTGCTCGCCGGCCTGCTGGGCGCGATGGTCATGGCCTCGTCCTCCGACATGATTACGCTGTTCGTCGGTCTGGAACTGCTGTCGCTGTCGTCCTACGTATTGGTCGGGATGAGAAAAAAATCGTTGCAAAGCAATGAATCTGCGTTCAAATATATCGTTTCCGGCGGAATCGCGACGGCGATCACCCTGTTCGGGATGTCCTATCTGTACGGTTTGACCGGGGCGACGAATTTGTTCGAAATCTCTTCGCGCATCGGCGAAGCGTATACGTCAGGCTTCGGCTTCCTTGTCTCGCTGTCCTTCGCGTTTATCGTCGCCGGACTTGCCTTCAAGATAGCGGTCGTGCCCAACCACTTATGGGCACCGGATGTCTACCAAGGGGCACCGACACCGGTCACGGCCTATTTGGCAGTCGTCTCCAAGACGGCGGGGTTTGCCATCGTCTTCCGGTTTCTGTTCCTCTCGTATATCGGGTTGGTCGGGCCGTCGGGAGAGCGCATCCTGCTGGAAGAGTACAGCTGGTATCTGGCGATTCTGGCCGGCTTGTCGATGATCATCGGCAACACCATGGCGCTCAGACAGACGAATGTAAAACGGATCATGGCCTACTCGGGGATCGCTCAGGCCGGTTACATCCTGGTGCCGTTTATCACGTTGACCCAACTCTTTTTTGAACAGAGCATCTTTTATCTGTTTGCCTACCTGCTGGCGAGCTTCGGGGCATTCGCAGTCATTCAGGTTGTCAGTCGCGATCAGCAGACAGAGGAGCTGAAGGGGTTCGCCGGCTTGTACCACCGCTCGCCGTTTGTAGCGATTGCGATGACATTTTTCCTCCTGTCGCTTGCGGGTATTCCGATCAGCGCTGGATTTTTCGGTAAATTTTATCTCTTCATGAGTGCGATTGTCCATCGGAGCTACTGGTTGGCCGGGATTATGTTGGCCACGAGTGTCGTCTCCTATTACTACTACTTTGGCTTTATCCGGCAAATGTACATGCGGCCGGGGACGACAGAAGCGCGGTTGCGCGTACCGGGCACAGTCGCCTTTGTCATCGGCGTTGCCTTGCTGGCCACAGTCGCATTTGGCATTTTGCCCGGGGCCGTTACGACTTTTGTCCACAACAACCTGAATCCGAGCTTTGATTTTGGGAATATGCAGATACCCGATCAGCAACAATAGGAAAGCAGGGAAGCATAAGCGAAAAAGGACGGCAGCCACGCCGCCCTTTTTCCGCATTTTATACCTTCAAAAAGCTGTATATCGCTAACGCGGTAAAGCTTTCGCTATTGGACTAGGCGATAAGCCAAGTTTTTCCAAACAGCTTTGACAAATGACAAAAGGAGTGTACAATGTGATAGGGTCATTAGGCGTATCAGCGTTGATTAATATTGTGCTGTCGATTATCTGCATCGGGTTAAGCTGGTGGGCCTTGCAGGCCTTCCGGTTCGATCTGTTTGTGCACAAAGCGAATAGCGCACGGGCCAAGCTGCTGCAAATTTTGCTTTCGATCGTCGTCGGCTACATCGTATCCCGGTTTTTCTTGGAGTATTTGGGCTCATCGCTCATGCTGCAAAATCTGTTTTCCTGAACAGAGTCGAAAAATGACTGGTATATCCAACCAGTAATTCGTGCAAACTATACCGTATAGACTCAGATACAGAGAGAGCGAAGAGGTATTGTTTGAGGAGAGGGTACAATGAGCATTGGAAAATGGGGATGGGCTCTTTGCGGATTACTGGCGATCGTTCTGGTTGCCCCGTTCATTCCGGCTACTGCCAACGGGCTGAAACAATCAGATGTGGAGCAGCTGGCAAAGGCGATGGAGGACAAGGGCATTGCCGTAACAGAGGTCGAGATGCGCACGAGCGTATCGTTGCCTGCGGTCATTAATCAAAATGAACTACGGATTGTACAAGATACATGGCAAAAAAAGCTGCTCGGGAAGACCCGGATTGAAAACCGGCAGGAAAAAGGAATGGACATATACGCAGGGAGCATGAAGGCGCCCGCGTATGTGCTCGATTACCAGTTGATCGGCGTACCGCAAACGGGAAAAATTGGCGTGTATATAGTGGTCAAACTGAAGGGGAAGCGCGAATCTCTACAAGATCTTGTGAAAGCACAAGAACGTGTGAACAAAGTGTTGAAAGAAGAGCGCCAGAATGGGCAAAATAGTACTTGTATTCGCGGAATGTACAATGATACACTGAGTGTTGATCACCAGGAGGAGATGGTATCTTCCATTTTGCAGTCCCTCCAGGCAAAAGAAGTAGAACGACTCGTAGACGAATCCGTTGTTAGCATTTCAGGCTTGACCGGATTGTGGGAGCCATACATACACGCAGGCGAGAGGAAAATGAACCTACAGGTCGCTGCACACTTGGATCAGTTGAACAAGGTCACGCGATTCACCGCAGGGACACCAATCATCACAGCGGAATATTAAGCATAGCACGCGGAGGGGTACACATTGGATAAAATCGTTGTCCGCGGTGGTAAGGCATTAGCGGGAAATGTGAAAGTATCAGGCGCAAAAAACGCGGTTCTTCCCATAATTGCGGCATCGATACTGGCAGAAGAAGGAACATGTCTGATTCATGATGTGCCGGGGTTAGATGATGTCCATACCATTTGCGAATTACTGAGAACCTTGCAGATTGCAATTACATATGATAACGAGACACTCACAATCGATGCAACAAGCTTAAAAGGCATTGAAGCTCCCTACGAGCTGGTTCGAAAAATGAGAGCGTCCTTTTTGGTAATGGGTCCATTGCTTGCTCGTCAAGGCAAAGCGCGGGTAGCGTTGCCAGGCGGCTGCGCAATCGGCACAAGGCCGATCGATCAGCACCTCAAAGGCTTTGAGGCAATGGGCGCAAAGATCGAAATCGGACAAGGGTTTATCGAGGCAAAAGTCAAAGGGCGATTGACCGGCGCAAAGATCTATCTGGATATTGCCAGCGTCGGCGCTACGGAAAACATTATGATGGCGGCAGCGCTGGCAGACGGGACGACCGTGATTGAAAATGCCGCAGAAGAACCGGAAATCGTCGATCTTGCCAACTTCCTCAACAGCATGGGGGCAAAAATCCGCGGTGCCGGAACGGGCTCCATCCGTATTGAAGGCGTTGACAGACTGCATGGCTGCACGCATTACGTCATTCCTGACCGCGTCGAGGCAGGTACGTTCATGATCGCAGCAGCGATTACCGGCGGCGATGTGTTCGTCGAGGGAGCGATCTGCGACCATGTCAAATCAGTGACTGCCAAGCTCCGCGAGATGGGAGTCGAGGTCGATGAACAGGAAAACGGGATCCGTGTGCGACGCACGGGCGCTTTGAAATCTGTCGACGTGAAGACGCTGCCGTACCCGGGCTTTCCAACCGATATGCAATCCCAGATGATGGCGTTGCTCTTGACTTCTGAAGGGACGAGCATCGTCACGGAAACCGTCTTTGAAAACCGCTTCATGCACGTGGAAGAGTTCCGCCGCATGAGTGCCAACATCAAAATTGAAGGCCGCTGTGCG